>DATFPD010000683.1:0-1884 GCA_035265005.1 Gemmatimonadaceae bacterium | reverse complement strand
GCGGAGGCCGCGGAGGAGTGCCTCGGGGCGCCCCGAGGCACTCCTCCGCGGCCTCCGCGCCCTCCGCGGTTCAATCATTCAGCCCCGAGCCTCGAATCGTATTCTGATCGCTCCCGGCCGGAGTGTCACCATCGGCCGCATCTCGACGCGCTGGTCCGGTGGGTCCAAACGCAGCCGCCAGCGGCGGGCGATCGTCGCGAGGAGAATGACGCCCTCCATCCACGCGAACTGCTCGCCGATGCAGACGCGGGTGCCGGCGCCGAAAGGGAAGTAGGCGAGCTTGTGGCGCGGGCCCGTGGTGGCGTCCGGGGCCCAGCGGTCGGGGTCGAAGCGGTCGGGGTCGGGGAACCAGCGCGGGTCGCGGTGCACCAGGAGCTGGCTCATGAGCACCAGCGCGCCGCGCGGGATCAGGCGGCCGCCGATTTCGACGTCCTCCAGCGCGCGGCGCCCGATGATCCACGCCGGCGGGTACAGCCGCATCGACTCGGCGAGCACCATCCGCGCGTAGGGGAGGCGCGGGAGGTCGCCGAAGCCCGCGTCAGGCGCGCCGGGCGGGAGTGCGGCGTCGAGCTCGGCGTGCAGGCGCGCCTCGGCGTCCGGGTGCCGCGCCAGCAGGTACCAGGTCCACGCGAGCGCGACGGCCGTGGTCTCGTGGCCGGCGATGAAGAGCGTGAGCGCCTCGTCGCGGAGCTGCCGGTCGCTCATCCCGGCGCCGTCCGGCTTCGCCTCCGCCTCCGCCTCCGCGTCCGTGTCGCCGTCGACGTCCTGCGCCGCCAGCAGCATCGACAGGAGGTCGCCGCGGTCGTCGGCGGAGGCGCGGCGCTCGCGGATGATCCGGTAGATGATGGCGTCCAGGCGGTCGCGGGCGCGGCGGAAGCGGCGCGCCGCGGGGAGCGGGAAGCGCTCGAGGAGCTCGCCGAAGGGCATGACGACGGCGAGCCCGAACGCCGCGAAGACGTCGGCCAGCGCGTCCCCGACCTCGGACGCCTCGCCCTCGACGTCGGCGTCGAACAGCGTCCGCCCCACCACGGCCAGCGTCAGGCGCATCATCTCGGCCGCGGCGTCGATCGCCTGGCCCGGGCGCCACCGGCCGGCGGCGCGGGCGGCGCAGGCGGACATCACGTCGCCGTAGGCGGCCACTCGCTGCCGGTGGAAGGCCGGCTGCACCAGCCGCCGCTGCCGGCGGTGCAGCGGGTCCTCGCTCGTCAGCAGCCCCTCGCCGAGCAGCGCCCGCGCGCGCTCCAGCCCCCGCCCCTTCTTGAACTTCCGCCCCTGCGTCACCAGCACGTCGCGCACGTCGTCCGGGTGGGAGAGCAGCACGACGAGCTGCGGGCCGATGCGGAAGCCCGCCACGTCGCCGCAGTCGCGCGCGATGCGCTGGAGCATCTCGGGGCGGCGCCGCGCGACGCCGAGCAGGAACTCGCCCGGGTAGCGCGCCGTCGCCAGCGGCGGGAGCGGAAGCGTCATGGGCGCAATATTGTGCCGCGCTCGTCTTGCGCCAGGCGTGAGCCGCGGCGCATGATGCTCCCGCGATGCCACAGCTGCTGCGCGACGGACAGACGACCTTCGAGATCGGGCCCCGGGCGGGGCGCGGTGCGGCGCCGGCGTTTCCCGACGCGGGCGCCGCGGCGCGCTTCATCCGGCGCTTCAAGTCGGACCCGTTCGCGGTGGCGGCGCTCCGCCGGCTCGCCGCGGAGACGCTCGGCGGGAGCGCCGCGGCCCGCTTCGACGACCACCGGCTGGTGGAGTGGATCGCCGGCCGGGTCGAGCGCGGACACTTCCGGATCACCGCGCCGTCCTACGGGCGCACGTCGGTGGCGGCCGCCGGCGGCGCGGCGGCACCGGCCGAGAGCGCGTCGGCGGGCAGCGGCAGCAGCTCAGCGC
>DATFPD010000682.1:0-3202 GCA_035265005.1 Gemmatimonadaceae bacterium | reverse complement strand
CGAAGTACACGGTGACCGGCATGGCGGAGAACAACACGCCGGGCGAGAAGAACACGAAGATCCGCTTCGAGTTCCTGGACAAGACCGGCAAGGTGGTCGCCTCCGAGGAGGCGCCGCTCACGATCGCCAACGGCGGCGCCGCGAAGTTCACGGTCGAGGTGCGGCAGCCGGGGATCGCGGCCTACCGGTATCAGCCGGTGATGTGAACGACCGGACTGCCGCGCGCCGCGCGCGATGACGGACGGCCGGCCGGACGGACGGACGGACGGCCTCGGGAGGTGCGCGCTCGATGAATCGAGCGCCTGCGCTTCCCGGGGCCGTTCTCGTTGGGCGGGCCGGTCGCGAGATTCCGCGCATGCTCTCCGACGATCGCTCGCACGCGCTGGGGCATCTGCTCTCGCGCCCAACGGCTACACCGGCCGGCGACGCGCGGCCGCTGGTGCGCGGTCGGCGGCAGCGGCTCGGGCTCGGCGGGCGGCGGGACGGGTTCCTGTTCGTGCCGACGGGCTACGACCCGGCGGTGCCGGCGCCGCTGGTGCTGCTGCTGCACGGCGCCGGCGCGGACGCGGCGGACCTGCTCCCCGTGTTCCAGCCGGCGGCCGAGCGGGCGGGGTGCGTGGTCGCGGCGGTCGATTCGCGCGGCGTCACCTGGGACTCGCTGACGCGCGGCTTCGGTCCGGACGTCGAGTTCGTCGACCGGGCGCTCGCGTGGACGTTCGAGCGCTGCGCGGTGGACGCGACGCGCGTGGCGGTCGCGGGGTTCTCGGACGGCGCCTCGTACGCGCTCTCGCTCGGCATCACGAACGGGGAACTGCTCACGCACATCATGGCGTTCTCCCCCGGCTTCGTGGCGCCCGCGGCGCAGCACGGCGCGCCGCGGCTCTTCGTCGCCCACGGCAGGCACGACGACGTGCTGCCGATCGACCCCTGCAGCCGCCGCATCGTCCCGGCGCTGCGTCGCGCGGGCTACGACGTGTGCTATAGGGAGTTCGACGGCTACCACTCGGTGCCGCAGCCGGTGGTGGGGGAAGCGATGGAGTGGTTTCTGGAAGAGTGAGGGGTGCAGCCGCCCTCCATGCCCCACCTGATCCGCGAAGCCCGTCCCGACGAGATCGAGCAGCTGATCCCACTGCTTCTCCTGGCCGAGCCGTCGGAGAGTGCGCTGCGGTGGGGGCTGCGCAACCTGAGCGACACCGTCTACCGCATGGACGACGCGGCGACCGGGGAGCTGGTGGGGGCGGCGAGCGTGCGCTGGAACGACGAGCCGTGCGAGCTGGAGGAGCTGGCGGTGGCGGCGGCGCGGCAGGGGCGGGGGCTCGGCAAGGAGCTCGTCGCCTGGCTCCTCGCCGAAGGGCGCCGCCGCGGGAAGCGGGCGATGGTGGTGGGGACGCGGAACGCCAGCATCGGCAACATCGCGTTCTACCAGAAGTGCGGCTTCCGGATGGACCACGTGCGGGCGGACTACTTCTGGTACTACCGCGAGCCCGTGTACGAGCACGGCATCCGCGTGCGTGACCTGCTGGTCTTCCGGTGTGACCTCGCGGAGGACGGCGACGCGTCGTCTTCGAGGCGGAGACGACGCCGCCGGTAGCGTCGTAGCCTCGCCGGTAGCGCCGCGCGCACGGCCGTGCGACCTTTCTCCACTCGCCGGCGATCTGGTGTTTCGCATTTCGCATTTCGTACCTGCCTCTCATGCCCTTCAAGGTTCTCGTCACCGACGACATAGACGCCGACGGCGTGACCCTGCTCGCGAGCGAGCCCGAGCTCGCCGTGGACGTGGTCCCGACGCTTCCCAAGGACCAGCTGCTCGAGCGCATCCCGGAGTACGACGCGATCGTCGGCCGCAGCGCGACGCGCATCTCCGACGAGCTGCTGCGCAAGGCCTCGCGGCTGCGGGTGGTCGGGCGCGCGGGCGTGGGCGTCGACAACATCGCGCTCGACACGGCGACCGAGCTGGGCGTGGCGGTGATCAACGCGCCGGCCGGGAACACGATCGCGGTGGCCGAGCTGTTCTTCGGCTCGATCATCGGGCTGCTGCGGCACATCCCGCGCGCGGCGACGACGATGCGCGAGGGGAAGTGGGAGCGCTCCAAGCTCCTCGGCGGTGAGCTCAAGGGGAGGACGCTCGGCGTGGTCGGCGTGGGGCGGATCGGGAGCGAGGTGGCGTCGCGGGCGCTGGCGTTCTGCATGGACGTGGTGGGGTACGACCCGTACATCGGCGACGAGCGCTTCGCCACGCTGCGCATCCGCCGGGCGACCCGGCTCGAGGAGCTGCTGGACGAGGCGGACGTCCTCACCGTCCACACCCCGCTCACCGACGAGACGACGGGGCTGATCGGGCGGGCGCAGCTCGCGGCGCTGCGCCCGGGCGGGATCGTCGCCAACCTGGCGCGCGGCGGGATCGTGGACGAGCAGGCGCTCGTCGCGGCGCTCTCCAGCGGCCACGTGCGCGGCGCGATCCTGGACGCCTACGGCACCGAGCCGCTCCCGGCCGACCACCCGCTGCGCGCCATGCCTAACGTCCTGCTGACGCCGCACATCGGCGCCTCGACGGCCGAGGCGCAGCGGAACGTGGCGGTGGACGTCTGCGTCGCGGTGCGCGACGCCCTGCTGAAGGGGGAGCTCTCGCGCTCGATCAACATCGCCGAGGTGGGGGACGGGCGGCGGTGGAGCGAGATGCAGCCGGCGATGCTGCTGGCGCAGCGCGCGGCGGCGGTGGCGCGCGCCATCCTGGCCGACAACGGGATGCGCGCGGTGCGGCGGCTGGCGCTGCGCTGCGGGCCCGACGCGGTGGGCGCGGCGGGCGTGCTGCTCTCGGCGGCGGCGATCGGGGTGCTGGAGGGGGTGATCGAGACCGACCGCCTGAACCTGATCAACGCCCGCGCCCTCGCCGAGGCGCGCGGCCTCGAGCTGTCGGTGGCCGAGTCGGCGCAGCTCGGGCACCCGGGCGCGGTCGAGGTCTCGCTGAGCGGCGGGATGCAGCAGATCGCCGTCGCCGGCGTCGCGTACCCGGGCATCGCGCCGCGACTCACGCGCGTCGGCAGCTACCACGTGGACGTGATGCCGCGCCACACGCTCATCGTGCTCACCAACAACGACGTCCCCGGCGTCATCGGGCGCGTCGGGACGCTGCTCGGCGAGCTGGGCGTGAACATCGCCGAGTACCACCAGGCGCGCCTCGCACAGGGCGGGGAGGCGCTCG
>DATFPD010000681.1:0-5916 GCA_035265005.1 Gemmatimonadaceae bacterium | reverse complement strand
GGTGTTCGGCCACCCGCCCGCCGACGCGCGGGCCACCGTCCGGCCGAGCGCCTACGCCCTGCTGGCGGACGACGCCGGACGGCTGGCCGTCGTCCGCACGCCGCAGGGGCTCTTCCTTCTGGGCGGCGGCATGGAGCCGGGGGAGGCGCCGCCCGACACCGTGGTGCGCGAGGCGCGCGAGGAGGCCGGTCTGGTGGTGCGGGTCGGCGCCTGGAACGTGCGCGCGGTGGACTTCGTGTACTCGATCACCGAGCGGGCGCACTTCGAGAAGCGCAGCACCTTCGTCGAGGTCCACGCCGAGGGCCCGCGCGCGGGCGCCGGTGAGCCGGACCACGAGCTCCGGTGGCTGCCGCCGCGCGAGGCCGCCGAGCGCCTGTCGCACCCCAGCCACCGCTGGGCGGCCGAGCGGTGGCACGCCGGGCGGCGGAGCGGCCCGTGACGATCGCTCTCGCGCCCGCTGGCGTTAGGCGCATTTTTCGCCGCGGCGCCGGCCTCCGCGCGCTCGGCGCCGTGGCCATGGGGCGGTCGTCGACCCCAGCTGCCCCGCGCACGGAGATCACGGAGATCACGCAGATGACGCAGACGACCACGCCACGGCCCGGGTCCGACTACCAGTCGCGCGGCGCCGGCGTCTCCGGCGAGCAGATCGACGCGCGGGTCGACATCAACTACATCACCGAATCGCGCCGCGAGCCGGGCGGCCCGCGGGTCGAGCGCCTGGTCGGGGTGGCCGTCTGGCGCGGCCGGGAGGGATGGCTCGGCGGCTCCTGGGTGGGCGACTTGCTCGCCGGGGTCTGGGGGCGGCTGCGCGGCCGCCCGCCCGAGCCCCGCCGCTGGCCGGAGACGCCCGAGGGGTGGGTGGCGGCCGGCGCGAACTTCGGCGCCGCCTGGACGCTGTACGACCCACAGCTCCGCGTGCTGCGCGTGCTCGAGCGCGAGTACCCCGTGCCTGACGACGACCGGGCACTCGTGCTGCTGATCGACCGGGCCGACGGCGCCGGCGGCCCGCCGCTGGTGACGGCGCACGCCATCGCCGCCCCGCCGCGCGCCCGCCGGGAGCCGGACGCGGCGACGCTGCGCGACGCCGCCGCCCGCGCGCGGACGCTCGTCGAGGACGTGCGGGCGAGGGACGAGGGCTGGCGGGCGCTCGTGCGCGGCGACCCGACCGTGCGGGCGTTCATCGAGGGGCGGAGCGACTGACGTGACGGCGAGCCGGTTGCGCGCCCGGTGGAGGGAGGCGGCGGTGGTCGGCGCGCTGGCGCTCGTGCGCATGGGCCCGGACGGCGAGTACGACGACAACATCTTCATGGCGCTGCTGAACAGCGATTGAACCACAGAGGACATCGAGGGCACCGAGGGGGCGCCCCTACAGCAGATGTGGGGGCCTTGATTCATCAAGGCCCGCCCCCTCTGTGTCCTCTGTGTCCTCTGTGGTTCATTCTTTCGGCGCATCCCAATAGAGCGGTCCTCCCGTGTCGGGAGTCGCGGGCATGCCGCGCATTACACCCTGATGCGGCGGCGGCGCGCACCGTGGCCGTCCGGCCGCCCGCAGTCTTTCACGAGGAGACCCACATGGCGAACGAACAGGAGCGGCGCGAGCCGCAGGGAAAGAAGCCGGTGAGCATCAACGACCTTCCCGAGAGCGCCAGCGCCGGGGACGGCGAGGCGGTCAAGGGCGGGCTGCTCCCGCGCGCCGGCGACGGCGGCACGTGGACCGACCCGACCGACGACGAGGAGATCGGGAGCGGCGAGTAGCTGCTCAGCGGGCGCGCGTCCGGAGCTTCCGGCGCGCCCCGCACCCCACCCCGCCTGACGATGCTGCTCATTCTCAGCCGCAAGGACGACGAGCACGTCCACTTCCTCCTCCCGGTGCTGCGCCGGCGGGCGGTGGAGCACCGGTGGATCGACACCGGCGACTTCCCCGCGCGCGCGGCGATCTCGGTGCACTTCGGCGGGGGCGCGGCGCCGCGGCGCCGGCTCCACTTCGACGGCGCGCCGCTGGAGCTCGACCGCGTGGACGCCGTGTGGTTCCGCTACCCGCTGAACCCGGCGCCTGACGAGCGCGTGGACGCCGGCGCGCGCCCGGGCGTGACCCAGCTGAGCCGCGCGGTGCTGCTCGGCCTCTCCGACACGCTCGACGCGCGCTGGCTCCCCGCCACGCCGCGGGTGGTGGCGGCGGCGCAGAACAAGCTCCAGCAGCTGACCGTCGCCCCCCGCTTCGGCTTCACCGTGCCGCGCACGCTCGTCACCAACGACCCCGGCGAAGCGCTGGCGTTCTGGGAGGCGTGCGAGGGGCGCATGGTCGCCAAGCTCGTGAGCCGGCTGGACGCGGCCCACGCGCCCGCGGGGTGGAGCGGGATGGCGACGCACGTCGTCCGCCGCCGCGACGTGGCCAACCTCGCCGGGCTGCGCTACGCGCCGATGATCCTTCAGGAGTACGTGCCGAAGCGGCTCGAGCTGCGGGTGACCGTGGTCGGGGGCCGCGTCTTCCCCTGCGGGATCGACTCGCAGGCGAGCCGCGCGACGCGCCACGACTGGCGCCACCACGACGCCGACCGCGCTGGGCTCGCGCCGCACGCGCTCCCGGACGACGTGGCGGCGCGCTGCGTCCGCCTGGTGGAGGCGTACGGGCTCCGCTACGGCGCGGTGGACCTCGTGCTCACCCCGGCCGGCGACCACGTCTTCCTGGAGCTGAACCCGATGGGGGAGTGGGCGTTCGTCCAGACCGAGACCGGGATGCCGATTGCCGATGCGGTGGTGGACCTGCTGGCGGGAGCCCCAGACGATGCATTCGTACACGCCTGACGTTTCGATCCCGGCGGAGACGCACGGGGCCTTCCGCCGCGCGCTCGCCGAGGCGGCGGACGCGCTGGCCGCCCTCCCGCGCTCGCGCGCCGGGGTGGCCGCGGCGCGCGAGCGGGTCGCGCGCCTCGCGGCGGCGCACCCGGCGGTGCGGCTGGAGCTGGCGGTGGACCTGCCCCCCGCCTCCGACGACGCGGACTACGACCTGCTAATCGGCCACCCCGGCGGCGGCACCGTCGCCCTGGGTTACCGCCCCGACCGCGGCAACCCGTGGTTCGTGGACTACGCCGAGCACTGGGCGGCGAACTACGTGCTGACGGTCGGCGGCCTGCCGGTGACGGTGCAGCAGGCGCTCACCGCGCTCGAGGTGGCGGGCGAGGGGTCGCCGGGGCTGGTCGACTCGCTGGTCGAGGACGCGCTCGCCGCGCGGGCGATGGGCGTGGACCCGCCCGAGGTCACGCCTGACGAGGCGCAGGCGGCGGTGGACGCGTTCCGCGCCGCGCGCGGGCTGCACTCCGCCGCGGCGACCCACGCCTGGCTGGCCCGACTCGGCTGGTCGGTCGAGCTGTTCCAGTCGCTGATCGAGAACGGGGTGCGCGCCCGCAAGCTGCGCGAGCGCGTCACCGCCGCCGAGGTCGAGCCGCACTTCCACGCCCACCGCGGCGACTTCGACCTCGTGCGCGTCTTCCGCGCCGAGACCGCGTCGGCTGAGGACGCGCGCCGGCTCGCCGCGCTCGCCGCGGTGGACGGGCTGCTCGCCGCGGCCGGCCGCGCCGACGGCGTCTCCGGCGGTGGCGTCGCCGGCACGCTCGCCACGGCGCGCGCGCACGAGCTGCCGCCGGAGCTGGCCGGCGCCCCGGTCGGGCGCGTGGTCGGCCCCATGGCCGCGCGCGGGCGCCACTGGGTGGGCGAGGTGCTCGGCCGCAGCGAGGCGACGCTCGACGCCGCGACGCGCGCGGCGGTGCGCGACGTCCTGTTCAGGCGGTGGCTGGACGCGCGTCGCGCCGAGCACGCGGTGCGGTGGCACTGGCTCTGAGGTCGGAGCAGATTCACGTGATGGACGAGCCCGCGCGCACCGTTCCAGCCTTCCGCCTCCGCCGCGCGACCGAGGCCGACGTGGCGCCGCTGCGCGCGCTGATCGCCGACTCGGTGCGCGACCTGAGCCGCGGCTTCTACACCGACGCGCAGGCCGAGAGCGCGCTGCGCCACGTCTTCGGGCCCGACACGCAGCTCATCGCCGACGGCACGTACTACGTGGTGGACGATGCCGACGGCCGGCTCGCCGCGGCCGGCGGGTGGAGCCGCCGCCGCACGCTCTACGGCGGCGACCAGATGAAAGGGGACGCCCTCGACCCGCCGCTCGACCCCGAGTCCGAGCCGGCGCGGATCCGCGCGTTCTTCGTGCACCCCTCGTGCGCCCGACGCGGGCTCGGGCGGATGCTGTTCGCGGAGTGCCTGACGGCGGCGCGCGCGGCCGGGTTCCGCGAGCTGGCGCTCGTCGCCACACTCCCCGGCGAGCCGCTCTACGCCGCGCTCGGCTTCACGGTGCGCGAGCGGTTCGCGGTCAGGCTGCCGGACGGGCTGGAGCTGCCGGTGGCGGCGATGGGGCGCGGGATTGAGGGGCTGAGGGGCTGAGGGGGGTAGGGCGGAGTGGCCCGCCCCTCCCTCAGTCCCTCAGCGCCTCCACCCTCCCCATCTCCTCCCCCACCACCGTCACGTCGAAGTGGACCATGACCTCGTTCCGCACGCGGAGCAGGCCGAAGAACCGGCGCGGCGGGGTGACGCCGAAGTCGGTCGGGCGGATCGTCTGCTGCCCGCGCAGGCGGACGACGCCGGGCGTGCCGCGGTCGAGCGAGGCCACGAGCTGCAGCGGGCGCTCGACGCCGGCGATCTGGAGCGTGCCGTCGATCAGCGCCGCGGAGCCGTCCGGCGACGGCGTGTAGCCGGCGACGCGGAACTCGATCGTCGGCGCGACCGGCGCCTTGAGCGCGTGGTGCAGGTCCGCGCTCATGTGGCCGATGCCGCAGTCGAGCCCTGCGACCGGGACCTCGACCGACGCCCCGACCGCCGAGCGCTCGCTCAGCAGCGCGGAGTCCACCGTCGCGCCGGGGACGAGCGCCAGCGTGGCGCTCACCGCGGTCGCACGGCAGCTGAAGTGGCGGACGTTCGAGGCGCCGGTGAGCCAGAGCTGGCTCGCCGGCCGCCCGGCGGCGGTCGTGCGCGGCGACGGTTGGGATGCGCACGCGGCGCCGAGGACGGCGGCGGCCGCGGCGAGGGCGGTGAGGGTGCTGAGGGTGTTGCTGCGATGAGCGTTGTGCACGGCGACCACTCCGCGTTCGGGCACCCGCGGGCGCGGATGCGTGTTGATTCGAAGCTAGGCGCGGAGTGGTGGAACGGCTGTCGGGCGGGAGTTGGCGTCGCGCCCGCGAACCGCCGACGCCTCCGTCCGGGAAGCGCCGACGCGAGCGACTCCGGCGGGTTCCACTCGGGCTCCCTGAGGGGATGGAGCGCCGGCTTCCTGGACGCCCCATCAGGGGGCTAAGATGGGGATGGAGGGATGAAGGGATGAGCCGCTCGACCTCGCTCCATCTCTCCATCTCTCCATCCCCATCTCGACTTACAGCGGGGCTTCGAGCCTCCAATGGCGCTATCGGACGTAGAACGCTCGCGGCCGCCCCATGCCTGACGACGACCTGCCGCCGCTGCGCCGCTTCGCCCAGCGCGTCGCCGAGACCGACGCGTCGCTCGACCCCGAGGAGCGGCTGGAGCAGGCCGGCATGGAGCTGGTCGAGCATCCGGTCTCCCCGATCGACCAGGTCGAGCGCTACACCATCGTGGACCCGCGGGCGGGGGACGCGGCGTCGCTGGTCGAGTTTCCCGCCCGCTTCGCGCGGCCGGAGGGCTACCCCGCCGACTGGCCGTTCCTCTCCGACCACGAGGCGACGCTGACGACGCTGGAGGCCGCCGAGGACGTCGCCCGGATCCTCTTCTGGTCCGAGCCGCCCGACCTCGAGGCCGCGGTCGCGGCGGTGAGCGCGGAGATGGTGGCGCTCGGCTGGCACGAGCACGCGCCCCGCGCGGCCCCGGAGGCCGGCGCGCCGGTGCGCCACGTGA
>DATFPD010000680.1:0-6564 GCA_035265005.1 Gemmatimonadaceae bacterium | reverse complement strand
ACGAGCTCGTGTTCTACGACCAGCGGGGCGGCGGGCGCTCCCGCCACGACGACGACCGCGAGACGGTGACCTGGCGCACGCAGGTGGACGATCTGGGGCGGGTGATCGAGGAGCTCGGCGTCGGCGACCGGCCGTCGGTGGTCGGATATTCGTGGGGCGCGCTGCTGGCGATGCTGTACGCCGCCGAGCGCGCGCGCGGCGCCGGCGCGGGGCTGCCGGCGCGCCTGCTGCTGCTCGACCCGGCCCCGATCGCACGCGAGCACCGGCGGGCCTTCGAGGCCGAGTTTGCGCGCCGCCAGCAGGGGCGCGAGATTCAGATGATGCGCGACGAGCTCTCGGCCTCCGGCCTGCGCGAGCGCGACCCGGCGGCGTTCCGGCAGCGCCAGTTCGAGCTCGGCGTCGCCGGGTACTTCGCCGACCCGCGCCGCGCCCGCGACCTGACCCCGTTCCGCGTCACCGGCCGCGTCCAGCAGTCGATCTGGGAGAGCCTGGGCGACTTCGACCTGACGAGCGGGCTCGAGCGCGTCCGCGCCGCCGGCGTCCCCGCCCTGGTCGTGCACGGCCGCCAGGACCCCATCCCGCTCGCCTCCTCCGAGGCCGCCGCGCGCGCGCTCGGCGCCGAGCTGGTCGTGCTGGAGCAGAGCGGCCACGTCCCGTACGTCGAGCAGCCGGAGGCGCTCTGGGCGGCCGCCGACCGCTTCCTCGGCCGCACCGCGTCGCACCCGCGCGCCGCCCACTGAACCCGCCCGACCCTCCTCCCTCCCTCATGGCCGTCTTCGACGACATCTCGCACCACCACCTGACGACGATCGAGTACGAGGGACGGCGCTACAACGTCACCGTCCACACGGCCTTCGACGGCGTGGAGTACGTGGGGCGGCTCTGGTTCGCCGACGAGGCGTGGGAGGACGCCGGCATGCCCGACCGGAGCCAGCTCCCCGGCCGCACGGTCGAGGACGTCATCGCCCTGGGCCAGCGCCTGACGCCGGACGACCTGGTGCTGCGCTACCGCCGCGCGCTCGCCGAGAAGCGGCGCTACTTCGGCCTGCGCCGCGTCACCGAGGACATCCTGGCCAAGATCCGCTTCCTCAACCAGGTCGCGATCTCGATGCGCGCCGGCCTGCTGGACGTGGACGGCGCCGCCCAGGAGATCGACTCGACCGAGAAGCAGCTCCACGACCTCGTCGCCAAGCTGCGCGAGTACGCGGGGGTCGAGGACCGGAACGGGGGCGGGCGCGGCGCTGGCGGCGGCCCGCGCACGGGTAACGGCGGCGGCGGCGCGGCGAAGGGAGGAACGGGGAGAGTGTAGGACGCGATTCGCGAACGATCTCGGGACACATCAGCTGCCCGCCGCGGCCGCGGTGCATCACGGGGCGCACCTGGGGCAGCGCGCGAGAACGCCACCACCGGCCCCAGCGTCCTCTCGGCCCAGCCACGCACGCAGCGCGGCCGGCGTCTCGGCGCAGATCTGCCGGCTGCCGCGCGCCCGCAGCGCGCCCGGATGTCGGTCCCGGTCGACCTTGTCGCAGCCGGCCCGGTGGAGGAGCGGCGGCCGCCGGGCGCGCACGTCGAGCACGAACCCCGCCGGGTGCGTATTACGCCACCACGCATAGCGCGCGTCGTCGGCGAACTCCGCCGTGGCGTTGTACGGGTCAGGAGCGTCAGTCAGCTGACACCGCCATACGGGGAGAGACGGGCAGAAAGGCGAGCGCCCCCGCCCCGATCGCCAGAGCCACGGACGCGCCGAGCAGCCCGGCCCCCGCCGCGACCTGCTGCCCCACCAGATAGAAGTTGCAGACGCGCACCGGCGCCGCGATGTACAGCCAGCCGACGACGGCCCACATCGGCAGGACGTTCGCGACGATGAAGCTTCGGCCGATCCCGCCAACCCGGGGCCAGCTGAGCGCGACCGGCGCTCCCACGAGCAGCGGCAGCGACACGAACTTCGTCAGCTCCATGAGTGGGAACGCGAGCGCCAGGTCGAGGGCCCGGGGGATCATCCACCACGAGCTCGCGAGCAGCGCGAGCAGCATTCCCGAGACCCCGTGCGCGTTCCAGGCCGCGATGCGCGACTTCCACGTCCGCGGCAGCGCGACGGCGACCAGCGCGCCGGCGAGGGCGAGGAGCGGGATCTGCACCAGCATGTGCACGACCATCACCCGCTCGAGCGCGTCTCGCATTGCCGGCAGGCCGAGCACGGCGATGAGCAATGCGCCAGTGAGTGGAACGGCGCGGGCACGCGTTCCCGCAGCCGCAGCGCCAGGCCCGCCGCTCATCAGTTGCTCGACGACGACGCCGCCGCCGCCCGCGCCACCGCCTCCGGCGGCGCATCCGGGTCGAGGACGCGCGCGAGTCGGCCTTCGGCGTCCAGCACGTGCACGGCCGCGTTGTGCTGGAACCCGCCGCCGGCATCCGGAATGACGACGATGCCGAACGCCTGGAGCAGCGGCGCGAGGTCGCGCGTGTCGCGCACGCGGGCGAAGCGCCACGCGCGTCCGTCGGCGCGGTAGTGGGACGCGTACTCCCGCAGTCGGCCCGGCGTGTCGCGCGGATCGAACGTGATGCTCACCAGCTGCAGCCGCTCGGCGGTCCGCCCCCCCGACCGCTGCTCGGCGCGGTCGAGGCGCCGAAATTCTTCGCTCAGCAGCGGGCAGATCGACTGGCACTGCGTGTAGACGAAGTCCACGACGAGCGGCCGCCCGCGATAGGCGCCGAGGGTGAACGGGCGCCCGTCCTGGTCCTCGAGGGCGACGGGGGGGAGGACGCGCGGGGCGCGCGCGATCGCGCGCCGCCGCGCCTGCTCGCTCGTCAGCGC
Organism: Gemmatimonadaceae bacterium; assembly: GCA_035265005.1. Classification (GTDB taxonomy): domain Bacteria; phylum Gemmatimonadota; class Gemmatimonadetes; order Gemmatimonadales; family Gemmatimonadaceae; genus DATFPD01. The sequence goes on along the minus strand of DATFPD010000680.1, from coordinate 3,749 downwards.
GCGAAAGCCGTCGGTGCCGCGCCACAGCAGCGCACCGCCGGCCGCGCACACCACGAGCGACGCGACGGCGGTGCGGAGCCAGGCTTCACGCACTGATCGCCCGCGCTCGACGGAGGAACTTCGTCACGAACACCAGCGCGCCGGCGACGACTACCAGCGCGGCGAGCGCGCCCAACCGGTCCACGGCCATCCACGAGCTCCAGTGGACGGCCCAGCGGCGCGGGACGCTCATCGCGCCCGCGGCGAGGAAGAGCGAGGCGAACGCGATGCTGCCGACGACGTACATCCAGAAGCCGGCGCGGTCGAGCGCGCTCTCGGCGGCGCCCGCCGACACGCCCAGGAAATACATGAAGCCGAACAGCATCGAGACCACGCCCAGGAGCAGGTACATGTGGAAGTGCCCCGGCACCCAGAGCGTGTTGTGCATTACGCGGTTGATCGCGATGGTCCCGTCGATCACCGCCGGCACCACGCCGACGCTCCAGCCCATGATCGAGGCGAACAGCAGCCCCGCGGTCAGGTTCCACTTCATTCCCGAGCGGTAGACGTTGGCGAGGGTCGCCGCCGCCGTCACCGCCAGCACCGGGAGGCTGCTCGCGTACGAGAGGATCTGCCCGAGGACGCTCGCCCACTTCGGGTTCGCGTAATCCATGAACAGGTGGTGCGGGTACACCGCCATCACCATCAACAGCGTCGCGCTCCACGCGAGCAGGAACGGCCTCGATGACTTCCACGGCCGCCCGCTGAAGGTCGGCAGCAGCTCGTACACGGCGATGACCGCCATGTAGATCGTGGAATTGATGAAGATGTGGCCGAAGAAGTAGATCAGGTTCTTCGCCAGTAGCGCGTTGACGTGGAAGGCGGGCGCGAACGCGTTCACGAGCGACATCGTGAGGATCACGGCGCCGACGGCGATCGCCGGAATGTTGATGATCGTGACGACGGTGCTCGCCACCACGGCGGGCGGCGGCGGCTCGGCCGTGCTCCCGCCGAACGCCTGCGGCCAGCCCAGCGCGTTTCCGAGACTCCCGTAGCGGCTCAGGATCGCGCGCCCGGTGTCGAGGAAGAGGAGCAGGAATCCGACGCCGACGACCAGCACGCCGACGAGGTACGCGGCCGCCGCGCCCGGCCCCCACACGCCGAGCGAGTGCGCCGGCAGTGGGAAGAGGAACGTCCACGCGGCCGCGAAGCCGCCGAGGAAGATCCCGCCGAGCACCAGCACGACCCCGGCCAGAAAGCAGACGAGGTTGGCGAGCAGGATCCCTCGGCTGAGCGTGACGTAGCGAGCGAGGAAGTACCACATCACGCCGGCCCCGCCGAGGCCCGAGATCGCCACCATGCCGATGCCGTGCGCGGTGAGGATCTGGTAGAAGCGGTTCGGCGGGATCGTGATGACGCCGGCCTGCGATGCCTTCATGAGCAGACCGAACACCATCAGCAGCGCCAGGACGAGCGCGGTGATCCCCATATACGCCGCCACCAGTGCGCGGCCGCCGGCCGGGGTGACGCCGGTGTACGTCGTCTCCAACCCACCAACACGGATGTCGGGCTTCGCTGCCGTCGTCATGAGTGTGCCTCCTACCTGGCGGTGGTGACGACGAGCTGCGAAGCCATCGTGTGATGGCCAAGCCCGCAGTACTCGAGGCACAGGATGCGGTACGTTCCCGGCGCGGTGAACGTGTGCCGGATGACGTTCGTGAAGCCGGGCATCCCCTGCGTCTGCGTGACGAGACGGCCGTTCGCGTCGTAGAGGCCGAGCCCGTGATTCACGTCGGCGCCGGTGACCCGGATCTCCACCAGCTGGCCCGCGGGCACCGTGGACGGCGTGAGCTCCCAGGACCACTGATGCCCCGTCGCCTCCACGACCACGGCGGCGGGGGGCTGACCGCCCGTGGGGTACGGCATCCTGGTGAGCGAGTAGCCGATGGCCGGCACGAACAGCGTCACCAGTCCCCAGAGCGTCACGCGGCGCCAGCTCGCGGTCGCCACCGCGACGGCCTCGGCGCTTCGCGCGCTTGCCGCCGACCACGCGACCGCGGCGAAGGCGGCGAGCAGGAGCGTGCCGATGGTCGCGGACAACAGCACAGCGATCCTCTGTTCCATGGGCTCTCCGACGGTGATGTCGTGCTGAGCCTGCGGATCGTAATCGCCCCCGATGCGGGTCGCGGCCGCAATGCTGCACCATTTGTGTGCGGTGTCAAGCCCGCGGCGAGTAGTAGGTCAGTTCTGGGCAACGGCAACGGCTTTGACAGGATGAACAGGAAGAAGCCAGGATGGTGAACAGGATGCGGGCCCCGGGACGCCTCGCCTCCCGAAGCACCTCTCTTGTTCACCATCCTGTTCATCCTGTTCATCCTGTCAAAGCAGTTGCCATTGCCTCAAGCTGACTCACGACCCTGCGGCGGCTGTCGTAATGCACGGGCGCCTGTATTTCCCGCATGGATTCCCGCACCGCCGCCCACGTCCTGTCGCATACCATGGTCGAATCGTGCATACGTCAGGGTGGGCCTGATGCGGGCACGAGCGGACGAGGTGCGCGGCCCCGAGCCGCCGCCGGGCGACCGACGCGCAGGATCTCGCGCTGCTCACGCCGCTGGAGACGCGCTACGTCGCCGCCCGGCGCACCAGGGTCTTCCTGCTCGACGGCGCGGAGCGGCGCGAACTCGCCGACTTCGCGCCACTGATCACCCGCGAGTACGGCGGCATCTCGGGGCTGAGCGTGGACGACGCGGGCTCGGTGCTGGTGCAGCTCGACGAGTCCACGCTCGTGCTGCTCGACCCGCGGACGGGTCGGTGGCGGAGGCTGGGCCGCAGGTAGGCCCGACGCCGTTCCCGGCCGCCCGGTATATTCCGCGCATGGACTCCCGCACCGCCGCGCACGTCCTCACGCAGATCGCGACGCTCCTCGAAATGCACGGGGAGAACCGCTTCAAGGCCAAGGCGTATCGCACCGCGGCGAAGGCCGTGCTCGCGCTGGACACGGACGACATCACGCCGCTCTACCGGAACGGCGAGCTGGAGCGGCTCAAGGGCGTGGGGCCGGCGACGCTGTCGGTGCTGGCCGACCTGGTGACGACGGGCGACTCCGAGTACCTGGAGCTGCTGCGCGAGCGGACCCCCGAGGGGCTGCTCGAGATGATGCGCGTGCCTGGGCTCGGCACGGCGAAGATCTACCAGATCCACGAGGGGCTGGGCGTCGAGACGCTGCAGGAGCTGGAGGAGGCGGCGCGCGACGGGCGGCTGGCCAGGCTGCCCCGCTTCGGCGAGCGCACCGCCGAGAAGATCCTCAAGGGGATCGCCTTCCTGCGCGAGACCGGCGCGCTGGTGCTCTTTCCGCACGCCCTCGCCGAGGCGGGGCGGCTGGTGGCGAGCGTGCGCAAGCACCCCGACGTGCTGGCGGCCGAGGTGGCCGGCTCGGTGCGCCGCCGCCGCGAGGTCATCCGCGACATCGACATCGTCGCCGCCTGCCGCGCCTCGCCCACCCGCGTGGCGGCGTCGTTCGCGCGCGTCCCCGGCGTGAAGGACGTGGTGGGCGGCGGCGGGCGCACGCTCACCATCCGCTACGTGGACGGCACGCTGCTGGACCTCCACTGCGTGCGTCCCGAGCAGTTCGCGGTCGCCCTCTGGCGCGCCACCGGAAGCGCCGAGCACGCGACCGAGGTGCTGGCGCACGCCGCCACGCGCGGCCTCGCGGTGGTGGACGACGAGCTGCGCGACGTCGCCACCGGCGCCGCGGTGCCCACGCGCAG
>DATFPD010000679.1:0-12945 GCA_035265005.1 Gemmatimonadaceae bacterium | reverse complement strand
GCGCGAGCGGTGCCGCTCGGTTGGTGGGAGACCACCAGGGGCGTCTACGGTCGGGGGGGGCACTGCGGGCTGCGGAACGTAGCATTTCATCCTCCATGCAGGAGGCCGAGCGCGACGCGACCATCAGAGGTCACCACCGCGCCTCCCGAGCGGAAGCTGCGTCGCCGCCGCCCACGGGGAGCAGTCGCGAGCGACTGCCTGTGGACGTGAGAGTGAAGGCCGATGATTGCAGCATGGAGTGTACCTCCGGGCCAGGCCTCGTGTTCCGTGGTCCGGTTAGGCGTCAGCTCCGTCGTCACTCGGCTGTGACGGTGAGTCGACGCGGTCCACGTCAGATGCCGCCGCCCGCCGCCGCGCCCGCTCCGACCGCTGCGTCAGCCGCACGTGCTCCGACTTCACGTCGTCGGGCGGCGTGAGGTACCCCCAGCTCAGCGAGCCCTCCTGCCGGTACGTCTTGCCTAACGTCAGCGCCAGCTTCGCCTTCGCCAGCTCCTTGCCCAGATAGAACGCGTGCGTCGGCTCGTCGACGCCGAGCTGTGCGAAGATCTCCTGGATGTCGGTGCCGCGGACGAACAGGTCGCGGTTGAGCACCGTGATCGCCTCGCGGTCGGTGAAGATCCGGAAGTTGGGGTCGGTGATCGAGGCCTGGAGGGCGCGGAGCTCGGCCTCGGGGTACTCGAGGACCTTCGGGTCCTTCACCGTCACCAGCCGGTCGTCCACCCGCTTCGGCAGCACCCGGTTGTGGACCGCATGGCGCATGAGGCGCCGCGCGACGTCGATCTCGCGCACGCTCCCGCGCGCCCACGGGATCACCTCGGTGGTCAGCACCGCCTTGACGCCGAGCTCCTGGCACATGCCGATCAGGACCGCGTTGACGCCGGTCGAGTCGGCGGCGGTGAGCTCGGTGATGTTGCCGACGCCCATCATCAGCGCCGCGCCGGGGTAGCGGCGCCGCGCCTCGGCGTAGCGCTCGATCGACGCCACGAAGCCGAAGCCGATCGGCTCGACGACCGGGTCGAGGAGGAAGGGGACGCCCCACCCGGTGAGCGCCTCGACCGTCGGGTCGACCGTCTCCAGCCCCGCGCCGAAGTCCGGGATCACGACCGCGCGGGTGCCTGACGAGGCGAAGTCCCGCGCCTCGTCCAGGTTGGACGAGTTGACGCTCAGCACCAGCTCGGCGCCGGCCTCGACCGCGGCGCGGATCTCCCCGGGGTCGAAGCTGTCGACGCTCACGCGCATCCCGCGCCGGCGCAGCTCGCGCACCGTCTCGCCGAGGGCGGGGAAGGGGAGCCCCGGCGTGCAGCCGACGTCGATCACGTCGGCGCCCGACTCCTGGTAGTGCGCGGCCTCGGCGAGCAGCGCCTCCGTCGTCAGGCGCGGCGCGTTGTTCACCTCGGCCAGGATCTCGATGTCGTACGCGCCGTAGTCGCGCCGGAGGGCGGCGCGGCCGAAGTACTCGGGGATCTCGCGCAGGTCCTTCGGCCCCTTCCGCACCGGGACGCCGAGCGCCGCCTCCAGCTCGCGCTCGTCCCCCTCGCAGAGCCCGGGGAGGAGCACGAGGTCGACCCCCGGCGGCACCTCGTGGACGAAGCGCGCCACCCACGGCACCGTCATCAGCGCGGCGACGGTGATCCGGAGGACGGCCACCTCGTACGCGAACGGCGCCCGCATCTCCGACAGCGTGCGCCGGAGCGCGGGCTCGGCGAGCCGCCCGGTGACGAAGAGGACGCGCTCCGGCGCCCGCGCCTGCTCCGGCAACTGCCGCCGCTACTTGGGGTCGCCCCCGCGCACGAACTTGTTAGGCGTGCCGGTCAGCGCGCCGCCCGCCCGCGGCCGCCAGAGCACGGCCTCCTCGATCTGCCGCGCGAGGTCGAAGTCCTTGTCCGTGATCCCGCCCGCCGAGTGCGTCTGGAGCTTCACCCAGACCTTGGCCCAGGTCACGTTCAGGTCCGGATGGTGGTACGCCGCCTCGGCGACGTAGCCGATCGCGTTGACGAGCATCAGCGTCGACGGCCAGCCGTCGGTCTTGTACTGGCGGCGGATCCACCCGTCCTCGTAGTACCACCCGGGGAGCGACGCCAGCTTCTCGGCGATCTGCTCGGGGGCGTACGTCGGCTCCTTCTTTCGGGCCGGCTTCTCTTCCGTGATCGCGTCGGACTGTGCCATGGGGCCTCCGGTTGTCTCACTTCCATTCGTCGCGGTACTGCCGGTAAATGCTCTGTCGCGGCCGGCGGGTCATCATGAACGTCTTGTAGTGGTCGCGGAACGCGTCGATGGCGACCGTCGTCTCGCCGCGGCGGACGCCGAGCTCGAAGCGGCCGCCGCCGGCGGGGTGCGGAAGGACGACCCACTGCGCGTCCGGGTTGTTGCGGACGGCGACGGCGCCGTAGTAGAAGGCCATCCACCGCTCGAACTCGTCGCGGCCGGCGGCCAGGTCCAGGAAGGCGTCGCGCTGCCAGAGGTCGTGGTACCAGGCGTCGAGCGCGCGGAGGCTCTCCACCGAGTAGTCCGGGCTGAAGGCGGCGCTGACGACGGCCGCCCGCTCGAGCGCGCGGAGCGCCTCGTCGCGGTGGCGGCCGAGGGCGGCTTCCGCGTCCGCCGGCGAGTGGAACGCCGCGGCGGAGGCGGCGGCGCGCGTCCGGCGCCCGCCGAATAAGGTGGCGATGCGGTGACCGATCTTGCTCATGGACGGCGATGCCTAACGTGGCTGGGTCCGGCGGGTGGGCGCCGGCCCGGAGGCGGCGGCGGTGCGTGGCGGGTGGGCGAGGGTGGAGCGCGGCGGGGGCCGCGGCCCCGAACAAGATGCGTGCGGCGCGGCCGCGGGGCCACTGCCGGCCGACGGTCGGCCGACGGTCACATGACCACGCCCCCGTTCACGTTGATCACCTGGCCGGTCAGGAAGCGGGCGGCCGGGGAGGCCAGGTAGACGGCGGCGGCCGCCACGTCCTCCGGCGTCCCCCACCGCCCGAGCGGCGTCGACTCGGCCACCGCGCGGCGGCGCGCGTCCTCCAGCCCCTCCCCGAACGCGGTCTCGATCCACCCCGGCGCCAGGACGTTCACCCGCACCGCCGGCGCCACGCTCCGCGCGAGCGACTTGCTGAAGCTCATCACGCCCCCCTTCACGGCCGAGTACATCTCGGGGTTGCGGCCGCGCATGCCGAAGGTCACGTGGTCCCAGCTCATGTTGATGATCACGCCGCCGTCCGGATCGCGCTGCGCGCCCATGAGCTCGGCCGCCGCCCACGAGGCGAGGATCGACCCGCGCAGGTCCACGGCCAGCAGGAGGTCCAGCTTCTCGAGCGTCGGCGTCCGGTCCGCGTCCGGGGTGACGATGTCGGCGCCGGCGTTGTTCACCCAGACGTCCACCCTGCCCAGCTCGCGCCGCACCCCGGCCGTCAGCGCCTCGATGGCCGCTGGCCCCCGCGCGAGATCGAGCTGGAGCACGACGCAGCGCCGCCCCACCGCCCCGACCCGCTCCGCCACCTCGCGCGCGCCGCGCTCGTTCCCGCGGTAGGTGATCGCCACGTCCGCGCCCTCGCGCGCCATCGCCAGGGCGATCGCGCGCCCGATCCCGCTGGAGGCGCCGGTGACGAGGGCGGTGAGGCCGGAAAGGGCGGGCATGAATGGCAGGTTGTTGGGGCTCGGCGCGCGGCCTAACATAGACCGCGTCATGACGCTCACAAGAGGAGAGAGCTCGCGCCCCCGACTGCTCGTCAGCGTGTCGCGCGCGGACGAAGTGGCCGCGGCGCTGGAGGGCGGCGCGGACATCGTCGACGCGAAGGAGCCGGCGCGCGGTCCGCTCGGCGCGGTCGCGCCGGAGATGCTCCGGGCGATCGTCGTCGCGGCGGGGGACGACGTCCCGGTGAGCGCGGCCCTAGGCGATCCGGCCGGCGAAGCCGGCGCCGAGGGCGCGGCACGCGCGGCGGCGGAGTCGGGCGCGCGGTGGGTGAAGCTCGGCTTCCTCGGCCACGCGGACGGGCGGCGCGTGCGCGCGCTGGTGGCCGCCGCGGTGCGCGGCACGGACGAATCGGGGGCGCGGGTGATCGCGGCGGCGTACGCGGACGCCGGGCGCGTGGAGAGCGCGCAGCCGGCCGCGGTGCTGCGCGCCGCCGCCGAGGGCGGCGCGGCCGGCGTGCTGCTCGACACGGCGGTCAAGGACGGGTCCACGCTCTGGGAGGCGATGCGGGGGCCCGACGCGGTGCGCGAGTGGGTGCGCGCGGCGCGCGAGGCCGGGCTGGCGCTCGTGGCGCTCGCGGGGTCGCTCGACGAGGCGGGGGTGGAGCGGTCGGCCGCGCTCGGTGCCGACGTGGTGGGCGTGCGCGGCGCGGCGTGCGAGGGCGGGCGCGGCGGCTGCGTGTCGGCGGCGCGCGTGCGGCGGCTGTCGGACGCGCTGCGCGGGCGCGAGCCGTCGCACCTGTTCGTGTACGGAACGCTGCGGGCCGCCTCGGGCGGGGCGATGCACCGCCTGCTCGCGCGCCACGCCACGTTCGCCGGGGAGGCGAGCTTCGCCGGTCAGCTCTACGACGCCGGCGCGTACCCGGCCGTGGTGTCGTCCGCGCACCCAGGCGACCTGGTGCGCGGCGAGCTCTACGCCATCGACGCGGCCGGCGCGGACGTGCTGCTGCGCCGGCTCGACGAGTACGAGGGGTGCGCGGAGGGGCTGTTTCGCCGCGAGCGCGCGACGGTCACCGCCGCCGACGGGCGGCCGGTCCGGGCCTGGGTCTACCTGTACGGCCGCCCGACCGGCCGGCTGCGCCGCATTCCGTCGGGCGACTACGCGGCGCGCTGACGCTCAGCGCGCCACGAGCGAATCGAGCTCGCCGAGCCGCGCCACGTCGAGCACCAGCGCGTCCACGCCGGGCGGGAGCGCGCGCGCGAAGTACGGGTCCGCCAACCGCGTCGGGTCGCCCGCGACCATCTTCACCAGCACCAGCCGCGCCGCCCCCAGCTGGCCGGCCAGCCACGCGGCGATGCTGTCGCCCGTGACGTCCCACGAGTGCGGGAGCGGGTCGGCCGCGCGCAGCCATCCGTAGGGCGCGACGACCGGCAGCCGGCCGCCGGCGAGCGCGCCCCGCACCGCGTCGGGGCCGGCGGCGACGATGGCGTTAGGCACGCGGGCCGCCAGGAGCTGCGCGCCCTGGTCCATCGCCAGCACCGCCATCCAGTGCGCCGCCTCGTCGCCGAGCCCCACCCGCTCGTCCAGCGCCCGCACCGCGTCCGCCAGCGCCCCGCCCCCGGGCACCACGACGGCCCGCCCGAGCGCCGCCACGCGCGCGAGCGCGGCCGCGGCGGCGTCGAGCGTGTCCCGCCGGCGCATCAGGCTGCCGCCGAGCTTGATGAGGGTGAGGCTCACCCTTCCTCCCGCTCCCCCAGCAGCACCGCCACCGCCGCCGCGGGCGTGGAACGGGCGACGGCGTCGTCGTGCTCGTCGGCCAGGCGGAGGATGCGCGGCACGCCGGCGCGGCCGGCGGCGGCCGCGGCGAGGAAGGCGCCGAGCCCCGTCACGACGGCGGTGTCGAGCCGGCCGGGGTGGCGCGCGCGCACGCGGCCGATGGCGTCGGCGATCGCGAGCGCCTGCGCGTCGGCGACGTGGCGGGCGATGGCGGTGATCGCCGCGTCGTCGAGCATCTCGCGGTCGGCGCAGACGACGCGCGCCAGGCGCTCGCCGGCGAAGTCGCGGGCCGCCGGCCGGCCGTCGGGGGTCGGGACGGTGTAGTCGTCAGGCGCGAGGGCGCCGAGCCAGAGGTGGGCGTCGCCGGCCAGCGCGAAGGCCTCGGCCGAGACGCCGGCGGGGCCGCCGGGGAGCGGCACGGCGTGCGCGATCGCCTCCACCGGCGTGCGGAGCGCGCCCGTGTACACCAGCTCGCCCGACTGGAGGCGCTCCGGGTCCGTGCGACCGACGGCGGCCACCCGCCCGCCGACGATCGGGATGACGTCCGCGGTCGTGGTGCCGACGTCGACCAGCAGGCAGTCGGGGTGCGCGCGCGCGACCAGCTGCGCCGACGCCGACCAGTTGGAGGCGGCGACCGCCAGCGGCTGGCGCGCCGCCTCGTCGAGCGTCAGCCATCGCCCGTCGACGGCGAACACGCGCACCGTCGCGTCCGGGAGCGCGCCGGCGACGGCGTCGAGCACGAAGCGGACGCCCTCGCGCTTGGTGCGGAACGCCTGCGAGAGCTCGGCGGTCATCGTCACCCCGTGCGGCTCGCCCGCCCGCGCGCCAACCTCGCGCGCCAGTCGCGCGAGCAGCGGGGTGAGCGCGCCGAGGTCGCGCTGGAGCTCGAACGGGCGGGAGAGCGCGGCGAGCACGCGCCCCCCGGCGGCGCGAGCGACCTTCGTGTTCACACCGCCGATGTCCCAACCGACGGCGGCGGTGGGGGGAGTTTGCATGGAGGAAAGGTATCAGCCATCGGGGCTCGGCCATCGGGACTCGGCACTCGGCACTCCATGCTCGGCAGGGGGCATGCTGGGGCGGTGGCGGGCCCTTGATTCATCGAGGGCCCACGGCTCGAGTTAAGTTCGGCCGTGCCCGGCAACTCTCCATCCTTCCGACCCAGCGCCCCGTGCGCGTGATCGGCGTGCTCGACCTGAAGGCGGGGCGCGCGGTGCACGCCCGCCGCGGCGCCCGCGCCGACTACGCGCCGGCCGCGTCCGCCCTGTTGCCTAACGGGTGTGCGCCGGGCGACGCGCCAGCGCTCGCCCGCGCCTGCGCCGGGTCGCTCGGCCTGGACGCGCTGTACCTGGCCGACCTGGACGCCATCGGCGGCGGGGCGCCGCAGCGCGCGCTGGTGCGCGAGGTGGCGGAGGCGTTCGCCGCCGCGGCCGCCGGCGGCCTGGGCCGCGTCCTGCTCGACGCCGGCATCGCGGCGCCGGCGGCCGCGCAGGACGCGCTGGACGACGGCGCGACGCAGGTCGTCGTCGGCCTGGAGACCCTCGCGTCGTTCGACGAGCTGCGCGAGGTGGCGGCGGCGGTCGGGCCCGGGCGGACGGCCTTCAGCCTCGACCTGCGCGGCGGTGCGCCGCTCGCCGCCGCCGGGGCCGCGCACGCCGCGTGGTCTCCGCTGGCGCTCGCCGAGCGCGCGGCGTCGGCCGGCGCGGCCGCGATCATTGTCATAGACCTGGCGCGCGTCGGCAGCGGGAGCGGCGTGGACCTCGCGCTCGTCGCCGAGCTGCGGCGCGCGCTGCCGCGCACGGAGCTGCTCGTGGGCGGCGGCGTGCGCGGCGCCGCGGACCTCCTGCGGCTGGCCGACGCCGGCTGCGATGGCGCCCTCGTCGCCACCGCGCTGCACGAAGGGCGGGTGGGGCGGAGGGAGGTGGAGGCGGTGCGGGGGAGGTGAGAGGTGCGTGCTGCGCTCAGGGCAAGCTCCGCACGCAGCGCGCAGCACTCATCGCTCTTCCCGGCACACCGCGCTCTGCCCGAAGTTCTCCTCGACCTCGACCTCGATCGCCGTGACCGATCGGACGCCGCGCGACTCCAGCTCGGCGCGCACGCGGCCGGCGAGGTACTGCGCGAGCATCTCGACCGTGGTGTTCGGGATCTCGAGCAGCGCGCAGTCGCCCTTCGGGAAGACGTAGCGCAGGCGGCCGTCCACGTGGACGGTGAGCAGCTCCGCCCCGCCGGCCCCGGCGGCCCCGCCGGCGTCCGCCGCGCGCTCGCCGATCGCGATCCGCGGGTTGCGCAGCGGGAGCAGCACGCGGTGGTCGATCTCGTCGCACAGCCGCTTCATCAGCCGCTTCAGCGCCACGAAGTCGAACACGTACCAGCTCGTAGCGTCGATCCCGCCCTCGAGCACGACGCCGACGCGGTAGTTGTGCCCGTGCAGCGCCTCGCACCGGTGCCCCTCGAAGGTGATGAAGTGCGCGGACGCGAAGACGAGGTAGTCCTTGGTCACCGAGACGCGGAACGCGGTGCGGGTGACGGCGCCGTCATCGGTCGGGGCGATCTGTTGGCCGTCGGTGATTCCGTCCATGGACATCTCCTCGATGGTCATCCTCTCCACCCGCCTTCCAGCAGCACGACGTAGATCGCCGCCGCCGTCAGGTCCGCCGTCGTCCCCGGGTTCCGCGTGTTGCGCTCGTCGCGCAGCTCGCGGTCGAAGTCGGCCGCGGCGAGCCGGCCGGACCCCGAGCGCATCCCGCCCGCGTCGAGCACCGCGCGCGCGCGCCGCGACACCTCCGCCGCCGGCTCGGCGCCGAGCTTCCGGGCGACGAGCGTGTCGGGCGCGGCGGCGAGCAGCGCGAGGTACGTCTCCACCACCGCGTCGTCCCACGGCAGCGCGTCCGCCCCGCCGCCGCCGCGCGCGCGGCGCAGCGCCGGCGCGCCGACCTCGAACGTCGCCGCGAAGCCGGTCGCGTACTCGCGCGCCACGCCGTCCCGGCCGGCGGCGAGCCGCATCGCCTCGGCGAGCGTGACGGTCGGGCGCGTCGAGACGTCCTCCGCGTCAACTTTGCCCAGCCCGCCGGGGCGCGCAAGCCGGATCGCCGCGTACAGCTCGGCGGCGTCCTCCACCGTCGTCTCGGCGATCACCTCGCGCACCCGGCGGCGCAGCGCCTCGGCGATCGTGCGGACGCCGCCGCCCGGGGCGATCGTCAGGGCCGCGCGCGCCAGCGGGGCGAGCAGCAGCACCATGCCGAGGTTCGTGTTCGACGTCGTCCAGCGGCGCGTCGCCTCGACGGCGCGGCGGATCGTCTCGCCGAGCGGGCGCGCGCCGGCCCCGGCCATCGCCGCGCCGATCGCCGCCGCGCTCGCGAGGAAGTCCTCGTAGCGCGTGTCGTGGAAGTGGCGGGTCGGGGAGACGTTGCCCGGCTTCCGCGCGCTGGCCTCGAGCAGGCAGGCGAGCTGCGCGGCGGGCGCCACCTCCTCGGCGGCGACGATCACCGCCCGTCCCTCGGCGGCGCTCCCGGCGCGACGACCTGCTCGAGGTGGCGCACGAGCAGTGCCGACACGTCCAGCCCCGTCGCCTCCTGGAGCCCGCGCCAGCCGGGGATCCCGTTCACCTCGAGGACGTAGAGCGTGCCGGTCCCGCGCTCGGGGAGCAGGTCGACGCCGGCGTAGTCGGCGCCCACGGCCGCCGCCGCGCGGACCGCCGCGTCCGCCCACTCCGCGGGCAGCTCGGCGATCGCGCGCGCCCGGCCGCCGCGCGACACGTTCGTGCGCCACCCGCCGGGCTCGCGCGACTCGCGCTCGATCGCGCCGACCACGCGCCCGCCGACGACGAACGCCCGCACGTCGCGCCCGCCGTGGTCGATGGGGCGCTGGAGGTAGTAGACGCCGCGGATGGCGTCGAGGGCGCGCGCGACGCGCCACGCCGTCTCCTCGTCGCTCACGCGCACCATGCCGAGCCCCATCGAGCCGAAGAGCGGCTTCACGATCGCGTCGCAGCCCAGCTCGCGGAACGCGGCGAGCGCGTCCTCCGGCCGCTCGCAGACGACCGTCTCCGGCGTGCGCAGCCCCGCGCGCTGGAGCAGCGCCGAGGTGTAGAACTTGTCCACCGTGCGCTCGATGGCGCGCGGCGAGTTCACCACCGGCACGCCGGCGTCCTCGAGCCAGTGGAGCGCGTCCACGCGGTAGATGATCTGCTCGAGCGAGCCGGCGGGGATGATGCGCGCGAGCACGGCGTCGGCGGCGAGGAGCTCCTCGCCAGGACGCGCCTCCCGCTGCGCCGAGAGGCGCGCACGCTCGCCCGCCGGTGCCGCGCCGAGCCGCGCGACCAGCGACTCGTACGGCAGCACGACGCCCCGGTGCCCGCGCTCGTCCAGCGCGCGCGCGAGCTGGTCGGTGTGCCAGCCCGCGCGCGCGGAGAGGATGACGACTCTAATTCGTCTGCTCGCCGAGCATGATCGTCACGCCGCCGGTGGCGAAGTTCGCGAGGTCGCCGGCCAGGGCGCGGAATGCGTCGGTCGCCATCCCCTTGCGGCGCGCCTCCTCGGAGTCGAACCAGAGGTCCGCCTTGCGGTGGAACGGCGGCGAGGAGCCGTCGGGCCCGGGCCCGAACTTCGTCAGCTCGGCCTGCACGATGCCGATCGCCGGCGAGCTCTTCCCCAGCAGTGGCCCGTGCGTCTCGGCGTAATAGCGCTCGAACTCCCGCTCGTCGGACGGCCTGTTGTACAGCACGACGATCGATGCTCGGCGATTGGCGGGCATGGCGGCCTCTCGGGTGGTGGGAATTCCGGAGTGCGGAGAGGGACAGAGTAACGCGTTGCTCGAGCGAGCGGAACAGGATCACCCGCCAAGCTGCTTCTTCAGAAAGTCCACCGTCCGCTCCCACGCCTGCGTCGCCGCCTTCTCGTCGTACGCCTCGGGGCGCTGGTCGTTCATGAAGGCGTGGCCGGCGTCGTAGAAGTGCGCCTCGATCTCCTTACCGGCGCCGCGCACGCGCTCGATCAGCGCGGTGGCGGCCTCCTCGGGCGTCGTGCGGTCCGTGCGGCCGAAGTGGGCCATGACCGGGCCGGCCAGACGCTCGGGATCGATCCGCACCCTGGGGTGGACGCCGTAGAAGTCCACCGCGGTCGTGATCTCCTCGGGGTACTCGCAGGCGGCGAACAGCGCGAGCTGACCGCCCATGCAGAAGCCGACCGAGCCGACCTTCCTGGGCCGCACGGCGTCCATCGCCAGCAGGTGGCGCGCGGCCCCGCGCATGTCCTTCCCGGCCTCGGCGATGTTGAGCGCCATGAGCAGCTTCCCCGCCTGGTCCGGGCTCCGCGTCGACTCGCCGTGGTAGAGGTCCGGCGCGAGCGCGACGAACCCCTCGGCGGCGAAGCGGTCGGTCACGTCCTTGATGTGGCCGACGAGTCCCCACCACTCCTGCACCACGATCAGCCCGGGGCCGCCGCCCGACGGCGGCATCGAGAGGTAGCCTTCGGCGGTGCGGCCGTTCGCGGGGAAGGAGATCATCTCACCACGGGTGCCGTTGCTCATGGAAGTGGAGTCGGAAGTGTGAGCGGGACGCGGGCGACGCTCCGGCCGCGTCCCGATGGATGATGGTGCGCGCGACCCCGGGCGAGCGCCAGCGCCGGGCAGTACGCAGCCCGGGCGACAGTCTCTGGGGTGGTCGGGGACTCGACGCAGATTATGCGGCGCGTGCGCGGCAGTATCCACCAGGTGGTGGGTGCCGGCCGCCAGAAGCCGTGATAGCGGCAGCGGTCGCGACGCCAGCCGCTGACGGCTGGGGATTATGCTGCGAGCGGAATCGCGGCTAAAGTGATATGGAGTTCTGCATAATCTGCGTTAGGCTTCACACAGGCCAGTTTGCGGGGACCAGGGGTACCGAGGGTGAGTGTGCGGGACGCGGTTGAGCTCGTCGCGGAGGTGTGGCGTCACTGGGGCGTGCCGCCGAGCGCCTTCCCGCTGGCGGCCGTGGGCGTCGCCGCTGGCCTCGCGGTCGCATGGCGGCGCGGCGGGCGCCCCCCGTGGGGGCGGGCGGCGCTGGCGTTCGGGCTCCTCGGCGTGCTCTGGCTGGTCCCGCTGCTCGGCCTGCTCTACCAATGCAGCCGAGGGAACTGCCTCTGACGGGGCCCGTCGAGCGTGAAGCCTAACGTTGCGTTGAAGCTGCCAAGCGCTCCAAGCATCGCGGTTTCTCGCCTGGCGAGTTCGGAGCAGGGCGAGTGGTACACGCTTGGTGGGAGGGGCGCTCGCAGCTTAACTGGGGCGTTAGGCCGCTGTAGGTATTACTGGAGGGACAGTGCACCGACGTCAGCTCGTCGCGCTGAGTGGGGTACTCGTCGTGCTCGCGGTGGTGGCGCCCGCCGTGGCGCGCACTCGCCTCGTCTGGCCCCTGCCGCGCCGCGGGCCCCTCGCCCGGCTGGCTTGGGCTGAGCTCGCACGCGCCTGGCCCGGCGGCGTCCACTGCGAGACCGTGCGGCCGCCGGGGCTGGGCCGGGCAGCGGCCCCGGCGGCGGCCGACGAGCCGCCGCTCCGGGTCTGCGCCGGGTGGGTGCGCGGCGCCTCGGTCCAGTTCGGCGTCGATGCGGGCGGCGAGGTGCGGCAGTTCATGCGCAGCTGGCTCGAGGAAGCCGCCCCCGAGGCGGCGGCGTTCGACAGCGCGGTCGCAGGCCTCGCGCGCGATCTGGGGCCGGGGCACCGCTGCCCGGGCGTCCTCGCGCACGAGTGGCGCGTGGCGGCGCCCTACCGCGTGCGGCTCGCGGGCTCGCAGATGTCCGGGGGCGGCCCGAACTGGGCGTTCCAGCTCATCGGCGACGAGGGGACGCCGTCGTGCGGTTGAGCGCTCGGGGCGCATCGCGGCCGGCGCGGCCTAACGTGGCGTTGAAGCCGACAGGCGCTCCAAGCATCGAGGGTTCTCGCCTAGTCGGTTCCAACAAGGGTCGGTGGTACACGCCTAGTGGGCCGAGCGCTCGCAGCTTAACTGGGGCGTTAGGCCGCTGAATGGCATCGAGCAACCGTGAGCCGTGGCCGTTCGAGCCCGCGGTGCGGGAGGCGGTTGAGCTCCTCGCGCGGGGCGAGTACGGCGCGCTCGAGCAGCGCTCCGGCGGCGTCCGGCTGTCCGCGGACGAGCTCCGCGACGCGGTGCGGGCGTACGGGCGTCGGGTCGTCGCCCCGCCGAGGGAGGCCGCGCCGCCGCTGGACGTCGTCGCGGTGGCGGGTGCCGAGCCGCCCGAGTGGTCCGTCGCCGTGCCGCTGTGGACGGCGGAGGAGGGGCGGAGCGACCTCACGCTGGAGCTCACGGTGCGCGCGGCCCCGGGCGGCGCCTACGCGATCGAGCTCGATAACGTGCACGTGCTCTGACCCGACGCCTCACGGCCGACGCGGTCTAACGGGGCGCTGAGGCCGACGAGCGAGCGAAGGAGGCTCGCTTCGCTCGCGTTGGTTTGATTCGCTTGCAGCTTAGCTAGGGCGTTAGATGGCGACGTGCCCCCCTTGGAGTCGCCGAGCGCGCGCGTCGCGTGCGCGGCGGCCGGCGGGCGATGGCGCGGGGCCGCCCCCCCGGGGTA
>DATFPD010000678.1:0-21601 GCA_035265005.1 Gemmatimonadaceae bacterium | reverse complement strand
CGACGCCGGCACCAGCGCCGGCTCGGCGTACAGGTCGGCGGCGAGCGAGTCGGCGAGCCCGGCGTAGTTCTGCATCAGCGCCTTGGCGCTGAAGTGGACGTGTCCCGTCGCGCCGGGCTCGGCGCGCGTCCGGAGGATCTGCTCCGTCACCTCGTGCGGCGTCCAGCGCCGCTCCTCGCGCGAGGCGGGGTTCACGCGGCTGGTGAAGAGCCCCGGCCAGAGATGCCGCCGCCGGACGTTCTGCTGGCTCCACCACCGGAGCAGCGCCGGGTAGCTCTGCCCCGGCGCCGCCACCGGCCAGTAGAGCTGCGGCGACAGGTAGTCGAGCCAGCCGTTGGCGAACCACTTCCGCGAGTCGGCGTAGAGCTCCACGTACGGGTCGAGGCCAACCACCCGCGCCGGCTGGCCGGGGCGGTAGATGCCGAACGGGCTCACGCCCACCTTCACCCACGGCTTGGCCGCGTGCACGGCGGCGTTCATCCGCCGCACGAACTCGTCCACGTTCCGCCGCCGCCAGTCGTCGCGCGCCAGCGTCCCGCCGGCGCGGCGGTAGCGCGCGTAGCTCGCGCTGTCGGGGAAGTCGAGCAACTCGCGAGTGGCCGAGTCGCGCTCGCGGTAGGGGTAGAAGTAGTCGTCGATGTGGACGCCGTCCACGTCGTAGCGCCTGACGACGTCGAGCACCACGCGGAGCGAGTGGTCCTGCACCGCGCGCTCGCCGGGGTCCATCCACAGCGAGCGGCCGTAGCTGCGCACCAGCTCGGGGTGCGCGCGGCTGATGTGTGACGCGGCGATCGGCGCGTCCCGCCGCGCCTCGCCGATGCGGGCGCGGTAGGGGTTGAACCACGCGTGCAGCTCCAGCCCGCGCGCGTGCGCCTCCTCGACCGCGAACCGCAGCGGGTCGTAGAACGGCTCCGGCGCGCGCCCCATCTCGCCGGTCAGGTACTCCGACCACGGCTCGAGCTTCGACTCGTAGAGCGCGTCGGCCGCCGGGCGCACCTGGAAGATGACCGCGTTCAGCCTGAGCGCGGCCGCCCGGTCCATGAGCGCCACCAGCTCCGCCTTCTGCTGCTCCACCGGCAGCCCGGCGCGGGACGGCCAGTCGATGTTCGACACCGTCGCCACCCAGATCGCGCGGAGCTCGCGCCGCGCGGGCGGCGGCGGCGCCGCCGGCACCGGCTCGCCGAGCGGGGCCTTGGCCACGGCCGCCGGAGCCGTGGCGCCGGTCCCGGCGCGCGTGCGCTTCTTCGTCGTCGTGCCGGGCGTCGCCTGCGCGCGCGCCGCGTCCGCGGCGAGCAGCGATGCGGTCAGGATCGTTGCGAGCAGCACCGCCCGCGACGCCGTGGGAGTCGTACGTGATCTCATCGAGAGGTGGCTCGAGTTCTCGGTTGTCGCCGGATGCGCCGGAAAGCTATCGGAATCCCTGCCCCGAGACACCCCGTACCCGGGCTCGAGTGGCAGGCCAGTTCGAGGGCAACGGCAACGGCATTTTGACAGGATGAACAGGATGAACAGGATGAGGGCCCGGGAGACTTCACATCCCGGGGCCGTCATCTTGTTCACCGTCCTGTGCATCCTGTTCATCCTGTCAAAATGCCGTTGCCGTTGCCGCAAACCGACCTACCACTCCGGCCGCCCGCGGCCGCCCCTGGTGCGCCCGCCGGCCGGTCTGCATCCTCCCGGGCCAACTCGGCCCCAGGACCTCCACGAAATCTCCCGCATGCGCATCGCGATCGGCTCCGACCACGCCGGCTACGACTACAAGACCATCATCATCGAGGCCATCCAGAAGGGCGGGAAGCACGAGATCGTCGACTTCGGCACCGACTCCGCCGAGTCGGTGGACTACCCGACCTACATCCGCCCGGTCGCCGAGGCGGTCGCCCGCGGCGAGTTCGAGCGCGGCATCGTCCTCGGCGGCTCGGGGAACGGCGAGGCGATCGTCGCCAACCGGGTCCGCGGCGTCCGCTGCACGCTCTGCTGGAACGAGGACTCGGCCCGCCTCGCCCGCCAGCATAACGATGCCAACGTCCTCTCCCTCGGCGAGCGGATGATGACGCCGGAGATGGCGCTGACCATCGTCGGCCTCTGGCTCGAGACGCCGTTCGACGGCGGCCGCCACGCGCGGCGGATCGCGATGATCGACCAGTAGGCCGCGGCTCGCCGCTCGCACCTCCCTCCTCGGCCCCATGGCCCTCCTCCTCGCACCGCTGGCGCTCGCCGTCGCGCTCCAGCAGCGACCGGACAGTGCGTCCAGCGCGCCGCTGGTGATCGACGGCGGCACCGTCGTGGACCTCTCGCGCCAGGGCACCTCGACCGCCGACGTGCGAGACGCCGTGGTCGTGGTCGAAGGCGGGAAGATCACCGCGGTCGGCAGGCGCGGCGCGGTGCGCGTGCCGGCCGGCGCGCGCACGATCGACGCGCGCGGCGGCTACATCGTGCCGGGCTACATCGACGGCTTCGCGGCGCAGGCGAGCCAGGCCTTCGCCAACGCGTACCTGTACATGGGCGTCACGTCGATCGTGGCGCCGACGCCCCCGCGCCCGGGTGCCGTGCCGCCCGGCTCGGCCGACCCGCGCCGCGCGCCGACCTTCGACCGCGCCGACCCGTCGCCGCGGCTGTTCTACGTGGACGTCGTGCTGGGCGCGGTGCGCGACAGCGGGGCACCGCCGCGCCCGATGAGCGAGGCCGAGGCGCGCGCCGCGGTGGACCGGCTGGCGAGCGAAGGCGTCAAGATCGCGCTCCTGCACTACCGGCTGCGCCCGGGCCCGCTCGCCGCGGCCGCCGCGCGGGCGCGCGAGCTGGGGCTCGCGACCTACGGCGAGCTGGGGTTCACGCCCTACTACGCGGCGCAGGACGCGGGGGTGGACGTCTTCCTCCACGCCAGCCGCTACGCGCTCGAGCTGGCGCCGGCCGAAATGCGCGAGGCGGTGGCCCGCGCGCCGTTCGGGCCGCCGCGCCTGGAGTACTACCGCTACCTGACGAGCCTCTCGCCTGACGACAGCGTCGTCGCCCGTCACGCCGCGCGCCTGGGCGCCGGCCGGACGATGCTCATGCCGACGCTCTCGCTCATGTACCTGACGCTCCCGGGACACGACAATCCCTGGCGCGAGCCCGCCGCGCGCCTCCTCTCCCCGAACGACATCCACCTCCCCGCCGACCCGCAGACCGGCGTCCAGGCCGCGCCCGCCGACTCGGCCCGCGACCTGATGCCCGCCGAGCTGGGACGCTCGGTCCTCGCGTTCGAGGAGCGCTACCGCCGCGCCGGCGCCCGCTACCTGGCCGGGAGCGCCACCTCCGCGTTCGGCACGATGCCCGGCATCTCGCTGCACACCGAGCTCGCCCTGCTCGTGCGCGTCGGGCTCACCCCTCGTCAGGCGCTCGCCGCCGCGACCTCCAACTTCAGCGAGCTGGCGCCGTGGCGCACGCTCGGCCGCGTCGCGCCGGGCTACGAGGCGGACCTGCTCGTCCTCGACGCCGACCCCACCGCCGACATCGCCAACGCCAGGCGCGTCCGCGCGGTGATCCTGCGCGGACGCCCGGTGGATCGTGCGGCGCTGCTGACGGCGGCGGCGGGGAAGTGAGAGCCGCCGCTGCCGCCGGCGCGCTGTCCCCGGCCTGGTACAGGCCTAGTACAGGTCGATCCAGCTCCGGTCGCGGGTGCGCGACGGGTTGGCGGTGCTCCGCAGGACGGTGTTAAGCGTGCAGCGCGAGTACTGGATCGAGGAGTTGCCGAGGAGCGTGCTGGACGTGGTGCTGTCGATGACCGACGCGGCCATGATCCCGCCGTTGACGTGGTTCCCCGTGCCCGTGAGCTTCACCGTCCCGCGGGCGATGACCGGCCCGTAGAAGTTGAAGCCGCCCTGGATGTTCAGGTTGCCGCCCACGAGCAGCATCCCCTGGCCGACGTTGCCGTTGATCGTCAGGTCGCCGGGCGCGTACAGGATCGGGTAGTAGTCCGCGCACGCACCCTTCACCGGCGACTTGTTTGGGTCGCCCCAGTTCTTGAGGTCGCCGGTGTTGCACGAGAGGTCCAGGTTGATCGACGGCGCGACGCCAGTCAGGGTGCCGCTCACGCTCTTCTCGGCCATCGCCACGAGGTCCGGCCACTTCAGTCCGCCGTAGTTGAAGTACACGCTCGTGTCCCCGACGCTCGGGTTGATGTAGGCGAGCGGGCTGCCGGAGATGCACGACATCTGCTTGCACTTGCCGCCGAGCGAGAGCTTCTGCGTGTCGGTGACCGCGACGCCGGCGATCGCCGCCCCCGCCGGCGGGCAGTCCCACCCCGCGAACGAGGTGTCCTTGCCCAAGAGGCTCGTGGCACCGCCGATCACCACGTTCCCGCGCGTCGTCATGGCGCCCGGCATCGTGAATTGCGGGATCTGCAGCCGGAGCAGCAGCCCCGTGCGCCGCCGCGCGCCCGCGCGGACGCCGGTGCCGGACTGCCCCTCCGAGACCACGAGGTACGAGAGGCTGTCCAGCTTGGTGATTCGCACGGTGTCCACCACGCCGCCGCCGGGCGCGTACGTGCGCACGATCGTCGAGCCGATCGCCAGCTTGTTCCACGCCTTGTTCCACCCCGACAAGGTCGTGTCCTGGCCGTACTCGGCGGCGGCGAGGGCGTTGGCCTGCGTGACCGCGTTCCGGCCGACGCGGTATTCCTGGGCGCTCATGAAGAACGCCCCGACGATCATCGCTCCGATGATGACGATCGCCATCAGCGCGAGCCCGAGGGCGAAGCCGGGCCGGTTCCGGCCTGTGGTGGTCATGGGAAGCTCCGTGGATGCTGCGTGCACGGCGTGCACTAGTTGCGGTTCCGAAGCGCGACGCTCACGCTGAGCGAATCCGCGTAGTACTCCCGCTGCGACCCGGTGACGGCCACCGGGTTGGCGGTCTGGGCCCGCGTCGTCACGTCGATGCGCGACACGAGCGCCCGGTTGGTGGTGGCGCTGCCCGTCGAATCGAAGTACGTGAACCGCACGCCGCCACCGCCGCTGCTCGCGTACGGCAGGTACGGCCCGCTCACGGCCTGCAGCGACGGACAGGTTCCGGCGCTGCACTCGTAGAAGCCGACGTACCAGTTGCCGCTGGCGGCCCGGTACAGGCTGTAGTGCGCCTTGTGGAAGAAGCGGATCGACGCCCCCAGCCGCACGGTGGCCGGGAGCGCGCCGGACAGCACGAGCGAGACGCCCGCGGCCGCCTCGGTGCTGGTCGAGGTGAAGCCCGTGGTGGTGGGGCACGTCCCGGCGCTCGGCGTCGCCGTGAGCGCGTACAGGCGCCACGAGTCGTCGGTCGTCCCCGTCGTCGCCCCCTCGTCGTACACGAAGAGGGAGTCGCCGGCGCGCGGCGTCGCCAGCCAGCTCGTGACGCCGCTCTGCGAGGCCAGCTGCGCAGGCGGCACCGTCACGATCGTCCGCCCCGTGTTGATCGTGCAGATCGCCGACGCGCCGGCCGGCAGGCGGAAGTCGATCGAGGAGTCCGTCATGGCGTAGATGTCGCCGCCGCTCCGCGACAGGCCGCGCAGGTCGCTCGGCAGGAGGTTCACCGCGTCACGCATGTTGCCGCGCATCGTGACGATCTGCTCGGTGGCGCCGTAGAACCGCTGCTGTCGCGCGATCGTCGTCACGAGCGCGCCGGCGATGACGCCGAAGATGACGATGACGATGAGCAGCTCGGGGAGCGTGAAGCCGGTGCGCGCCCGGCGCTGCGCGGCGGCGCGCGGGGTCTGGGTCAGCATGCGATGAGACTCCGGAAGATGCGTGTGCTCGTGCCGGCCGGCGTCGTGAGGCGCACGCGGACGGTGACGTCGAGGCCGCGCGTGACCGAGGTGACCGTCCACGAGGACGGGATCCCGCGGGTCACCGCGGAGTCGCTCTTGGCCGCCAAGCAGTTCGACGCCCGGAGCGCCTCGAAGCGCGACTGCGCGATCCCGGCCGCCAGCGTCTGCTGCGCGCCGCCGCCGACCATGCGGGTGACGTACATCGCCGTGCCCGCGAGCCCGAGTACGCCGACCGTGAGAATGAGGATGGCGACGAGCATCTCGACCAGCGTGAAGCCGGCGCGCGCGCGGCCGCGAGTCTGCCGACGCGTGGTCACAGCCCGCACCCCACTGTCGCGAGCCGGCCGGCGCGAGTCACGCACACGGAGTCGCGCAGGGCGCCGCGGGACAGGCGAATCACCTCGACGCTGCCGAGCCCGATCGCGTACCCGCGCGGGTCGAACGCGATCGTGTTCACCGTCGCGTCGAGCGACACCTGGTGCAGGCCGTACAGGTCGAGCGCGCCGCGGAGTGCCGTCTGACTGCCGTTCGACTCCACGGTCACCTGGAGCGTGTTGCCGCTGCGCGTCAGGACCGACCGGCGCCCCTGCTCCACCGCCGCCGCGCGCGCCTGGGCGAGGGAGGCCATGACCTCCTGCTTCGCCGACCGCAGCGACGCGGCGCCCGCCGCGTCGTGGAGCCGCGGGTAGGCCATCCCCATCAGCGTCGCGGCGACCACCAGCACGATCGCCATCTCGATGATGGTGAACCCGTGACGTGCTGGTGGCGGTGCTTCGCGGAGTGACGTTCTCGATCGTGCGGACGGCATTTGCACCTCGGCGCGGTTCACTGCTGCGTCGGATCGCGCGGGTGCGGTGGGTGAGTTCGGAAGTCGGCGGCGCTGGCCGCCACTTCTCACCTTCGGCAACCGGACGATCCTTCGCGAATCGATACGCTCAGGACTCCTGGCTTTGCGGCCCCGCCTTGCGACGGGTGTGCTCTTCTCGGGTGGTGCATTTCGCAGTTGGTCCACGCGTAGGGACCATGTCTGCAATTAATCTCCGCTAATGACGCGCCGCTCCGCGTTGCGTAACTATTCGTCCGGCATTGTGATCCACGTCTCCTCCATCGAGCGGCGCGGGGCACCAATTCGGCGCCATCAGGTGATCGACCGCGAGCTGGCGCACTGGCTCAGCTCACTCATCCGTCCCGCATGACCTCCAGCGGCGACACCCGCGCCGCCGCGAGCGCCGGGACGAGCGAGGCCGCGGCCGCGACCGCGAGCAGCAGCACTCCGACCGCGGCGAACGACGCCGGGTCCGCGGCGCCGACGCCGAACAGCAGCGAGGCCACGGAGCGCGCGGCGAGCAGCGCCGCCGCCGCCCCGATCGCGACGCCCACCGCCGCGAGCGTCAGCGCCCGCCGCAGCACGAGCAGCACGACCCCGGAGCGGCGCGCGCCGAGCGCGAGCCGGATGCCGATCTCCGTGCGGCGGCGCGCGACGTCCCCCGCGAACACGCCGTAGATCCCGACCGCGGCCAGCAGCAGCGCCGCCGCCGCGAAGGCGCCCAGCAGCAGCGTGGTGAAGCGGTCCCGCGCCAGCGAGGCGTCCGCCAGCGCGTCCATCGTCGTCACCTGGTGCAGCGGCACGCCCGGGTCGATCCCGGCGACCGCCGAGCGCAGCGACGGGACGATCGACTCCGCGGCGCCGCCGTCGACGCGCACGACGAGGTCGCGCGTGCCGTCCGGGAAGCGCGCGTCCGCCAGGAACGCTGCCGGGCGCGGTGGCGTCCGGGCGTCCGCGAGATGCACGTCCCCCACGACGCCGATCACCTCCGGGGCGATGCCGCCGAACATGCCGACGACCGCCAGCCGGCGGCCGACCGGGCTCTCGTTAGGCCAGAGCGCGCGCGCGGTGCTCTGGCTGATCACCACCCGGGGCGGGCCGCCCGGCCGCTCCCGCGCGTCGAACACCGAGCCGGCGAGCAGCGGGATCCGCAGCGCGTCGAAGAAGCCCGCGTCCACGTACCGCACGTCCGCCACCGGCGCCTCGGCCGGGGGCGTCGGCCGAGCGGAGTTGCCGACCGCCGTCGCCGGCCCCATCCCGCCGAAGGGCCGCGTGCTCGCCACCCCGGCCGCCCGCACGCCGGGGAGGGCACGGATGCGCTCCAGCAGTGCGGCGTAGAACGCGCGCTGCTGCTCCGGCGTGGCGTATCGCTCCCCCGTGGCCGAGACCCGCGCCGCCACCACGCGCTCCGCCGAGAAGCCGAGCTCCACCGCGCGCAGCGCGACGAAGCTGCGCGCCATCAGCCCGGCGAGCACGCTCAGCACCAGCCCGAGCGCCACCTCCGCCGCCACCAGTCCCCCGCTGCCCCCCAGCCGCGACGACGCACCACGCCCCGCCGCGCGCTCCCGCAGCGCCAGCGACGCGCCGCCGCCGCCGCCGCCGCCGGCGCCGTCACGCGTGGCGGAGCCGAGTGCGGTGACCGTGCCGAACACCAGCGTCGCCAGAACCGCCGCGGCGGTCGTGGCCGCCAGCACCGGCCCGTCGACGCGGATCGACGCCGCCCTCGGCACCTCGGCGGGAAGCACCAGCAGCAGCAGCCTGACGCCCCACGCCGCCGCGACCAGCCCCGCCGCCGCGCCGGCGGCGCCGAGCAGCGCGCTCTGCGTGAACAGCTGCGCGGCGATCCGGCGCGTGCTCGCCCCGATCGCCCGCCGCACGGCGAGCTCGTGGCCGCGGCGGCGCATCAGCGTCAGCGAGAGCGTCGCCACGTTCGCGACGGCGATCGTGAGCAGCAGCGCGACCGCGCCGAGCAGGACGAGCAGCGACGTCCGCACGTCGCCCGTGAGCTGCTCGGCGAGCGCCACCACCGTCGCCGACCATCCGCGGTCGGCCGCGTCCTCCCGCGCCCGCTCCTCGGCAAGGGCCCGCATCTCCGCGCGCGCCCGGTCGAGCGTGACGCCGTCCTTCAGCCGCGCGACGACGAGCAGGAACCGCCCCCACGATCGGTTGCGTTCGGTCGCGGCGAAGGGAAACCACATCTGCTGCTCGTCGAGCCAGGCGAAGCGCGGCGGGTCGAAGTCGGGCGGCATCACGCCGACCACGGTGTGCGGCCGGCCGTCGATGGTGAGCGCGCGGCCGAGCGCCGCGGGGTCGCCGCCGAAGTGGCGCTTCCAGTAGCCGTCGCTGAGGACGATGACCGCGGCACCGCCGCCCTGCGCGTCCGACTCGCCGAACTCCCGCCCGAGCGCCGGCGCGACGCCGAGCAGTTGGAAGTAGCCCGGCGAGACTTCCGCCCCCATCACGCGCTCGGCCCGCGCGGTGCCGGCGATGACGGCGGGCTTCGGGACCAGCCCCGCCATCCCCTCGAACGAGCGGCTGCGCTCGCGCCAGGCCTCGAAGTTCGCGACCGAGACGACGTTGCGCTCCGCCCCGTGCGCCACGTCGCGCTCCCACAGGACGACCAGCCGCCCGGCGTCCGCGTAGGGGAGCGGCCGCAGCAGCACGCCGTAGACGACGCTGTAGATCGCGGTCGCGGCCCCGATGCCGAGCGCCAGCGTGAGCACGGTGGCGGCCGTGAACCCCGGGTTCCGCCGCAGCACCCGCAGCGCGAAGTGCAGGTCCCGCGCGAGATCCTCGAGCGGCCGCACGCCGCGCGCGTCGCGCCCCTCCTCCTTGAAGCGCTCGACCCCGCCGAAGTCGGCGAGCGCGGACCGGCGCGCGTCGTCAGGCGACATCCCCTGCCGGACGCGCTCGGCGGCCTCGCACTCGAGGTGGTAGCGCATCTCGTCGTCCATCGCCCGCTCGGCGCGGCCGCGGCGCGCGAGCAGACGCGCCCGGCGCGCCAGGCGGCGGATCCATTCCATGAGACCTCCCGGTGGCTCGATACCTTGTCGTTCGACAACAGAATCCGGCGCGTGTTGTCGAATGTCAAGGTATGACCCGGGTCGGGCCGGCAGCGGTTGCCGGGCGCGGGGAGTAAATTGCGCGTCGAGCACTCCGCAACCCGTCGCGCCCGCCCATGCTCTCCTTCCTCGTCGCCGCGCTCCTCCTCCCGCAGTCCGACTCCCTCGACCGGTTCATGGCGCCCGGCGTCTCGCGCGAGCTCGCCGAGTGGCGCGCGGCGCAGGTGCGGAACGTCGCCTACGACCTGCGGCTGGACGTCACCGCGCGCGACACGGCGCGCGGGCGCGTCGTCGTGTCCTTCGAGCGCGTCGGCTCGGGCGACGTGATCCTCGACTTCCGCGGGCCGCGCCTCGGCGCACTGAGCGCGAACGGGCAGCCCGTCGCCGGCGTCGTCGCGAACGGCGCGCACGTGCGGGTGCCCTCGGCCGCGCTCCGCCCCGGCGCGAACACGCTGGCGATGGAGTTCGCCGCGCGGATCGCGCCGTCGGGGGCGAGCATCATCCGCTTCCACGACAGCTCCGACGGAGCCGACTACCTCTACACGCTGCTCGTCCCGGCCGACGCGAACCAGCTCTTCCCCTGCTTCGACCAGCCGGACCTCAAGGCGCGCGTCACCTTCGCGCTCCGCACGCCGGCGGGGTGGAGCGCGCTGGCCAACGGCGCCGAGATGGGGTCGATGAACGCCGTACTCGGCGGCGCCGAGGACACCGTCGCGGCGACGGTCGAGCACCGCTTCGCCGAGACGAAGCCCATCAGCACGTACCTGATCGCGTTCGCCGCCGGGCCGTGGGCGCGCCTCGCCGCGCCGGCCGGCACGCGGCCCATGACGCTCTACGTCCGCGCCTCGCGCGCGAAGGAGGTCGAGGCCGACTCGCTCTTCGCGCGCAACGCCGAGGCGCTCGACTGGCTGGAGCGCTACTTCGACCGGCCGTTCCCGTTCGACAAGTTCGACTTCCTCCTCGCCCCCGCGTTCCCCTTCGGCGGCATGGAGCACCCGGGCGCCGTGTTCTACAACGAGGACCGCTTCGTCTTCCGCGAGCGCCCGACGATGGTGCAGCGCATCGGCCGCGCCGCCACGATCTACCACGAGGTCGCGCACCAGTGGTTCGGCGACCTCGTGACGATGCGCTGGTTCGACGACCTCTGGCTCAAGGAGGGCTTCGCCACGTACATGGCCGCGAAGGTGCAGGACGCCATCGCCCCCGGCAGCGAGGCGTGGAAGTCCTTCTACCTGCGCAACAAGCCGCTCGCCTACGGCGTCGACGCCACGCGCGGCACGACGCCCGTCTGGCAGGAGCTCGCCAACCTCGACCAGGCGAAGAGCAACTACGGGCCGATCGTCTACAACAAGGCCCCGTCGGTGCTGAAGCAGCTCAACTACCTGGTGGGGGAGGACGCGTTCCGCGGCGGCGTTCGCACGCTGCTGCGCGAGCGCGCGTACGCCAACGCCACCTGGCACGACCTGCTCGACGCGGTCGGCCGCGCCGCCGGCCGATCGCTCGAGCCGTGGGGCGCGCAGTTCATCCTCCGGCGCGGGATGCCCGTCGTCGAGCCGCGGCTCGAGCTGCGCGCGGGCGCCGTCGCGAGCCTGACGCTGGCGCAGCGGCCGGCGCAGCCCGCGCTCTCCGGCCCGGGCCCGTGGCCGATGCGCGTCGAGGTGCTGCTCGGCTACGGCTCGGACGCGCCGCCGGTGCGCATCCCGGTCGAGATCACCGGCGAGACGACGGCCGTCCGGCGCGCCGCCGGCCTGCGCGCGCCCTCGGTCGTCTTCGCCAACGCCGGCGACTACGGCTACGCCCTCACCCTCCTCGACCCGCGCAGCGTGCGCTGGCTGGAAGCGAACATCGGCACCGTGGGCGACGCCTTCCTCCGCGCGATGCTC
Source organism: Gemmatimonadaceae bacterium (assembly GCA_035265005.1). Lineage (GTDB taxonomy): Bacteria > Gemmatimonadota > Gemmatimonadetes > Gemmatimonadales > Gemmatimonadaceae > DATFPD01. Next base: position 10,054 of record DATFPD010000678.1, on the reverse strand, counting down.
TGGGGCTCGCTCTGGGACCAGGTGCGCGACGCGCGGCTCGAGCCGGCGCGCTACGTCGCGCTCGCGGTGCGCGAGCTGCCGCGCGAGCGCGACGAGCAGATCGCCGCCAGCACCCTCGGCCGCCTGACGAGGGCCACCGGCGCGTACCTCTCGCGCGCCCAGCGCGACTCCGCGCTCCCGGCGGTCGAGGCGATGCTGCGCGCCGGCGCCGCCGACTCGGCGCGCCCCTACGGCCTGCGCAAGCTCCACTTCGACGCGCTGGTGCAGGTGGCCTCCTCGCCCCTGGCGCTCCGCTACCTCGACTCGCTGCTCGACAGCGCGGGCGCGCCCGGCGCCCCGCCGCCGCCGCTCGGCGAGCCGCTGCGCGCCCCCTCGCGCTGGGCGATCGTCACCGCGCTGCTCGAGCGCGGCGCGCCGGGCGCCGACCGGCGCCTGGAGGAGGAGACGCGACGCGACACCACCAGCGACGGCACGCGCCGCGCGTTCATCGCCGGCGCCGCCCGCCCCAGCGCCGACGTCAAGCGCGCGTACTTCGAGCGCTACCTCCGCGACTCCACGCTCAACGAGGACTGGGCGACGGCGAGCCTGGGCGCGTTCAACTCGCCGCTGCAGCAGACGCTCACGCTCCCCTACCTGGTCCCCGCGCTCGACACGCTCCCCTGGATCCAGCGCAACCGCCGGATCTTCTTCCTGGGCTCCTGGCTCGGCGCCTTCCTCGACGGCCACAGCTCGGCCGAAGCGCTCGCCCGCGTCGAGCGCTTCCTCGCCACGCACCCCGAACTCCCGCGCGACCTCCGCGAGAAGATCCTCCAGAACGCGAACGAGCTGGAGCGGACAGTGCGGATCCGGCGGGCGTTCGCGGGGGCGGGACGGGAGTGAGGGGGCGAGGGATGGAGGGATGGAGGGATGAAGTGCGAGAGACCCGGGGCCGTTCATCCCTCCATCCCGCATCCCCTGACACCGTTGTGATCTTCCCCACAGCCCGATCGTCCTAAGGGGGCGTAGTCATTTGTTTACTCCGCTCCCCATGCTCCCCGACCCCCGCCTCGACCGTCTGACGCGTCTCGCGGCGCGCCTCGTGCGCGCGCCCGTGGCCATCGTTCCCGCCGGGGGTGAGCTGCCGCCGCCGGCGGCCCTCGGCGTGCGCGCGTGGGCCGCGGTCCCGCTGGTCGGCGCCGACGGCGCGGTGCTTGGCCAGCTCTGCGCGGCCGACGTCCGCCCGCGCGAGTTCGCCCCGGAGGACATCGAGGCGCTCCGCGAGGTCGCCGAGTCGGTGGTCGCCGAGATGGAGCGCGCGGCCGAGCTGGAGCGGCGCCGCGAGGCCGAGCGCGTGCTCCGCGAGAGCGAGGCGCGCCTGCGCGACCTGGCCGACCACGCCAGCGACCTGATCGTCGTGATGGCGCCCGACGACGGTCGGCTCCTGTACGTCAACGAGGCCTGGAAGCGCACTTTCGGCTACCGTGACGCCGAGGCGCTGGCCATGCGCGCGCTCGACGTCGTGGCGCCCGAGTTCCACGACCGCTGCCTCGACGCGTCGAAGCGCATCGTACACGGCGAGGAGGTGCGGGACTTCGAGGCCGTATTGCTCACCAAGTCCGGCCGCCGCGTCGTCGTGCGCGGCAACGGCTCCGCGCGCTTCGAGGGCGGCCTCGCGACCGCCGTGCGGATGATCTTCCGCGACGTCACCGCGCAGCTCCAGGCCGAGATGGGGCAGAGCCGCCTCGTCGCCACGCTCGGCGCCACCGCGGACTTCGTCTCGATCGGGACCGTGGCCGGCGCCGCGACGTACATCAACCCCGCCGGCCGCCGGATGCTCGGCATCGGCGCGGACGAGGACGTCGGCGGCATGCCGATGGCCGACGTCCACCCGGCCTGGGCGCGGGAGCGGCTGGTGCGCGAGGCGCTCCCGGCGGCGATCCGCGACGGCGTGTGGGCCGGCGAGCTCGCGCTCCTCGCCCGCGACGGGCGCGAGATCCCGGTGTCGCAGGTCATCCTCGCGCACGAGTCGCCGCGCGGCGGCCGCTGGTTCGTCTCCACCGTCGCCCGCGACATCAGCGCCGAGAAGCGGAGCGAGACCGAGACGCAGCTGCTGCACGCGACGTCGCACGCCATCGGCGCCGCGCCGACGCTGGAGGCGGGACTCGCCGCCGCGCTCCGACTCCTCGGCGCGTGGGGCGGCTGGATCTACGGCGAGGCCTGGGTCCCCAGCGCCGACGGCGCGGTGCTCCAGTGCGGCCCGGTGTGGATGGCCGACCAGAATCCGGAGACCGTCGCGCGCCTCGAGCGCTTCGCCGAGTCCAGCCGCATGTTCGCCTTCCGCGCGGGCGAGGGACTCCCCGGGCGCGTCTGGCAGAGCAGGCAGCCGTCGTGGATCTGCGAGGAGTCGGGCGGCATGGAGCTCTCGCGTCGGGCGGTGGCGCGCGCCGCCGGCCTGCTCGCCGCCGGCGCGGTGCCGGTGCTCGGGCACGGCGGCGAGGTGATCGCGGTGTTCGTCTTCGGCGCCGCCGAGTCTCGTCCCGCCGACGAGCCCTCGCTCCGCACCATCGCGGCGGCCGCGGCGCACATCGGGGGTGCGGTGCAGCGGAAGCGCGCCGAGCAGGCGCTCCGGGAGAGCGAGGCGCGCTTCGACCGCCTCTCCGACGCCAGCCGCGACGGCATCGCCATCACCGAGGGCGGGACGATCCTCCAGGTGAACCGCGCGTTCTGCGAGCTGTTCGGATGCGCCGAGAGCGACGCCGTGGGGGTGTCCGGCCTCCTCTTCTGCGCCCCGGAGGACCGCGCGCTCATGGCGCGCCACTTCCGCTCCGGCGCCGAAGGGCGCTTCGAGGCGACCGCGGTCCGCGCGGACGGCTCCACCTTCCGCGCCGAGCTGTGCACGACCCCGATCCTTTACGACGGTCGTCAGGCGGACGTGGTCGTGATCCGCGACGTCGGCGAGCGCGGCGAGGTGGACCGCACGCGGAGCGAGTTCGTCTCGATCGTCGCGCACGAGCTGCGCACGCCGCTCACGTCGGTCCGGGGCGCGCTGGAACTGGTGGAGTCCGGCGCCGCCGGCGACGTGCCGCCGGGGATGCTGGAGATCGTGCGCATCGCGCGCGCGAACGCCGACCGGGGCCTGCGCCTGATCGGCGACGTGCTCGACCTGGGCCGGATCGAGGCCGGCGCCTTTGCGCTGCGTCCCGCCGAGCGCCTGACGCCGCGCGCCCTGCTGGACGCCGCGATCGAGGGCGCGCACCCGGCGGCCGAGCAGCACCGCGTGTGCCTGGAGGCGCGCGCCGACGACGACGCCCCGTTCGCCGGCGACGCCGAGCGCCTGACGCAGGTGCTCGTGGCGCTGCTCTCGAACGCCATCAAGCACTCGCCCGAGCAGGAGGCGGTCGTGGCCAGTGCGTCGCGCGCGGCGTCAGGCGGGGTCCGCTTCGAGGTGCTCGACCGCGGCCGCGGGATCCTACCCGAGCAGATCCCGCTCCTCTTCACGCGCTTCCAGCAGCTCGACCCCGCCGCGGCCGGCCGCCACGGCGGCGCCGGCCTCGGCCTCGCCGTTGCCCGCGCGATCGTCGAGCTGCACGGCGGCACGATGGGCGTCGAGAGCGAGCCCGGCGTGCGGACCGTCTTCTGGTTCGAGATACCGAACGGCTGATTCGCGCAGCGCGAATCGCTGTTTCAGAATCCCAGGTACGCCTTCACCCGCGGCTCGATGCGATCCGGGGTCCAGGGCGGGGACCAGACTAGCGTGACGTACACCTCGGTCACGCCGGGGATGTTGCGGACCTCGCGCTCGGCGTGCGTCATGATCTCGGGACCCGACGGACACCCGGGCGAGGTGAGGCTCATGTCGATCTTCACCATCGTGCCGTCGACGAAGATGTCGTAGATCAGCCCGAGGTCCACGATGTTCAGGTTGAGCTCCGGGTCCTTCACCCGCCGCAGCGCCGCCTTCACCTGGTCGGTGGAGACGACCGCGTCGGCGGTCGCGGCCGGGGCCGCGCTCGGCGACTCGCTCTGCGGGGACGGGGGCGATGCGCTGGTGGTCTCGTTGTCACTCATGTGCGCTCCTGCTCTGGTCGGGGCTACCGGGAAAGATAGCGCATGGAGTCGCGATCAGGGCGGCGCGCATCCCGCGCCCGCACCGGCGCCTTGACACGAAACCGTTTGGTTGCAGCATCTCCGCGTGCTGGAGGGCGCGCGGATCGTGCGCAGCACGCGCGCCGGCCGCGAGAGCCTGTTCGAGCTGGATCCCGCGCCGATCCGCCAGCTCCGCGAGTACGCGGAGCTGGTCTCCGAGCAGTGGGATCAGGCGCTGGCGCGGCTGAAGGCGTTCGTCGAGCGCTGACCGCGACGGCCCGCCTAGCGGGGGGCCATCCTCAGCATCGGCCGGCGCATTCCGCGCGATTGGACCACGTACACGGGATTCACGAGCAGCATCGCCGCCTTCTCCCAGCGGTTGAACCCGTCGCGCGCCATGCGCCGCGTCGCGACGTACGACGCCTCGCCGAGCAGGCTGCCCACGGGTGAGGTCGTGAGCAGGTCCTGGGCGCTCGGGTGCTCGATCGCTGCCTCGACGCCGTACTCCCAGGCGACCGACGCCGCGGTGGAGAAGAGGAACGACCGCAGCCGGCTCTCGCCGTAGTTGCGCTCCATCAGGTAGGTGTACTGCCCGATGACCGGATGCGCGATGTAGTTCCAGAAGAACGGGTCCCGGTCCCACACCGGCGGCGACCGGTACGCGTCGAGGAAGTGGTTCATCTGGCGGTCCTCCTTCGGCCACTTCGACATCTCCTCGGGGAGCACCCAGAGCACGCCGAACGACGCCACCGAGGTACCGGCCAGCACCAGCGCGCTCGTGCGCGTGTGGTGATCCGCGCGCACGATCCCGGCCGGCCGCGGCGCCTGCGCGCGGAGCGGCGCGGCGAGCAGCAGCGGCAGCAGCGCGGCCAGCGCGGCCAGCGCCGAGACCGCGAGGGGGAGGGGAGATAGACAAAAGCGGGCGACGTTGTCGTCGCCCGCCGCGCTCTGCTTCATGGATCGCCCTGCGAGCTGCCCGATCACTTCTTCGACTTCTTCGCCACCGGCTTCTTCTTCTTCGCCGCGCTGCTGGAGGATTTCGCCGCCGGCTTCTTCGCCTTGCTGGACGACGCCGTGCGCTTGCTGCTCGACGCCTTCTTGCTGCTGCGACTGCTGGTCGTCCGGCGCGCCGCGGAGCGTCCGCGCGTAGAGCGGCTGCGGCGCGCGGAGCGGTCGGCGCTGTTCCAGCCGATCGCGCGGTCGGCGCGGAACGCCGCCGGCATCGCCAGCACGCCGTCCGGCGCGTCGAGGACCGCGAGCGCCGAGAGGTCGGCGAGGTCGTTGCGGACGTCGGAGATCACCTTGGCCGGCCGGCGGGCGCGCGCGGCGTGCACCCGGTTCGTCAGCAGCACCACGAACATCTCGCGGTCCGGGTCGATCCAGATCGAGGTGCCGGTGAAGCCGGTGTGGCCGTACGCGTGGTCGCTCATGTACGTCCCCGAGCCCACGCCGCCCTCGGCGGTGTCCCAGCCCAGCGCGCGCGAGCCGGCGGCGCGGCGCGTGAACAGCTCGACCGTCGAGTCGCTGATGATCCGGACGCCGTTGTACTCGCCCTTGTTCAGCATCATCTGGGCGAAGATCGACAGGTCGGCGGCCGTGCTGAAGAGCCCCGCGTGGCCGGCGACGCCGCCGAGCGCGTACGCGTTCTCGTCGTGCACCTCGCCGCGCACCGGGTAGCCGCGGGGCGGCGTCATCTCGGTGGGCGCGATGCGGACCTTGAGCGAGTCGGCCGGGCGGTAGAACGTGTCGTTCATCCCCAGCGGCTGCCACACGCGCTCCTCGAGGAACTGATCGAGGGGCTTGGCCGCGACCACCTCGGCCACCATCCCGAGCACGTCGGCGCCAAGGTCGGAGTACTGGTAGCACTGGCCGGGCTTGCAGACGAGCGGGGTCTCGATGACCATGGCGCGTGCCTCCTCGGCCGAGTGCGCCCCGCGCCAGAGGTCACGGCCCGGCGGCAGGCCGGAGCGGTGCGTCAGGAGGTGGCGGATCGTGACCGAGTCCTTGAAGCCGCCCGAGAACGCCGGCAGGTACTGGGCGACGGGGGCATCGAGCGCGATGCGGCCCTCGTCGAACAGAATCATGATCGCCGTCGTGGTGCCGACGACTTTGGTGAGCGAGGCCAGGTCGTAGATCGTCCGGTCGGGGGAGACGGCCTCCTCGGAGGAGGTCCAGCCCAGCCGGCCGAAGCCGCGCTGCCAGACGGCGGCGCCCTTGCGCCCGACCACGACCGCGGCGCCCGGGTAGCCGCCGGCCTTCAGCCCGCGGTTGACCACCCGGTCGATGGCCGCCAGCCGCTCCGCCGACATGCCGACGGCCTTGGGCGCCTTGGCCGGGAGGCCATCGGACGCCACGGAGGCGACAGCAACGTTGAGGGCGAGCAGCAGGGTAGCGAACACGGCCAGAATACCTCGTTGGCGCAGACTTTTTGGCGAATGCGACCTTTAGACTCCGCAAACGCCAGAAAGTCACGCGCTGCGAAGGCCGGACAAGCTCTGCTATTGCAGGGGGTATGCTCGCGCGACCGGAAACGTCCCGGACGTCGATCTGGCGCGGAGTCGGCTGCGTAATTCTGACCGATCCTGCACCCGAGCAGACTGTAATGCAAATACCGCGGAACAGTCGAAAAGTTTCCGACCCGGCGGTCCGAGGCAGGGCGGCATATCTACATTGGGGCTTTGGCTTCGTCAAGGCGAGCAACGGGTTGCCCGCTCGACCTCGAAAGCACTTGAAGGGCCCGGTAGAGCGCTGTCGCCTCGCTGGCTGGAGAGAGCGTGGGCCCGAAAAGCGGCATCGTTTCTACAGTTCTGTGCGAAACATGCGACGCGAGTGGAGCGTCGTGGGAGGGTGCTGTGACGGTGGTTACCAGGTCGCCCCGGCGAGCAAACCATTTGTCCCAGATCCGGGCACTCCGTCCCGAAATCGCGAAACTTCGTGGCAACCTTCACCCCCACGGACGTGACCAAGAGTCCGAAGCCCATGGGAATGGATCAACTCGTCATCCAGCGCGCCATCGAAGGCGATGAGCGAGCGATGCGACAGCTTTGGTCGCAGCACGCTCCGCACATCGATGCCGTCGTTCGGCGGCTGGTGGGAGGCGATCCAGACCTGGCGGCGGACATCGCTCAGGAAGTCTGGATCCAGATCTTCCGGGCCCTCCCGAGCTACCGGGGCGATGCGCAGTTCGGCACCTGGGCGCACCGCATCGCCGTGAACCGGACGCTCAACGCGCTGCGTCGCTCGCGCCGGATCGCGAAGATCGAGACGGAGATCGAGGACGACGTGGCGGCGGTGGAGGATCTCGTGGCCGAGCGGTCGCTGCTCATGGCCTCGATCCAGGAGGCGGCGGCCAAGCTGGCGCCGGGCGCCCGGGCGGTGTTCATGCTGCACGACGTCGAGGGGTACACGCACGAAGAGATTGCCGCCGAGCTGGGGATCACGCCCGGCGGATCGAAGTCCCAATTATTCAAGGCCCGCGCGAAGCTCCGCCGCCTGCTCGCACACATGGTGGACGCGCCCGGACCAGGAACGGACAGAGAACATGCTGCACCTAACTGCTGAGCGCCTGGCGGCGCTCGCCGACGAAGAGCCCACGATGCTGGAGGCGGCGCACCTCGCCGCCTGCCCGGAGTGCTGCCGCGAGCGGTCGGCGCACCAGCGCCTGGTCGCGCTCGCGGCGGAAGAGCGCACCCGGATCGCGCCCCCGCTCACGAGCTGGGAGGCGCTGGGCCCGGCGCTCGCCCGGATGCGCGCCGAGGAGCGCGGGGGTGACGAGGTGGCGACCACCACCGGGGACCCGCAGGTGACGCCAATCGCCGCGGCCGCCGCAGGCCGGCGGAGCGGCGCGTGGAGCCGGGCGCGCCACTGGGGGCTGCGCGCCGCCTCGGCGATCGCGCTGCTCGGCGCAGGCGCACTGGCCGGGCGCATGTCGGCGGCGCCGGAGCAGGTGGCAGTGCTGGCGCCGGGGACGGACGGTGGTCAGGAGGTCATGCCGGGCGGCCGAGTGCGGGACATTCTGATCTCGCTCCCCAGGAGCGCCCCGATCGAGTTCGCGTCGAACGACGAGGCGCTCCGGGCGCTCGAGCTGGCCGAGCACCTGTACCAGCAGTCGCAGTCGTACCTCGTGGAGCACGACACGAGCGCCGCGCCGATCGACGCGGCGGAGCTCTACCGCGCGCGGCTGGCCGCGCTCGACCGGGTGATGCAGGTGACGCAGGACGTGCTGCGGGAGACCCCGCTCACCGCGGTGGACCCGATGCTCAACCGGTACTACATGACGACGGCGAACGCCCGCGAGGCGACGCTCCGCGAGCTGCGGGCGAAGCTCCCGCCGGGCTACGACATGAAGCGGTTCTGAACGACGGACCGGAAGTGAGGCGTAAGTTGGTGAGACGCGGAATGCGGAGCGGAGGGCTCCGGACGTTGGCACTGCTGCTGCCGGTCGCGCTGCTGCTTGGCGGCGCGGCCGGCGGCGCGCCGCTGCACGCCCAGCGGCCGCGCTCCTCCTCCTCCTGCAGCGGCGGCGACTGCGAGGCGATGCGCGACTACGTCGCCGAGCTGGCGAAGCTACGCGCCGAGGTGGCCGCCCTCGTCAGGCAGCAGGCGAAGCTCCAGGCGACGCAGAAGCGCGGCGAGGAGATGGAGACCCTCCAGGACCAGATCCGCTACGCCACGCGGAAGCTGTCGCGGCTCCAGAGCCGCCTGTCGAAGGACAAGGACACGGACTCGCGCGCCGAGTCGAGCGCGCTGATCGCGCAGCTCGACCAGCAGCTCCGCCAGCTCGGCGAGCGGCAGGCGCAGCTCGCGCAGCAGGGGCAGATCGCGCAGGAGTTCGCGCGCACGCCGCGCGCGCAGGGGCGGGGACAGGGGGTCAGCACCGCCGCGCTCCGCGGCTACATCGGCGTCGTGTACACGAGCCAGGGATCGCAGACCATTCGGAACGGCGAGGTCTACGTCAACCACCCGGACTACCCGGTCGTGGAGTCCGTGGAGCCGGGCTCGCCGGCGGAGCGGGCGGGGATGGTCTCCGGCGACACGATCATCGCCTACAACCGGCGTGACGTGCGCAACCGCGAGATCCCGCTCACCGACCTGCTGACGCCGGGTGCCAAGGTGCTCGTCACCGTGCGGCGGGACGGGCGGGTGCGCACGGTCCCCGTGCTGGTGGCCGACCGCAGCGAGAACCCGGAGTACGGCGAGTGGAACGGGTCCGCCTCGACGGCGCCGCCCGCCGCCCCGCCCGTCCGCGTCCGGGTCGCGACGCCGGTGACGCCGGCGGCCCCGCTCGCGCCGCCGGCCACCGCCGTCGTCGTCGGGGGACGGAGCAGCCTGGTGCTCGCCGGCGCCGAGTTCATGCGCATGAACGACGACCTGCGCGAGTTCTTCGACGTCCGCGGCGGCGTGCTCGTCTACAGCGTCGGCGCCCGCACGATGGCCGCCCAGGCCGGGCTCCGCGGCGGCGACGTGGTGGTGCGCGTGAACGACAACAAGGTGAACACGCCGGATGATCTGGAGCGCGTCGTCGCCCGCGGCGGCGACCGCACCGCGAGGCTGACGGTCGTGCGAAAGGGGCGGGAGCAGGTGGTGAACCTGCGGTGGTGAGGGGCGGCGACTAGCGACCAGGCACCAGGGAATCGACGCAGGCAGACGGCCCGGGCGGATCGCGCGCCCGGGCCGCATATTTTCTGCATCACTCTCGTTCGCTGGTTCCAGCCTGAGAGCCCGCTCCCCAGTCCCGCCCGACCGTGACGCAGCCGTCGTCCCAATCGATCATTGCCCCGGCCCTCACCGCTGAGGAGTGGCGCGCGAAGGCGGTGCGCCGTACCGGGCAGGGCACGTACGAAGTCGACGTCATCGCGCTCGCGGACGACGGCCGTACGCTCCGGCTGGCCTCGGAGGCCGACGGCGAGCTAGTGCTGGTGCCCGAGGGCGATCGGCACGCCGTGGCGGCGCTGGCGCTCCACGGCCAGCCGTTCGGCTTCTCGCAGCA
>DATFPD010000677.1:0-5576 GCA_035265005.1 Gemmatimonadaceae bacterium | reverse complement strand
CCCCGGCGGGTCGTCATCCTGAGCGTGGCCGCGCAGCGGCGAGCCGAAGGATCTACTGAACGGGGCATGAGGTCGGCCCAGTGCGAGTGGATCCTTCGGCTCGCCGCTGCGCGGCCACGCTCAGGATGACGACTGGCCGGGGACGCTGCTTTCTCAGTCCGTGCCTTTCGCTAGCCAGCGCTGGCCGCCGCCCGCAGGGCGCTAGCGCTCAGCGGCGCCGAGCGTCTGAGCCCCGCGTACTCGAGCGCCGCGAAGGCCAGCACGGCGAGCGCCTGCACCACCACCACCGCCACGCCCAGCCCGCTGAGCGGGAACGTCCCCGCCGCCAGCAGGGCGACGCAGGCCGCCGCCCAGGCCACGTTGCCGAGGACGAGGGCCCCGACGACGGCGGATGCCACCCGCGCACTCCGCGCCAGCGCGACGAGCAGCACCGCGTAGACGACGAGGAAGATGCCGGTCTCGACCAGGAGTGCGCGGGGGAGCCCCGAAAGATTCCCCAGCAAGTTGGCGGCGGCGAGCTGGAGGACGCCGACCGCGCCGCTGACGGCGGCGTCGGCCGCCAGGGCGGTCTTCAGCAATGGAGAAGGGGACACGGTTCGCATGACGGCTCCGGGCTGTGGTGGACGTTCGATCGTTCCATCCGCTTCGCGCCGGAACCATCGCGGGTCGCGAGCCCCGTCTCAATTACGCGGCAGGTCATCGCGGCGGCGTTGACCCGCGAGGTAATTGGCGCGCGGCAGCTGGCGTGCTAGCGTAGTGCATGACCACTCCGCTCCTCGCGCCGCGATCGGTCGGCGCGCTGCTCCGTGAGTGGCGGCAGCGCCGGAAGCTGAGCCAGCTGGCGCTCGCGCTCGCCGCCGACGTATCGCAGCGGCACCTCAGCTTCGTCGAGTCCGGTCGCACGCGGCCGAGCCGGGAGATGGTGCTGCGACTCGCCGTGCAGCTCCAGATGCCGCTCCGCGAGCGTAACCAGCTGCTGCTCGCCGCGGGCTTCGCGCCGCTCTACCCCGAGCGGCCGCTCGACGACCCCGCGCTCGGGGCCGTGCGCGCGGCGGTCGAGCGCGTGCTGACGGCGCACGAGCCCTACCCCGCGCTCGCCGTGGATCGGCACTGGACGCTGGTGGCCGCCAACCGCGCGGTGGCCCCCTTCCTCGCCGGCGCGTCCCCGGCGCTGCTCGCGCCGCCAGTCAACGTGCTCAGGCTCAGCCTCCACCCCGAGGGCGTGGCCCCGCGCATCGTGAACTACCGGCAGTGGCGCGCCCACCTGCTGGAGCGCCTGCACCAGCAGGTCGCCGCGAGCGGGGACGACACGCTGGCGGCGCTGTACGACGAGCTCCGCGCGTACCCACCCCCCGCGCCGTCGCGGATGCAATCGCACATGCGGCACCCGCCGTCGGTGGCGAGCGACGGCGCCGGCCTGTTCGTGCCGCTGCAGCTGGCCGTCGGCGACGATGATTCCGAGGTGCTCACCTTCTTCAGCACCACCACCGTCTTCGGGACGCCCGTGGACGTGACGCTCGCCGAGCTCGCGCTCGAGTGCTTCTTCCCCGGGGACGCCGAGACGGCCGAGCGGCTGCGGCGCTAGCGCCCTTCTCTCGATGGAGTCGAGAACTGCTCCAGCGCGGCGACTCAGCTCCGCCGATCGAGTGCCGCCGCCCGCGCCTCCAGCGCGGCGGCCTCGCGCTCCTGGCCTGCCTGACGATGGGCCGCCGCCTCCACGCGCAGCAGCTCGGCCCACAGCGCGACGCGCTTCGGGTCCAGGAGTGCGGCGGCGGAGGCGGGGTCGAGCGCCTGGAGGAGCATCGCGTCGCGGCCGAGCAGCTCGCCCTGGGCCGCGCGCGCCTCGCGGATCACCTCGGCGGGCTGCGCGTTGGCTGCGAGCCGCTCGCGCAGCCGGCCGAGCGCGGCCGCAGCGGCGGCGAGGAGGCGGAGGATGTAGTCGCGCTCGTCGCGCTGCACGTGGTCAGGCCCTCACACATCCGGGATCGAGATCGACTTCGCCTGGACGACCTCGACGCGCGACGGGAGCACGAACGGGTCGGGCGAGGTGGCGTAGAAGGCCAGCCCCTTGTAGCTGGTCAGGTACTGGTAGTGCTTCCTGAACACGCCGCCCAGGCCGATGACCACCAGCGGCGCCTCGGCGCGCTTGAGGATCGCGAGGAACTCCCCCGGCTCGACGCGCACGACGACGCCCGACGCCTTGATCGCGTTGGCGATGACCGCGTGCTGCGCCGTGGACGCGGCGTACTCGGTGCCCGATGCGGGCGCGCTCGCGCTGGCCATCGATCCCCCCGGTGCGGAGTTCGGGCGAATGTACGAGCGGGGCGGGGGACGGGGGATGGACCCTTCCCCCTTGCTGCGCTCGGGGTCAGGGCAGGCTGGCAGCTGTCAGCGGAAGCAGCTCATCCCCCATCCCCCATCCCCCTTCCCGCTTCGACTCACTCCTCGGTCGTGCGCCGCCGGGTGCGGTCGTTCCCCTCGGGGCCGGTCGGGTCGGCGGCGGTGCCGCGGGCGTTGTTGCCCACGTTCTCCCGCGCGCTGCCGCGCGCCTCGCTCCGGGTGTCGGCGCTCCCGCCCGTCCGCGCGTCGCCCTCGAGCGGGTCGCGCACGTCGTCGTTGTCGCGGTACTTGTCGCGGTTGCCGGGGCTGGGGTTGCTGCCGGGGTTCGTGCCTGGTGCCCTGCTCTCCTCGTCGCGTGCCACGGTGCCTCCTGGTTGTCGCATTCGATCCGGGAAGGGGAAGCTCGGCAGCGAACGTGCCAGGACGGCAAAACGGCAAATACGAAATACGAGTACTGGGTCAGTTCGAGGCGGCGGCAACGGCAACGGCATATTGACAGGATGCACAGGATGGTGAACAGGATGACTGCTCCGGGAGGCGTGGCATCCCGGGGCCATTCATCCTGTTCCCCATCCTGTGCATCCTGTCGCCGTTCATCCTGTCAAAGCCGTTGCCTTGCTTCAAACTGACCCGCCACGAGCTCGTACTCGTTACTTGCCTTTCGTCACTGCGGTGTTCGCGCGGACGATGAACTCCAGGATCTCGCGCGCCGACTCCCGGGAGAAGACCCGCACCTCGGGCGTGACGCGCTCCAGCAGCGGGGAGCTCCCGGAGGCGGCGAGGCGCTCGCGGGCGCGCCCCGTGATGTAGACCGGCGCGCCGGGGGGGACGTGGGCCGCCGCCCCCGGGTCGTCGTCGGCGAGGACGACCACGCGCAGGTTCCCGGCGTGCGAGCTCTGTGCGTAGATCTTCCGCAGCTTCTCGGCGAAGCGCGGGTCGGTGACGACGAAGTAGAGCGGCCCCGCCGGCAGCAGCCGCATGATCTCGGCGAACACGTCGGTGCGCGGCGCGGCGGCGACCCACGACTTCCCGAGCTCCGCCGCGACCTCGCGCACCTCGCCGGCGTGGAACGTCGTCGTGACGAGCAGGTCGGCGCGCGCGAGCTGCTCGGCGGCGGGGCGCGACGCCAGCTCCTCGGTGTTCACCCCGACCGTGTCCAGCCCGTAGTCGGTGCGCAGCTCCACGCACAGCGCGTCGATCTGGTCGTCGTTGCACTCCATGCAGGCGGCGCGGAGCCGCAGCGTGCGCAGCGACGCGTGCAGGCTGTCGGTGAGCTCGGGCACCGGGATCCCCTGCCCGATCGCCCGCAGCGCGACGTCCACGTACAGCGACGCCGCCCCCGGCATCCCGCCGCCGCCGCCCGCCGCCAGCTGCGGCGTGCGCCGCAGGTAGATGCCCGAGCGCTCGCGCAGCTCGACCAGCCCCTCCTTCTCCAGCACTCGATAGGCGGCGAGCACGACGCGGCGGTCCACGTCGAGCTCCTCCGCCAGGTCGCGCGCGCTCGGCAGCCGGTCCTCGAGCCGGAGCGTGCCGAGGTGCAGCCCGCTGAAGATCCGCTGCCGCAGCACGTTCGCGATGTCCTCCCGCCGACCAGCCGCCATGCCGACCTCCGGTGAATCGTTCGATCCCTTCCCCTTCGCTGCGCTCAGGGTCAGGGCAGGCTCCTGGCGGCTCGCCACGCAGGATGCATACGACAGCCGCAGATGTACCAGATGGCTACCATCGGCATAACTGGTACCTTCTGTGGCTTCACTCGATGTACCAGATGTATAGCCTGCGGGGGATCTGGTACATTGTTATTGTACCAGATTGGTCCGTGCTTTGCAGTCTCCGACCCGATACTCCGGCCGTCGTGCGGGCCGCGCCGGAGCCGGCGCCGGCGTGCGGAGGACACGCGGCCGCCCACCCGGCCCGCGCGAAGGGGGAAGACATGGCCAGGCTTCGTCCGGCGCAGATCTTCACGACGCAGGTCCGGAGCGCGAACCTAACGACAGTGGTGGTGGGGATGCCGCGGTTCAAGGGGCGCCACGCCGAGCGGCGCGTCTGGTTCGTCTGCCCGCCGTTCGGCTTCGCCGACGCGGCGCCCACCGGGCCGCTCGCCCCGCGGCCGCCGGGGCAGCCGTGAGCGACCGGGTGCTGGCCGCGCGCGCCCGCCGCACCGGGCCGGGGACCGCCCGCGGCCGGCGCCCCCACACGCACGTCATCGACATTCTCGTCAGGCATCGCCTGCCGCCCCGCGTGCCGCCGCGGCTCCCGCCCCTACCGGCGCGGCCCACACCCCAGGACGACGGAGGACAGATGGGACGCGCGAGACACGCGGGATGGAAGGGCGCGCGCCTCGCGCGCGCGATGCTCGCCGGCGGGCTCCTGGCCGCGGCCGCGGTGGCCGCCTGCCGCTCCGGCGGCGGCGTCGATGCGACCTGCGGACTACGCCTGCGACCTGCGACCTGCGGCCTGCGACTTAACACCCTCGGGACGCCAGGAGCCTCCCGAGGCAGCCAGGTCGCAGAGCCTGTCCTGAGCGAAGCGAAGGATCGCAGCTCGCAGCTCGCAGGTCGCAGGCGTAGTCCGCGGCTCCTACTCGTCCGCCTCCAGCTCCCGGTTCCCCTCGATGAATTTGAGCGCAAACCGCATCGCCGAGATGCGCCAGTCGTCGCCGGGGCCGCGGCGCTCGAGGGTGAAGTCGTAGCTGCCGACGAAGACGCGCGTGCTGCCGCCCGTCCTGCGCGGCTTGTAGTGGTAGGCGATCCCGTAGCAGAACGCCGTCGCCCGGTCGCCGCCCACCAGCACGCGGAAGTTCCCCGCCTGGTGGTGGACCGCCTCGATCGGCGCCAGCCCCTGTCGCCATCCCTCGGCGATCTCGGCGGCGGTCTTCGTCTGCTCGGGGCCGGCGCCGATCGAGCTCATGTCGAAGCGGACCTGCTCGGTGAAGCAGCGCTCCACCTCCGCCCACTCCTTCCGGTCGGTCGCGATGAAGAGCCGCGTGATTGTGTCGATCACCGCGCCGCGCGCGAGGAGCTGCTCGAGGTCGACGGTCATTGGGGCGTCCGCTCCACCCACCGCCCCACCGCCTCGCGCAGCAGCGGGAGCGGCACCGCGCCGTTCTCCAGGATGCGGTCGTGGAACGCGCGGATGTCGAACTTCGGGCCCAGCTCGCGCTGGCCTGGTCGCGCAGGCGGCGGATCTCCAGCATGCCGAGCATGTACGACGTCGCCTGCCCCGGCCAGATGATGTAG
>DATFPD010000676.1:0-30641 GCA_035265005.1 Gemmatimonadaceae bacterium | reverse complement strand
TGGGGATGTCGCCCGAATGCAGCTACCACCGACGAGCTTCTTTGACCGCTTGGGCGACGAGGACGCATCTGTCGCGCAGTCGCTCGCCGACGCCGAAAGCATTCTCGAGGTGGCGAGTGCCGTGCACGGACCGGCGCGCATGCTGCGCTGGCACTACCGCTCCCGACATGGCAGCCCGATCGCCTTCTCGGTTACGAGACGGTCGCGCAGGTAGGGGTGGCGGGATACTTCATCGACCTCGCCGTCAGGCACCCCAACAAGCGCGACGCGTTCCTACTCGCCATCGAGTGTGAGGGCGCGACCTGCCGCTCCAGCCACTCCTCCATCTGGTCCACCGACTGGTCCACCGACTGGTCCACCGACTGGTCCACCGACTGGTTCACCGACTGGTTCAGAGATCCGAACCGAGAAACCGAGCGGATCGTGACAGCGATCGGCAAAGCACTGCGGTGAAGCATTAGATAGATCTCGCGAAGACCTGATACAAGTCATATATTAGGCATATAGCTAATATATGTCTCGTATCAGGTACAGTCAGATCAAGTCTAATACTCATGGACAGTGACTCCGGCACGCTTCCGAATCTCTGGCGCGTCTTCAACCTCCGCGAATCACCCTATTTCCAGGAGACGCTCGGGAGCTCACGCCACTCTTACCCCCTGAGCCTGTTCGTTGGTCGAGCCGCGGAAACTCGTCAGCTCCTGACGATCATCGGAAGTACCCGGTCTTCTCGGCAACCGATCGGGGGCCCACCAGGCATCGGGAAAACGACCCTCGTTCAGAGCGTCAAGGCAGGGACGATCGCTGCTGGATACTGGGCGGCGGACGAACTCGTGCCGTTCTACGAGACTGACACGACGGAGCATGTGTTGGGGCGGATCCTCAGCGCTCTCTACGACACCATTCTCGCGGCCCGGCCCATGGTCGCCGAGCACGCCGCCATGCAGGCCGCGCAGCAACTGGTGAAGGTCGCTCGTCTCACCTCCGGCGGCGGCAGCATCTCGATCCTGGGAGTCGGCGGTGGAGTTACGAAGGGAACGACCACCATCACGCCGAGCGGTGCCATGCTCTTCGACGGCCCGCGTATCATGCGCGATCTGCTCACGCTCGTTCGCGAAGCAGAGGCGGCTGGTATCGTATTGCACCTCGACAACCTCGAGAACCTGACGGAGAAGACGACCGATCGCGCCGCCGACATCCTCCGAAGTCTTCGCGATCCCGTTCTCCTACTGGATGGGCTGCACCTCCTTCTCGTCGGCACCACCGCTGCCGTGCTCTCCGCCACGGGGACTCACGCGCAGGTTCGCTCGGTCTTCACCACACCGCTCACTCTCGAGCCGCTTCCGATGGCGGACGTGCAGGCTCTTCTCGCTGCGCGCTACTCGATGCTGGCACTCAACGGCCGAGATCCCATTCCGCCCATCGATGCGGGCGCCGTAGCGGCCCTCTATCCTCTCTTCCGTGGCGATCTCCGATCTCTGCTCACCGCGCTCGAAGAGGGTGCTCGATTACTGACGGGAGTGTCAGCTCCTGGCACATCCATCTCATTCGAAGAGCTCCGGCCAGCGTTGCAGCAGCGGTACAGTGCCTTAGTGCGGGAGCGCCTGGACGGACGGCGCCTGGCACAGCTGGCAGCGTGGGCGAGCCGCGGTCCCGCGAGTGAGCAGACCCAGAAGGCGCTGAAAGATCTCTGGAACGTGTCGCAAGGCGCAGTCTCCACAGCCTTGGCCGAGCTCGAACGGCAGGGCTACGTTCTCGCGCTGCCTCGGGAGGGCAAGAACCCGATCCGCTACGTGCTCACGGGCGTCAGCCGACTCATCTTCGGCTGACTCGCGATGCCGGGAGCCCGGCGCTCCACCGGACGCAGTGCGAGCATGACCATAGGACGCGAGTCGTAGCATGCCTCATTCGGGGGACGCCAATCCCGCGCGCTGGCGCATGCTCGCCCTGCTCGCGTGCGCCGAGCTGCTGGGGATGTCGCTCTGGTTCGCCGGCAGCGCGGTGGCGCCGCTGCTGCAGCGGCGGTGGCAGCTCGACGGCGCGCAGGCGGCGTGGCTCACCACCGCGGTCCAGCTCGGCTTCGTCGCCGGCACCGCGTGCTCGGCGCTGCTCAACCTCGCCGACGTCGTGCCGGCGCGCCGGCTGTTCACGCTCTCGGCGCTCGCCGGCGCCGCCGCCAACGCGCTCCTCGCGGCGGTCGACGGCTACGGGCCCGCGCTCGCGACGCGATTCGCCGCCGGCTTCTGCCTGGCCGGCGTCTACCCGCCGGCGATGAAGATGGCGTCGACGTGGTTCCGCGAGCGCCGCGGGCTCGCGGTCGGCACGATCGTCGGCGCGCTCACGGTCGGGAAGGCGACGCCCTACCTCGTCCACGCCTTCCCCTCGGCGGGGGTGGACGGGGTGGTGCTCGCCGCGTCGGGCGGGGCGCTGGTCGCGGCCGCGCTCGTCTGGCTCGGCTACCACGACGGCCCGTACCCGTTCCCGCCGCGCCCTTTCTCCTGGGGGCTCGTCGCCACGGTCGTGCGCGAGCGGCGCTACCGCCTGGCGACCGGCGGGTACCTCGGGCACATGGGCGAGCTCTACAGCTTCTGGACGTGGATCCCGGCGTTCGTCGCCGCGAGCCTCGCCGAGTCGGGCCGAACCGCCGCGGGGCCAGCCGCGTCGCTGCTGGCGTTCGGCATCATCGCGGTCGGCGGCGTCGGCTGCATCTGGGGCGGGCTGGTGGCCGACCGCGTGGGGCGCGAGCGGCTGGTCACGCTCGCGATGGCGGCGAGCGGCGCCTGCGCGCTGCTGATCGGCCTCACCTTCGGCCGGACGCTCTGGCTGCTGGCGCCGGTCGCGCTGGCGTGGGGCTTCTTCGTGATCGCCGACAGCGCGCAGTTCAGCGTCCTCGTCACCGAGAGCGTGCCGCCGCACGCGGTCGGCACCGCGCTCACCGTGCAGACGTCGCTCGGCTTCCTGCTGACGACGATCACGATCCAGCTCGTGCCGCCGCTGGTGGCGATGGTCGGCTGGCCGTGGGCATTTCCCCTGCTCGCCGTCGGGCCGGCGCTGGGGATCGCGAGCATCCGGAGGCTGGTGAAGGTGAAGAGAGGAGAGTGAATGCTGCGTGCGGGTGCAGGTAGTGAGAGGGCATCTCACCGCACTGCCCGCACCACCCGGCACGGGTTCCCCACCGCCACCACGCCGCTCGGCAGGTCGCGCGTGACGACGCTGCCGGCGCCGATCACGGTGTCCGCGCCGACGGTCACGCCTGGGCAGAGGATCGCGCCGCCGCCGATCCAGACGTTCTCACCCACGGTCACCGGGAGCGCGCCCTCGAGCCCCGAGCGCCGCGTCGCGGGGTCGGTGGGGTGCGTGGCGGTGTAGATCTGCACCGCCGGGCCGATCTGGGCGTCGTCGCCGATCGTTATGCGGCTGCAGTCGAGGAAGACGCAGTCGTAGTTCACGAACGCGTTCCGCCCGACCAGCAGGTTGTAGCCGTAGTCGCAGCGGAACGACGGCCTGATCACCGCCCCCTCCCCGAACCGCCCGCACAGCGCCGCCAGCAGCGCCGAGCGCTCGTCGACGGCGCGGGCCCCGGTGGCGTTGAAGCGATCGAGCAGCTCCTGGGCGCGGAGGTGGTCGGCGACGAGCTCCGGGTCGCTGGCGCGGTAGAGGGCGCCGGAGAGCATCTTCTCCTTTTCGGTCGGCATGTCGAGGACGGGACTGGTGAGTGCGTCAGAGGCGAACGGCAGTTGTCAGTCCTCGGTAGTGCAGTTGCCGGTTGTCAGTTGAAGTTGTGAGTTGCCAGTAGGGGCGAGGCCTGCCTCGCCCCCTGCGCATCCCGGATGCCCGGCGCTACTGGCAACCGAGGAATTCAACTGGCAACCGAGGACTTCGACTGACAACCTCGACTACTGAGGACTGACAACTGCACTCAGGCCGGCGAGCGGGCGCGGCCCGCCTGGAGCAGTTCTCGAGTCAGTCGAGCGCAGCCGAGCCACGGCGGAGGGCACACCGGTCCGGCCCTCTCCCGGGGCGACGCGGGCACGGCATGAACCGCGGAGGCCGCGGGGGGCGCGGAGGACTACCTGTCGGCAGTCCTCCGCGCCCCCCGCGGCCTCCGCGGTTCATGCAGCCCACAGAGCTGATCGACCGAGGGACCTGCCCGGTGTGGCCCCCGCCGTGGCTCGGCTGCGCTCACGATCGACCGCCTCGGGAATCGCTCTAGGACGTGTGTGCAAAGCTCATATCCAGAGCAGCGTGGCCGCGAGCCGAGCCGGATCGCGCCAACCGCACCGCGAAGGACGGGCGGGTCGACGCGCACGTAGGCTCCCCGAGGCCCTCGACCAACAGTGGTCCAGCGATCCGGGATGAGCAACCGCCGTCGGCAGGAGAAGTCCCGGGGGCTCGTCCGCGTGGCTCAGGCCGTGTCGGCGCGCAAGCCGTCGAACAGCACCATCGCCGCCACACGCGCGAGCCGCTCGGCGTCGCCGGTCGAGACCCCAGGGGAGCTCACGCGCTCGTCGATCAGGTGGGTCGTCAGGCCATGCACCAGCGACCACGCCGCGAGCGCCTGCTCGTGCACGGGGCCCCGGCGGACCTGGCCCGACGCCTGGGCGCGCTCCAGCACGCCGGTCAGCAGCACCCTGAAGGCCGCCTCACTGGCCGCTTGGAGGGCGGGGTAGCGCGCCTTGTCGGCCAGCTCGGCCCCGATCATCAGGCGGTAGAGCGCCGGGTGCTCGACCCCGAACCGGACGTAGGCGGCGCCGATGCCGGCGAACGCCTGGCGCGCAGAGCGCGGGTGCCCGCCGGCGGCGGCCTCCAGCGCTCGTTCGAGCGACCGGAACCCGACCGCCCCCACCTCGGCGAGCAGCGCCGACTTGTCCTCGAAATGGTTGTACGAGGCCGCGTGACTCACGCCCGCCCGGCGCGCGACCTCGCGGAGCGTGAAGTTCCACGCGCCCTCGTCGGTGACCATGGCGAGCGCCGTGTCGATGAGCGCGCGCCGGAGGTCGCCGTGATGATAGCGCGTGGCGGGCCGCGCGGGTGCGGTTGACGAGGCTCGGGGCTTGGGCATGCGACTCCCTCGATCGGAGATGTTTGGAAATGTTGGCGGGGGATATTGACACTGGTAACATTGCTGCTATGTTACCAGTGTCAATATCGGCCAGCCCGCCGGCCAGTGCAACCCTCGCTGGGGCGGCTCGGCCGCCGGCACAACTCCGAAGGAGGCACCCCATGTCCCCCACGTCCCGCACTACCCGCTCCCACCCGCTCCGGCCGCTCGTCGTGACCGGCCTCGCCCTGATCGCCCTGGCCGCGTCGGTTGCGACCACCCAGGCGCAGAGCCCGGCTCCCGACCGGGCGCGCCTCGACCGGGCTCCGGTCGCCACGTCCCGTGTGGTCGCTGCCGGCACCCAGCCTCCGGCCGCTGTGGCCGGCGATCGGTCCGAGAGCGCGTACTCCGCCGAGTTCACCGGCGTCGGCCCCGAGGGGCGCGACATGGTCTGGCGCGGCGCCGTCGCGGGTACCGCAGTCGGCGAGCTGACCGTCCGGCTCGCGCACGTGGGTCGGGACGTCGACACTGCGAAGCCGACGTGGCCGGTCGAGGGCGTCATTTTCGTGTCCGGCGATGACCCGCGGCGCGCGTTCGCCGCGGACGTGCGCGGCACGATCGACTGGCGGACGAAGGTCCTGACGCTCGCGGGCGAGGTCACGGTCGGGTACCTGCGCGGCGCGCACGTCGAACAGACGGCCGACCTCATCAACCTCGACCTCTCAGGCGAGCTGCGCCTCGTGCCGGCGACGCTCGCCGCCGCCCAGTAGCCGCTCCGACGCGGCGGCAGGACGACGCGCCGCGCAGCCCCGACCGCCTACGAGAAGCGCGCACTTCACTACCTCGCGATGTCGACCATCGCGGCCACGCTGCTCTGGCTATGAGCTTTGCACACGCGCTCTAGAAGACTCGCACCGACACGTACTTCTTCGGGTTCGCCTGCACGTCCGCCGCCAGCGCGCGGAGCTGGACCAGCAGCGAGTCGGTGTTGCGGTAGAGCGCCGGGTCGTTGAGCAGGAGCGCGAGCGAGCCCTCGCCGGAGTTGAGCTTCGCCAGCACCGAGTCGCCGCGCGAGAGCACCCGGTCCAGGCTCTGCGTCGAGAGGGTGAGCTGGCGGGAGATCTGCCGCAGCTCGAGCGACGTCTCCTCGAGCTGGCTCGCGGCGCGCGACGTCTTGGCCACGATCTGGCGGATCTCGCCTGACGACGTCGACGTGTCGATCCGCTCGGCGACGCGCTGGAAGGCCTCCGCCGTCTGGTTGAGCGCGCGTACGCCGGCGCGGACGTCGGCCGACATCGAGTCCACGTTCCGCGACTGCACGCGGACCACGCGCGACATCTCGGCCGACATCCGCGTCATGTTGTCGGACATCCGCGCGAAGTTGGCGATCGAGGTGCGCAGCTCGCGCGCCGCGCGGTCGTCGAACGCCACCTGCACGCGGTTCGCCACCGACGCCACGTCGCCGGCGATGCGGCCGGCGACGGTGGTGAGCTGCGCGATGTCGGGGAGCGTGGCGCCGGGGATCGTGCGGAGGCCGACGTCCGTCCGCGCCGCGGCCTGCACGGCGTCGGCCACCTGCCGCCGCACGTTGCGGTCCTCGGGCAGCGCGCCGGCGTCGGTGATCGTCGCCTCCCACTCGCCGAACAGGCTCGACTCGCCGAGCAGCGCCACCGGCCGCCCCGGCAGCCGCACCTCGGGGTCGAGCCGCATCCGCACCTGCACCCACCCGTCGTCCCCCAGCTCGATCGCGTCCACCCGACCCGACTCGACGCCGCGGATCACCACCTGGTCCCCCACCCGCACGCCCCCGGCGTCCCGGAAGAGCGCCGCCACCCGCACCCGCTTCTGCCCCACCTCCGCCTGCCCCGCCCACAGCGTCGCGCCCAGCACCACCGCGATCGTGAGCAGGACGACGGCGCCGACGATGAAGTCCGTGTTGCGTTTCATGCAAACCTCACGTGGGTCTGTGGCCTGACGAGGGGGACAGAAGCTTGGAAGTCTCGACGTGCAGGGGGATCATTAGGCGCACCATCACCTCGCCCTCCCCAGGAGCCAGACGACGGCCCACAAGGCGTCGAGGACGAGAATCATCACCGCCCCCGTCACCACCGCACCCGTCGCCGCGCGGCCGACGCCCTGGGCGCCGCCCTCGGCGCGCATCCCGCTCAGGCAGCCGGCGAGCGTCACCGCGAAGCCGAAGCTGGCGGCCTTCACCAGGCCGTAGCGGACGTCGAACGGGTCGAAGAAGAGGCGCATCCCCTTCACGAACTCGGTCGAGGAGATGCCGAGCAGCAGCACCGACGCCGCCCATCCGGAGCCGACGCCGACGACCATCGCGAACCCCACGACCACCGGGAACATCACCGTGCCCGCGAGCACGCGCGGCACCACCAGGTAGGCGTAGGGGTCGTAGGCCAGCGTCTCCAGCGCGTCGATCTGCTCGGTCACGCGCATGGTGCCAATTTCGGCGGCGATGTTGGCGCCCACGCGGCCGGCGAGCGCGAGCCCGGTGAGCACCGCCGCCAGCTCCAGCGTGATCGTCTTCTCCACCAGCGTGCCGACGAAGTAGAGCGGCACCGCGCCGGTGAACGAGTAGCTGGCGAGCAGCGCCAGCACGATGCCGGTGAACAGCGCGATGAAGAGCCCGATCGGCAGCGAGTCGACGCCGAGGAGCCGCGCGTGCATCGTGGCCGACGGGGCCCAGGTCCGCACCGCCCGCACCGCGCGCCCGGCTTCGGCGGTGAAGCGCGCCGCGCGCCCGACCGCCTCCAGCCCCTCGCGCGTGCGGCGCCCCACGTACGCGATCACGTCGCTTCGTCGCCCTCGCCCGCCGCCGCGTCGTCCTCAGGCAGGCCGGCCAGCGCCCCGCCGCCGCCGCCGCCCGTGCTGCGGCGTCCCGGCGCCGGCCCGGGGGTCGACTCGCGGCCGGTCATCTCGTCGGCGTGCACGCGGAAGAGCACTGTGCGGTCGGGCACCGGGTCGGCCGCGGTGCCGGCCTGCGGCACCAGCCCGCGCATCAGGTCGAGGGCGCGCTCCCACGCCACCTGCTCGCGCTCCGGGCCGTCGGCGTGCAGCACGTACAGCCCGCCGCGCACCACCACGCTCCGCCACGCGAAGATCCCCTCCACCTCGTCCACCTCGAACGCGACCCAGTGGTTGTGGGCGATCGGCTCGAGCTTGGAGCCGGGGGAGGTGCGGCCGTAGAGCCAGCCCCCGTCGTAGACGAAGTGGATCGGCACGATGTCCACGCGGTCCCGGTACGAGTAGGCGAGCCGCCCCACCGCGTTGCGCGCCAGGATGGCCTCGCACTCCTCCCGCTCCAGCACGCGGATCACCGGCGCCGCCGCCGCGCCGCCGGACTTGCTCGGACGCTTCATCAGGTCCTCACTTCGAAAGGCTGGGACGCGGATTGAACGGGCCGCGGATGAACGCGGCCCGTTCAGCCGCTGACGTCGCCGATCCTGTCGGGGAAGCTCTCACATTACGAGTGGCATCCGCAACACCCCCGCGCAGTCGGGGGAGGCTCGCGCGCCGCGTCGGGCGAAGCCCCACGCCGGCGCGGCGGGCGCAGGTTGCGGCGCGGCGGGCGCGGGGCCTAGCATTCCTGCACACCCGCCACCGCCGCCTCGCTCGCATGGCCGACCCCGCGATGACGTCGCACCCCACCCCGGACCCCGCGCGCCGCCAGGCACAGCTCGAGCACGCGCTCCGGCTGGCCGAAGCGCGGCTGGAAGGCATCGTCGAGATCTCGGCCGACGCGATCATCTCGGTCGACCAGTCGCAGACCATCATCTACTTCAACGAGGGCGCCGAGCGGATCTTCGGCTACCGCGCCGACGAGATCCTCGGCCGCCCGCTCGAGCTGCTGCTCCCCGAGCGCTACCGCGCCGCCCACCCGCAGCACATGCGCGAGTTCGCCGCCGGCCAGGAGCGCGCGCGGCGCATGGGGCACCGCCGCCCGATCTCCGGGCTGCGCAAGGGCGGCGAGGAGTTCCCGGCCGAGGCCTCGATCTCGCGCTTCCAGGTGGGCGACGCCCTCATCTTCAGCGTCGTGCTGCGCGACATCACCGAGCGCAAGCGCGCCGAGGACCACCAGCGCTTCCTCGCCGACGTCGGCGCGCTGCTCGGCCGCTCGCTCGACTCGGACCAGACGATCCACGACGCGGTGCGCGCCGCCGTGCCGACGCTCGGCGACGCCTGCATCGTGGACCTGGTCGAGGGCGGCACGCTGCGCCACCTCGCCGTGGCGCACGTCGACCTGGAGAAGGAGCGGCAGGTCGCCGAGCTGCGCCGGCGCTTCCCGCCCGACCTCGCCGGCACGCACCCGGTCGCGGAGGCGATCCGCGACCGGCGGCCCGTCATCCTCGAGCAGGCGAGCGGCGACGACTGGCTCGAGAGCGTGACGCGCTCGCCCGAGCACGCGGTGCTCGCGCGCGCCGTCGGCCCGGTGGCGGCGACGGTGGTCGTCCCGATCGAGAGCCACGGCAGCGTCCTCGGCACGGTGAGCGTCTACCGCGAGCGGCGGCGCTACGACCCCGACGACCTGCTGCTGGTCGGCGATTTCGCCCGGCGCATCGGGCTGGCGATCGACAACGCGCGGCTCTACGAGCGGGCGCAGCGCGCCATCCGCGCGCGCGAGGAGACGGTGGCCGTGGTCTCGCACGACCTGCGCAACCCGATCAACGCGATCCGCATGATCGCGTCGAACCTCCTGAAGATGCCGGCCGACCGGCAGCGCCCGGAGTCCACCGCCGAGTACCTGCGCATCATCGGCGAGGCGGCGGCGCAGGCGGACGAGCTGATCCAGAACCTGCTCGACGCGAGCCGCATCGAGGCGGGGCAGCTCCGCATCGCGCCGCGGCCGGCGGCGGTCGGGCCGATCGTGCGCGCCGCCGCGGACGTGCTGGCGCCGCTCGCCGACGAGCGCGGGCTCGCGCTCTGCGCGGAGGTGGCGGCGGAGCTGCCGCCGGTCCACATCGACGCGCCGCGCGTGCAGCAGGTGATCTCCAACCTCGTCGGCAACGCCATCAAGTTCACGCCGTCCGGGGGATGCGTGACCATCTCGGCGCGGCTCGCGGGGGAGGCCGGCGGCGCGCGGGGGTCGGTCGAAGTCGCGGTCTCGGACACCGGGTCGGGGATCCCGCCCGAGCACCTGCCGCACGTCTTCGACCGCTACTGGCAGGCGAGCCGCGCCACCCGCCGCGGCGCCGGCCTCGGCCTCCCGATCGCCAAGGGTCTCGTCGAGGCGCACGGCGGGCGGCTGTGGGTGGAGAGCGTGGTGGGCGAGGGGAGCACGTTCCGCTTCACGCTGCCGGTGGCGGAGCGGGGTGACGGGGTGACGGGGTGACGGGGTGCACGGACATCAGAGCGGCGTGCGTCATTCCGACCGAGCCGCGCAGCGGCGACGGAGGAACCCCCGTCCCGACGGAGGAGCACCGGCAGTTCCGCCGTTCGCAACCGCTACGGCTCCCCCGTCGGGACGGGGGTTCCTCCCCCTCCTCCTCGCTGCGCTCAGAGTCGGGGTCGGAATGACGCTGCTCTTTTCTTGGGTCCTCACCATTCCTCCCACCGCGTGACCACCCCCGCCCCGCCCCGCCCGCCGCGCCGCTCGGCGTTCGTGCCGAAGCTCGTCACGACGCTCCAGACGGGCTACGACCGCCGGCAGCTCCTCGCCGACCTGGGCGCCGGCGTGATCGTCGGGATCGTCGCGCTGCCGCTGGCGATCGCGTTCGCCATCGCCAGCGGCGTCACCCCGGAGCGCGGGCTCTACACGGCGATCGTCGCCGGCTTCATCGTCTCGGCGCTCGGCGGGTCGCGGGTGCAGATCGGCGGCCCCACCGGGGCGTTCGTCGTCATCGTGTACGGGATCGTCCAGCGCTACGGCGTGGACGGGCTGCTGGTGGCCACGGCGATGGCGGGCGTGTTCCTGGTGGTGCTCGGGCTCGCCAAGCTCGGCGGCGCCATCAAGTTCATCCCGCAGCCGGTCGTCACCGGCTTCACCAGCGGGATCGCGGTCATCATCGCCAGCGGGCAGCTCCGCGACTTCCTCGGCCTAACGATGGAGCGGGTCCCGGCCGAGTTCGTCGAGAAGATGCGGGCGTACGCCGAGCACGCGGGGACGGTGAACCCGTGGGCGCTGCTCGTCTCGTCGCTGGCGCTCGCGATCCTCATCGCCGCGCGCCGCTTCAACTGGCGGGTGCCGGGGCCGTTCGTCGCGCTCGTCGTCACGACGGCGCTGGTGCAGCTGCTGAAGCTGCCGGTGGAGACGATCGGCGGCCGCTTCGGGCAGATCGACGCGTCGCTCCCGAGCCCGCAGGTGCCGCACCTGACGTGGGACCAGGTGCGCACGCTGGTCGGCCCCGCACTCACCATCGCCGCGCTCGGCGCCATCGAGTCGCTGCTGTCGGCGGTCGTCGCCGACGGCATGATCGGCACGCGGCACCGCTCGAACATGGAGCTGGTGGCGCAGGGCGTCGCCAACATCGTCTCGCCGCTCTTCGGCGGCATCCCGGCCACCGGCGCGATCGCCCGCACGGCGACGAACATCAAGAACGGCGCGCGCACGCCGGTGGCGGGGATGACGCACGCGGTCGTGCTGCTGCTGATCACGCTCTTCTTCGGGCGGTGGGCGGGGCTCATTCCCATGGCCACCCTGGCCGGCATCCTGATGCTGGTGGCGTACCAGATGAGCGAGTGGCGCGTCTTCCGCTCCGAGCTGCGCGCCACGCGCAGCGACGCCGCGGTGCTGGTGACGACGTTCCTGCTCACCGTGCTGATCGACCTCACGGTGGCGATCGGCGTCGGGATGGTGCTGGCGGCGTTCCTGTTCATGCGCCGCATGGCCGAGGTGACCAACGTCACGCTGCTGACGCGCGACTTCGGCGACCGCGCGGACGACGACGAGGACGTCGACCCGAACTCGGTGCGCCGCCGCTCGATCCCGCGTGGCGTGCTCGTCTACGAGATCAACGGCCCCTTCTTCTTCGGCGCCGCCGAGCAATTCAAGGACACGATCGGGCAGATCGGCCGCCCGCCGAAGGTGCTCATCATCCGGATGCGCAACGTGCCGGCGGTGGACTCCACCGGCCTCCACGCGCTGCGCCAGGTGGTCACGCGCAGCCGCAAGGACGGGACGCTGGTGCTCCTCTGCGACGTGCACGCGCAGCCCCTGGTCGCCCTCGGCCGCTCCGAGCTGCTGGAGGAGCTGGGCGAGGAAAACATCTTCGGCAACCTGGACGACGCGCTCAACCGCGCGCGCGAGGAGGTGGGGGAGCCGACGATGGAGCGGCCGGCGTTCGCGCAGCCCACCGTGGCGCGGGAGACGCCGGCGGCGGGCGTCCCGGCCGCCGCCAGGCGCGACCCACGTTAGGATGTTCCAACGCACCGCGCGCACGCGGGTCGCCACGTGCATCGCACGGTAGCGTACAGACGCGCGTGGACGACTGTTTGTCGTTGACAGACGCGGGCGGAGGTACAACTGTTGGAGCCGTCGCGCACTCCCCCGATTCGCGCGACGACCTGCCGCCGACTCCCCCGCCGCCTCATGGCGCCCCTCGACGATCCGGCCCGACTCTCCGACGCCCGCAAGGAGGAGCTGCGCGCGGTGCTGACGCGCTCCGCCGCCGCGCTGGCGCGCGCGCAGGCGCTGAGCGTCCGGCACCGCGCGCTGCGGGAGAGCACCACCGCCGCGATGCAGGACAACCGCGGCGCGCGCGACGAGGCGCAGCGCGCCCGCGACGGGCTGCGCGAGGCGGTGTGCCGCTACGTCGCCGTGCTGCGGGAGGACGGCGCGCCGCCCGAGCGCGTGGTGACGCTCGTGAAGAGCGCCACCAGCCCCGAGCTCAGCGCGCCCGCGGTCGGCGGCGACGCGCAGGCCTCGCGCGTCCTGCTCGCCGAGGTGGTGAGCTGGTGCATCGACGCCTACTACGTCGCCTGACGAGTCAGGCCGGCGGCCCCGTCCACAGCGACCGCAGCAGCGCCGCCAGGTCCACGCCCTCCGCCTCGGCGGCCTCGCCGAGCGTCAGCGGCCAGTCCCGGTAGACGTCCACGCCGAAGCGCTTGAAGACGCCGAGCGTCTGCGGGTAGTACAGCAGCACGGAACCGACCGGCCACTGGGCGGTGATGGGTGTGGTGGGCGGCATGGTGGCTCTCCCGAGGTGGGGCGAAGGCTCGAGCGAACGGTACCCGCGCGCCGCGCGCCGCGAAGTCGGGGGATGCCGGTTCCTGCTGTCCGGGAAACGGGGACGGAGGGTCCGCGAATCGCGAATCACGAATCGCGAATCACGAATCGCGGGCCGCCGCCACGAACCCGTTCACCACCGGGTGCGCGCGGCCGCCTAACGCCCAGCGCTCCGGCTGGAAGAGCGTCGCCACGAAGAACGGGTGCGACGCGAGCTCGACGATGCGGACGTCGCCCGCCTCGTCCACGCCCGAGACCGCGAGGTCCGGCGAGCGCTCGAGCAGCGCGCGGAAGCGCGGGTTGAGCCCGAAGCTGCAGTGGTACCCCTCGCGCGCCTCGGGCGCGCCGTAGAGCGCGGCCGCGCGCGACCCGGGGAGCAGCCGCACGGTGCCGGTCACCTCCACCATCGAGCAGGCCAGCGGCGCGATGAGCGGGAACGCCGCGTCCGGCGCCGTCTCGGCGTGGTCGGCGTCGGCCAGCCCCAGGGCGTTGCGCGCGTACTCGATCAGCGCGTGCTGGAACCCGCCGCAGGTGCCGAGGAAGGGGCGGCCGCGCTCGCGCGCGAAGCGGATCGCCGCCAGCGCGCCGTCCATGCTGGCGTACGGGCTGGCCGGCACGCACCACACCGCGTCGAACGCGGCGAGGCGCGCCTCGGCCGCGCCCGGCTCGGCGAGCCCGGAGGTGTGGACCCACTCGGGCTCCGCCCGCGCGCCGCCGGCCGCCGCGGCCGCCAGCTCCAGCGCGCGCGGGATGGCCTGGTGCGCGGTGACGGCGGGGTCGTAGTCGCCGACGAGGGCGATGCGCACGGGCGGCCCTACCCCTTCCGCACCACCGCCTCCCAGTACCGCCCCATCTGCCCGCGGCCGCGGAAGTCCTCGGGGCGGGGGGCGGCCCGGCGCCACTCCTCGGCGCTGCCGCCGGCGAGGTGGCGCTGGAGGGCGTGGTAGTCGTGGAACCGGCCGAACACCTCGGGGGCCGCGGCGTGGTACCAGGCGAGCATCCAGCGCAGCTCCGGGTCGAGCGCGCCGCGCTGGCACTGGTCGTCCAGCTCGGACGCCACCGCGTCGAACATCTCGTCAGGCAGCTCGGCGACGCCGGTGAGGAACGCCGGCCGCGCGCCCGAGCACCAGACCAGGTAGACCAGGCGGCGCAGCGCCTCGCGCCCGTCGGGCTCGCGCCGCGTCGCGTACGCGCGCGCCAGGTACCCCTCGCAGATCCTGGGGTAGCTGGCGTAGACGCCGTCGCGCTCCAGCGCGCGGTCGCGCTCCTCGGCGCTGCCAGACGCCGCGGCCACGCGCGCCGCCACCCGCTCCTCCCACGCCGTGAGGTCCGCCAGCGTCAGGCTCCCGAGCGCGCGGTCGCGCGTCTCCTCGTCGTCGCTCCCCAGCGTCTCGATCTGCCAGGTGAGCGCGTCGAGCCGCGCCGCCGCGCCGGGCTCGTACGCCCGCGCGCCGCCGCGCCGCCCGGCGCCGAGCGGCGTCTCCAGCTCGACGTCGTCCGGCGCCAGGCCGAGCACCGCGGCGAGCGCCACCCGCAGCCGCAGCCAGAGGGCGTCGCGGGAGGTGGGCTTCGGCCACACCGGCTCGGCGCCCGTGCGCAGCGCCACGGCGAGGCGCCACAGGTCGAGCGCCGTCCCGCCCGCGACGCGGGCCAGGTCGTCCTCGCGGACGTCGATCCGCACGTCGCGCTGGCCGTCCGCGACCAGCTCCATCAGGATCTCGACGAGATTCAGCTCATCCATCTCTCGAATTTAACCGCGGACGGCGAGTTGCCAGATCACCGCGCCGCGCACTGCGCGAAGAGTCCCTCCGCCTGCGCGCCGTCGTACACCCGCGCCCCCGGCCGCCCGAAGCGCCGGCGGTACTCGCACAGCCGCGCCGCCGGCCAGAGCGTCGCCGCCCGCCCGTCCCGGTTCTCGTAGAGGAAGCCGTCGAACGCGCGCGCGATCGCGCGGACGGGCGCGTACGGCACCGTGCCGCCGGCGCCGTGCATGCGCACCGGGATCGCCGTGGGCTGGCCGCGCAGCACGAGCCGGCCGTCGGCGACCGAGACCGACACGCCGGGCTCGAACGCCGCCGCGACGCCCGCGGCGTCGGCGTAGAGGTCGTCCCCCATCCGGTACGGGCCGGGCGCCGAGTCGAGCGGCGGCGGGCGCTCGATCACGCCCTCGTCGTCGAAGTCGGCGAGCAGATGCACCGTGGTCGGGATGGCGGACGGCGGCAGCGCGGCGGCACTCGGAGTCGCGGCCCGCGATGCGCTGTCGCGAGCGGCGCTGTCGGCCGGCGCGCCGCCGCGGCCGCACGACGCCGCGGCGGCGAGTGTCGCGAGGCCGCAGAGCAGGAGTCGGCGTCTCACGCGCATCCCTCCACCCACGCGGCCGTGCCTGACGAGGGAGCCGCGGCGGCGGGCGAGTCCGTGGCCGCGGGACGCGCGTCGTCCGCGCCGCGCCCGCAGGCCGAGAGGAGCAGTGCACCGACGGCGGCGGCGATCGAAGCGGAGCGTCCCGAGGTCATGCGCTGACGTATAACTCGCGCGCGAGCGTGGGGCACTCCCGCGGTCGAGGATTCACTTCATCCCCACACGGGAACAGGGTGGCACAGAATGTGAATATATTTCATGTTAACCAGAATCTTCTTCACATTAGCTCCAGCCGTCTTCATGTCACCGGCCATCTCCGAGTCCGACGCGCCCGAGGGCGGGCGCCGGCGTCCGAGCCAGCTCCGCAGCCAGCGGCGCGTGGCCGCCATTCTGGATGCGGCGGCCGCGGAGATCGTCGACGCGGGCGGCGTCGACGGCGCGACGACGCAGGCGATCGCGAAGCGGGCGCGCACGTCGGTGGGCTCGATCTACCAGTTCTTCCCGAATCGGGAGGGGGTCGTGCGGGCGCTGGCCGCGCGCTACCTCGCCGAGCTGCGGCGGGTCTACGAAGCGGCGCTCTCGTTCGACGCCGTCTCGCTGCCGGTGGAGGAGCTGATCGCGCGGGTGGTGGAGCCGCTGGCGGCGTTCCACACGCGCAACCCCGCCTACCCCTACGTCTACCACGCCACCAGCGCCCCCGGCGCCCCCGGCGCCTCGGCGGGGCCGGAGCGGGAGTTCAAGGATGCGGTGCTGCGACTGGCCGCCGGGATGATTGCCGCCCGCGCGCCGCACGTGGCGCCCGCGCGCGCCGCCGGCCACGCCGCGCTCGTGCTGGAGACGATGCACGCCGTCCTTCGCGCGTCGGTGGGGCTGCCGGCCGCCGAGCGCGCGGCGATGGCGCGCGAGCTGACGCGCATGCTGACGCTGTACGCGGCCGACGTCGAGGCGCCGCCGCGGCGCAGGAGCTGACCATGACCGCGGAGGCGACGATGGACGGCAGCTACTGGGTGGAGCTGGTGGGGGACGTGATCGTGGCCCGCATCCGCGGCCAGCCGACGCCCGAGATCCTCGAGCGCTGCCAGGGCGCGGTGGTGATGCTGCTCCGGGACACCCAGCGCTCCAAGATCCTCTACGACGCGCTGGAGATGCTCGACCCGACCGCCGACATCGCCCTCATGCAGCGCTCGCTCGACGCCTCGAGCCTCGGCGCCCGCCCCGTCCGACGCGCCGCCGTCGTCCCCAACAGCCGCGTGGCCTACCTGGCCCGCCTCGCCTTCGGCGACGGCGAGCACCGCGTCTTCTACAACGACCTGGCGGCGGCGCTGGGATGGCTGAACGGCGAGTGAGAGATACGAAAACGACGACCTGCGACCGACTACACCTGCGACCTGCGATCCTTCGCTTCGCTCAGGACAGGCTCTGCGAGCTGCGACCTCACCCCTTCGGGAGGCCCCTGGCGTCCCGAGGCGGTTAGGTCGCAGGTCGCAGGTCGCAGGTGTAGTCGGTCGCAGCTCGCATTTCTCACCTGTATTCTCTGCTCGCGTTGAACCCCACCGTCGCGCCGATGCTCGGGAGGAGGAACACGGCGAGGCCGGCGACGCCGCCCAGGGGGCCGCAGCGGCTGCCGGCGCCCTCGTTGTCGCAGAGGCGGACGAGCAGGTAGCTGCCGAGTCCGCCGACGAGGGTGCCGCCGAGGGCGGCGGTGTAGGAGCCGGTGACGGGTCCGTGGCGCCCCAGCAGCGTCGCGCCGCCGGCGGTGGCGAGCGCCGAGGTGCTCCAGGCGCCCACGTAGGCGAGCCGCGACGCGCGCTCCTGCGAGGCCCCCATCCGGCGGGCGGCCCACCGGGTGGCGAGCCCGCCTCCGATGAAGCCGCCGAGCGTCCCGACCGTCCCGAGCGCCACCTGGCCGGCGACGCGCCCGGCCTGGAGCGGGGGCGTCTCGTCGGACGCCTGCTGCGCGCCGGCGAGCGCGGCCGTGAGCGCGATGCCGAGCACGGCCGCGGAGTTGGTCAGGGAGCGCAGCATGGCAGAACGTTCGCCGGCAACCGGCATCGGGCGCAAGCTCGAGCGCACCGGCCGCGCGCACCAGGGTTTCCCCTACACCGCGTGCGTCCTTACCCTATCCACAATCGGACCCTTCCCGACAGAGTCTCCCTTACGGCGCGGGTACCATTCTCCTCGAAGTCGCGCACCACGAGAGACCACTCGAAGCGAGCGAGAGAGTACCATGTCTGATAGAGACATTCCGCGAAACACCGTCGACACCATTCTGACCCAGGTGGCGTCGCGCCGGACCTTCCTGCGCAACACCGCCTTCACGGCCGTCGCCGCGGGGGCGCTCTCCGCGTGCAAGACCGAGAAGCAGGGCGCCGGCGGGGCCGCTGCCGGGACCTCCGCCGAGAC
Organism: Gemmatimonadaceae bacterium; assembly: GCA_035265005.1. Lineage (GTDB taxonomy): Bacteria > Gemmatimonadota > Gemmatimonadetes > Gemmatimonadales > Gemmatimonadaceae > DATFPD01. The sequence continues at coordinate 12,660 of DATFPD010000676.1, read as the reverse complement.
CACGCAGACGGCCGAAGCGAAGTCGTCCGCGGCCGGGAAGGACCGGCCGGGGACCGACAGCGACCAGAGCGGCGGCACGACCGGCGCGCATCCGGAGGTCACTCCGGCGATGAAGGCGCGCCAGGCGGCCGACGACATGGACCGCATGCACGAGGCGGGGGTGAAGGCCTTCCCGGCCAAGACCGAGGGGAAGGGGAACCAGCCGCTCGCGCCGAAGATCGTGGGCGGCGTGAAGGTCTTCGAGCTCACCGCGAAGGAGCTCCAGTGGGAGACCAAGCCGGGCAAGAAGGTGCTGGCCTGGGCGTACAACGGCCAGGTGCCGGGCCCGCAGATCCGGGTGCGCGAGGGTGACCGCGTGCGCCTGGTCCTGAAGAACGAGCTCCCCGAGTCCACGGCGGTCCACTTCCACGGCGTGGAGCTGCCGAACGACCAGGATGGCGTCCCGTTCATCACCCAGCCGCCGGTCAAGCCCGGTGAGTCGTACACGTACGAGTTCACGGCCCCGAACCCGGGCTCGCACATGTACCACTCGCACCACAACGCGGCCAAGCAGGTCGGCCTCGGCCTCCTCGGCGCCTTCATCATCGAGCCGAAGCGCAAGCGCGCGATCGAGAACGTGGACGTGGACTTCGTGATGATCCTGAACGACGGGATGCACGGCTACACCCTGAACGGCAAGGACTTCCCGGCCACCGAGCCGGTCGTCGCCAAGCTGGGTCAGAAGGTGCGCATTCGCTTCATGAACGAGGGGATGATGATCCACCCCATGCACCTGCACGGCATGCACATGACGGTGATCGACAAGGACGGCTGGCCGCAGCCGGCGCCGTGGAAGTGCGACACGCTCAACGTCGCCCCCGGCGAGCGCTGGGACGTGGTCGTGAACTGCAACAATCCTGGCGTCTGGGCGTTCCACTGCCACATTCTGCCGCATGCCGAATCGGACCACGGGATGTTCGGCATGGTGACGGCGCTGATCGTCAACAAGTGAGCGAGAGGTGACGGTCCAGGTGCAGGTAGAAGCGGGAAGGGGGAAGGGGGAAGGGGGACGAACGACCCCGGGAGAGCCTGCCCTGACCCTGAGCACAGCGAAGGGGAAGGGTCCCGGGGCGGTTCATCCCTCATCCCCCATCCCCCGTCCCGGCTTTGCCCGCGCCATCCTCCGCGTCCCGCTCGTCTGGAAGCTCGCCGGCGCGAACCTGCTGGTCGCGCTGGCGGCGGGGGTCACGGTGCTGCTGGTGCACCGCCACGGCGGCGGGGCGCGGGAGATCGTCGTGCTGGTGGGGCTCGCGCTCGCGATGAGCGTCGTCGTCAGCCTGCTGCTGGTGCAGATCGCCCTCCTGCCGCTGCGGGAGCTGGAGGCGACGGCGCGGCGGGTGCGGGACGGCGACTACAGCGCGCGCGTGCCGCGGTCTCCGCTCGCCGACCGCGACATGGCCCGCGTCGGCGGGACGCTGAACCTGCTGCTCGACCGGCTGACCGAGGACCGCGCGCGCGCGCGGGCGCTGGCGTCCGAGGTGATCAGCGCGGGCGAGCGCGAGCGGGCGCGCATCGCGCGCGACCTGCACGACTCGGCGGCGCAGTCGCTGGCGGCGCTCATGCTCCAGCTCAGCGCGGCCGCCCGCGACGCCCGCGACCGGGACCCGGCGATGGCCGAGCGCCTGGCCGCGCTCAAGGAGGCCGCGTCCGGGGTGCTGGAGGAGATCCGGACGCTCTCGCACACTGTGCACCCGCGGGTGCTCGACGACCTCGGCCTCGTCGCCGCGCTGCGGAACCTGGCGCGGGGCGCCGAGGGCGTGTCTCAGGATGTGGAGGTCGCGGTCGTCGCCGAGCCGCCCGCGGCGGCCGCCGCGGCGGCGCTGGACCATGCGTCGGCGTCGGTGCTGTACCGCGTGGCGCAGGAGGCGGTGGGGAACGCGCTCCGCCACGCCACGCCGCGCGCGGTGACGCTGACCCTGTCGGCGCACGACCGCTCGGTGACGCTCGAGGTGGCGGACGACGGCCGCGGCTTCGACCTCGCCGAGGCCGAGCGGCGGCGCCCGGGGATGGGGCTGTTCACGATGCGCGAGCGGCTCTCCCTGGTCGACGGCCACTTCGAGGTGCGCAGCCGGCCGGGGGGCGGCGGCACGACCGTGCGGGCGACCGTGGCGGCAGAGTCGCGGCAATAATGCAGGGACATCTTCCCGTGGATGCGCTGTCGCGGCGCCGACGCGCCCCGACAGCCTCACCCATTGAACCAACCATAGGCCTTTATGAGCACCGACTTCATTCGCGTAGTACTCGCCGACGACCACGCGGTCGTGCGCGCCGGGCTCAAGGCGGTGCTGGGCGCGGCGCCCGACATTGAGGTGGTGGGGGAGGCGAAGGACGGGCGCGAGGCGGTGGCGCTCGCCGAGCGGATGAAGCCCGACATCGTCGTGATGGACCTGACGATGGGGGAGATGGACGGCACGCAGGCGACGAAGGAGATCGTCGCCCGCGGGCTGCCGACGCGCGTGCTGGTGCTGACGATGCACGACGAGGAGGACTACCTGATCCCGGTGCTGGAGGCGGGCGCCGCCGGCTACCTGGTCAAGAGCGCGGCCGACCGCGAGCTGGTCGACGCGGTGCGCGCGGTGGCCCGCGGCGACGTCTACATGCGCCCCAGCGCGGCCCGCGTCCTCGCCCGCAACCTGACGAAGAAGGACCCGCTGGCGGCGGAGCGCGAGAGGTACGAGCGCCTGACCGAGCGCGAGCGCGACGTCCTCCGCCTGACGGCCCAGGGCTACTCGGCCCCCGAGATCGGGGAGAAGCTCTTCATCAGCCCGAAGACGGTCGACACCTACAAGCAGCGCATCCAGGAGAAGCTCGGGCTGTCGCACCGCCCGGACTACGTGCAGTTCGCGCTGAAGCTGGACCTGCTGAAAGAGAGCTGAACGGCGAGTTGTCGGTTGTCAGTCGAAGTTGCGAGTTGCCAGTGTTCGCCGTTCACTCATGACTGACAACTTCAACTCACAACTCACAACTCGCCGTTCAGCTCCCTACGCTCTCCCTCGGCAAGCAGACCCTGAATACGCTCCCCCGCCCCGGCGCGCTCTCGACGGACACGTCGCCGCCGAGGAGGCGGGTGAGGCGGCGGGTGACGCTGAGGCCGAGGCCCGTGCCGCCGGCGCGGCGGGTGGCGCCCTGCTCCACCTGGGTGAAGGGCTCGAAGATGCGCTCGTGCTGGTCGGCCGGGATGCCGATGCCGGTGTCGGCGACCTCGAGCAGCAGGGCGTCGGGGCCGTCGGCGCGGGCGCGCACGGTCACGCGGCCGCCGGCGTCGGTGAACTTGACCGCGTTCGAGAGCAGGTTGAGCAGCACCTGCCGCAGCTTCTGCGGGTCGGAGAGCGTGGCGAACGTGGGGCGCGGCGGGTGCACCTCGAGCTCGATCCGCTTCGCCTGGGCCAGCGGCAGCGCCAGCTCGCACGACTCCTCGACCGCGGCGGCGACGTCCACCGGCTCCCACCGCACCTCCTCGCGCCCGGCCTCGAGCCGCGAGAAGGTGAGCACCTCGTCGATCAGGCCGAGCAGGTGCATCGCGCTGGCGCGGATGCGGCGGAGCTGCTGGAGCTGCGCCGGGTTCACCGGCCCGGTGATCTGGTCGGCGAGCAGCTCCTCGTAGCCGAGGATGGCCGAGAGCGGCGTGCGCAGCTCGTGGGACATGACGGCGAGGAAGTCCGACTTCGCCGCGCTGGCGGCGACCGCCGCCTTGTAGAGCCGCGCCGCCTCGATCGCCAGCCCGGCGCGCTCGGCGATGTCGACCAGCAGCACCTCGTCGGCCGCGGTGTACGGGGGGCGCGCGGCGGCGGCGCCGGGGGTGCCGCCGGGGATGCCAGCGCGGGTCGCGGTGAGCGTCCCGACGACGGCGCCGGCGCGCCGCAGGGGGACGATGAGCACCGCGGTGAGCGCCAGCGCCCGGGCGTGCGCGCGGTACTCGGGCTTGGTGCCGGCGGCGAACGCCGCCGGGGTGTCGAACGTTAGGCGGAGCGGGGCGCCGGAGGCCAGCACGCGCCCCTGGTAGCCCTCATCGGGGCGCTGCGGCGCGGCGGCGAACGCCGCGTGCATCGCCGCCAGCGCCGCCGGGTCCGGGTGGTAGAGCGCCACGCGGTCGAGCCGCGCCCCGTCGTCCGAGACCAGGCTCAGCACGCACGAGTCCCCGACCGTCTCGGCCACTGCGCGCACGACCGTGTCGAGCAGTCGCGGCAGGTCGAGGCTCGACTCGGCGAAGGCGCGCGAGACGCGGGCCAGGGCGGCGGTGCGCGCGGCCTGGGCGCGCAGCTCCACCTCGGCGGCCATCCGGTCGTGGATGTCGCTCGACGTGCCGATCCACTCGCGGACCACGCCGTCGGCGGTGCGCACCGGGACCCCGCGCGCCGCGAACCAGCGGTACGAGCCGTCGGCGACGCGGAGCAGGAAGGTGGCGACGAACGGGCGCCGCGCGGCCACCGCCTCCAGCCAGAGCCGCCCGACGCCGTCGCGGTGCTCCGGGTGCACGGCGTCGAGGGTGCCGAAGCCCCGCGCCTGCTCCGTGGACTGCCCGGTGAGCGCGGTCCACGACGGCACCGGCGAGACGATGCGCCCGCCGGCGTCGGTCCGCCACACCACCTGCGCGGTGGCCTCGACCAGGGAGCGGAAGCGCTGCTCGCTGGCCTCGAGCGCCTCGCGCGTCGCGCGCTCGGCGGCCAGCCGCTCGGCGCCGCGCATCGCCGCCTCGATGCTCACGTTGCGCGCGGTGACGTCGGCCGCCATGCCGAGCACGGCGATGACTTCGCCGTCGGGGGCCACCAGCGGCGCCGCCGAGATCGCGAGCTCCAGCGGCTCGCCGTCGCGGCGCCGCCGGCTCACCTCCACGTTGACGAGCGACTCGCCCCGCAGCACCCGCGCGAACAGCGCGGCGTGCTCCTCGGCGCCGTCGTCGGGCACGGTGGGGAGCGGGCGGCCGAGCACCTCTTCCTCGCGCCACCCGGTGATGCGCTCGGCGGACGCGTTCCAGAGGAGCACCGCGCCGGCGCGGTCGAGCACCCAGACCGCCAGCGGCGACGCCCCGACCAGCGCCCGCAGCAGGACGTCGCCGTCGCCTGACGAGTCGCGCGGCGAGGCGCCGCGGTCGAGCAGCCGCGCGAGCCGCTCGGCGGTCAGCGCCGCCGCCTCCCCCCTCCCCGCATCCCCGTTCCACTCGCTGCGCGTCATGCGGGAATGATACGAGGGTAGTGTGAGTCCGGCGAGATCGGCGCCGGGAGGCGCCCCCGCACGAAGGACGCGGCACGCGGGCGCGGGTAACGCGCGGCCGACGCGATCCTGGCCGCGCGTGTGACGCGGCGCACCGGGGCGGCGTGCGCCGGCGGCGCGGCGCGGTCAGAAAGTCCCGGAAAGTGACGCCGAGCCCGGCCGGCGCGTCGGAGGGACGATGCGCGCGCGCGGGATGGTCCGTGGGCGCGGCCTAACGTGACCGGATGCCGATGATGAAGAACACGCTGACGACGATGCTGCTCGCGGGCGCCGCGCCGCTGCTGCTGCTCGCGGCGGCGCTCGGCGCGCAGGAGCTGCCGCCGGCGCCGGACTCCGAGGCGGCGGCCCCCGCGGCCGCCCGGACGCTGGTCCGGGTCGCCGCCGCCGGCGCGCTGGCCCCGGCGTCGCCGGCCCCCGCCCCCGCGGCCCCCGCCGCCGCGGCCGCGCTGGCGACCGCGGACTCGCTCGTCGGCGCGCGCTACCGGTTCGGCGGCCAGAGCCCGACGCGCGGCTTCGACTGCTCGGGGTTCGTGCGCTACGTCTACGCCGCCCACGGCGTGGGGTTGCCGCGCACCGCGCGCGAGATGGCGGGCGCCGGGGTGCCGGTCGCGCGCGACACGAGCGCGCTGCGCGCCGGCGACCTGCTGCTCTTCCGCCTGAAGCAGCGCGGCGCCGTCGACCACGTCGCGATCTACGCCGGCAACGGCCGCATCGTCCACGCCGCCTCCCGCCGCCGTCGCTTCGTGCGCTACGACGACCTCGCCTCGGCGCGCGGCCACTACTACCTGGCCCGCCTCGCCGGCGTGCGCCGCGTGCTCGAGGAGCCGCCGCCGCCGTTCTCGGCGACCGCCGCCGGGGTGGCGCACTACACGGCCTGGAACGGCGGGGTGCCGAAGCCGTAAGTGCTGCGCGCTGCGCGCTGCGTGCTGCGTGCTGCGTGCGGTTGCAAGCAGGGACGGCGCATCTCGCGCGAATTGTCATCCCGAGCCGCGGAGCGGCGAAGGATCTACTGTCATCCGCCTCGACCCGGCCCCTGCGCGTGGAGAGTTGATCCTTCGCCGCTCCGCGGCTCGGGATGACAAAGGACGGCGCGGCACGCTCTCCTCGCCTGTCAACCGCACGCAGCACGCAGCACGCAGCACGCACCAGCCTTCATTTCTGCAGGATCTTCAAGTACGCCACCCACGGCCCCGCCTCGGCGGTGTACTGGCGGGCCATCGTGCGCACGACCTGCGAGACGTGGCCGAGGTCGTGGGCGACCCAGGTGGCCAGGAGCTGGCGCAGCGTCACCGGCCCGAACTCGGGGTGGACGCCGCGGCGCTCCAGGTCGGCCGGCGTTAGGTGGAAGCCGCGCAGTGCCGCCACGCCCTCGGCGCGGAGCCGCGCGAACGTCTCCAGGCGCGCGCCGAGCGGCTCGTCGGCCGGCATGCGCATCTGGGCGAAGCGGTCGAACGGCACGAACGCGCGCGAGCCGGCGGCGGCGGTGGCGGGGCCGTCCGGCGCCAGGATAATGCGGGCGCGCGGGATCCAGTCGGTGCGCTCGCCGTGGATCAGGTGCCCCACCACGTCGAACGGGCTCCACGTCCCCTCCCCCTCGTTCCGCCGCGTCCAGTCGTCCGGCAGCCCGTCGAGCAGGGCGCGCAGGGTGGCGGGGGTGCGCTCCAGGACGGGGATGGCGTCGTCCAGCGAGAAGTCCATGTGGGCTTCGGTGTAAGGTGGGCACCGGATGGCGCGGGCCAACGGCGAGTTGTCGGTTGTCAGTTGAAGTTGTGAGTTGTCGGTAGGGGCGAGGCGGCATACCTCGCCCCCTGCGCCCTCGCCGGCCGCCACTCCCTCGACCGGGAGTTCGGCTGCGGGGGGATTGGGGTCGTCTTCCTGGCCCGCGACGTCGCGCTCGAACGGCTGGTGGCGATCAAGCTGCTCGGTGCGTCAGCCCGCACCGAACCAGTCGCGGACCGGAACTGCTCAACCCCACCTCACCCGAGGAGCTTTTGTATAGCCGCGCTGAGGCGGAACAGTTCTGCTTCCTCCTTCCGGGCTTCAGTACTTGTTGGCACGATCTCACGGCCCCGGTCATCAATCCAACGAATCAGCCGGCCGCCCGCGAAGTAATACCGGTCTTCCTTGCGGCGCACCGTGGCACTATCGGGCGGGTGCACGTACGGCTCAGTCAGTTCGTGAACGAAGACGAGACTATCAGCCCGATAGTAGAAGCGCCGCATTCTGCGCCCGCTCTCCGCACTATCGATGGCGACAAGTTTGCGAAGGCTCGCGTTATCGAAGTAGGCATCCAGTTTCCCTCCCTCAACCGAGAAGCCGCTCAGGTCCCGCCTCACCTGGCGATAGGTTGGTACTTCTTGCTCGATCACCGCGTACCACCGACGTATCTCGGCGACCTGTCGCTCCTCCAGTGCGCGAGCGGAATCTTGAAGTGCGGTGGAGAGGACCGCGGATGTACCGCTCCGACTGCTACCACGACTCGCCCAACCGCCGAAGCGCCGCGCACCGAAAGCGATGAGACCAAGGATGACGCAGACCATCACCACGTAAAACGCTGGCCTGGGCTTTCCAGTTGGCATGGGAGCGACGAAACGTAGGACGGCGAGCGAGAGGCGGGGAGGCGTGATGGGGATCGGCGTACGGTTCTTCAGTACGAAATCGGACTCGGCCCCGTTGTGGGCTGGCACAATCCGTCAACCATCCCCCAAAGACCAGAGCCTAAAGACGTTACCCCGGCTAGCCGGCGTATAGAAGTGGCTATATAGCAATAACTTGCGAATCAAGACCCGTTAGTAGCGCGACGGCTCATGGCGTTTAAACGGTCTTTAGGGCCGGTGGCTCGCACCGGTCGCTTGAACCGGAAACCACCGCGCCCAACGGCGCTGCCCCTCAAGACGGATGCGCGCCTCATCCCGGAGTTCGTTCAGCAGACGCTGCACCGTCCGCTCGGACAGGTGCGGCAGAACCTGAGCGAGATCGGCAAGCGGGCTGCCCTCGGTGCAATTGTCCTCGATATGACGAAGAAGCAACGCCTTGTTCGTCTCGCGATCGAGTCCTCTGCGCCGAGTGTAGACGCCACGCTGCCCGATATGTGCATACAAGGCTCGCGAGAGGAGAAAGGACTTCCCCATCCGTTCGATCGCTCCCAACTCCGCGAGGCGGGAAGCATGGGACTTCAGCGCGTCTGGCAGGGGCTCGCCACGGTGGACGTAATCCAGGGCGAGGTAATCCCGCGTGGTGAAGGTTTCTGTCCGATCGCTACCCAGCTTCTCCAGAAAACGCACGAAGGCCGGGTTGCGCATCTCGCCGCGTAGCGTGAGGCTCACCTGGTAGGCGTCTGTGCCCGTGAAGTCCGGCAGCGGTTTGCTCTGCTTGATGGACTCCTCATAGATGCGGTTCATGCCTTGGCCGGAGCGCTCCACCAGCCCGCACAGCGCGAACGCCTCGGCGATCTTCCGGTTCCGCGGTGACTGCCGATCGATCACGTTATCGGTGTTGATGCCGTCCGGAAACCCTCCCGGGCTCACGAGCTGGAGCGTGCGCGGGTACTGCCTGACGAACACCGAGCCGGGCACACGGTAATCACGATGGCTGATGGCGTTCAGTACCGCCTCGCGCACCACGGTCTCCTCGAACGTCGGCAAGTCCAAGCGAAACAGGCCGTCCTGATATGACTGCCTGTCGTTCCTCAGGTTGATCAGCTCCCACAGCCGGTCGTAGAAGCCGAAGAAGCCCCGCCGCAGCTCCTCGCGCTGCTGGTAAGGAATCGAGGCCTCGGAGGAGCGGTACTCGAACACCACTTCAGCGTCAGGGAGGTGGCGGTCGAGCGCGGCTGGGGTGCCGAACAGGATCAGTGCGGCGAGAGTGAGATCGCCGTCTACGAGAAGTCCGGCGTCGCCGAGGAGTTGCGGCGGCGTGAGCGACTGGAGGCGGCGATTCCCGGAGCGGCGGACCCAACGCGCGCGGAACTCCTCGAGTGCTCCCCGGTCGAGGACCGAGAGCTCGACGTCAGGGAGCCGCGTGGCGGTGTAGTCCGGTTGCGCCTCGGCGAAGATGCGCTGCAGCTGATCGTTCGACATCGCGACGACGTTCTCGCCGACGCGCATCAGATAACGTCCATCGTGTCCAACTGGCATGCCGATCGGCCGCGCCGGTACGCGGAACACCACCACCCGTCCGTCCGCGTGGCGGATCTCGTCGGCCTCCACGCGCAGGTGCAGGGCATTGAACACCTTCTCTCGAGCGTCTTGGAGGTTCGGGAACGCCGCCGAACCAACGACGTGCCGCGGCGGCTTGTTCGTGACGCCGAGGACGAGATGACCGCCGCGCTCGTTCGCCAGCGCCACGCAGTAATCGAGCAGCTTGTCGAAGCCGAACTGCTGCTTGGCCTCCTTGAACTTGAGGTGCTCGGTCTCAGAGGGGACCCTGAGCCAGCGCTCGAGCTGGTCGATGGGCGTCGTCACGACATGGAATCGGTGTAATTCAGCCAGGTCCTGCCGTGAAGCCGCGTCGCCAACTCCGCGGCGCCGTCATCTCCGAGAGAGCCGATGTCGAAGTACTGTTTGCTCCCTTGCATCGGGTACTTCGTGCCCTTCTGGAAATCGGTCGGATGCAACTCGCCGAGGAGAAAGACGCGGCTGGGATAGTCCTCCGGTCGCCATGCCTCGAGTTTCTCCCGTGCCCATTTCACCAAGGAGGCGTCGGCCTCCTCCACGTTCTTCCACTTCAGCTTCGCCGACGTCTCGGATTCGACATCCACGACGGCGAGGATTTCCGTTATCTGCTCCACACGCTTATTGCGATACATCCCGAAATACCGTGCCCGCTTATGACTATAGGCTCCGCCGGTCGCGGGACATATGTAGACCTGTCCGCGAAGCACTTCCTTCGCCATGGTCGCGCAATTGACGACATCGAGCCGGGTCTTCCAACGAGGGAGGAGGTTCTGGCCGTTCAGGTATTCCTCGAAGTCCGCGATCGTGTCCACGAGGTTCTTCGGCAGCTCCGGCCTGCGAACCGCGGCAAGGAAGTCCTCGAACGACGCCGAGGCGAAGGTGACACGGTTCTCATACTTCGTATCGCACAGCTCGCTGATCCTCTCGAAGCGCCCCTCTTCGATCGCCTCGAAGTTTCCCAACGCCAGGAGCACGCTAAGGCCCGCGTTCGCCTTCGCCAGGGCGTCGAGGTGCTTCGCGAGCTGGCGATCGTAGAACCAGTCGAAGTTCTTCGTCTCAATGAAGACAGTGAACGCCTGCTGGCGGATCACCGCATCGGGCGTGCTGTGTGCCTGCTTCTCCTGTTGGTTGAATTCGACGCCGACCGCTTCGCCGATGTTGTCGTCGGTGAGAACACTGATCGCCTCCCCGAGGAACTTGGGGTTCTCCTCGTAGAGCAACTTCAGCACGAGCAGGCAGTAGTTGGTCGTCCGGTTCTCAGCTTGGTTGTAGCCCGAGAAGAGACTGATCGGCTTCGGCATCTCGCAGGCGCGCTGGCAAGGGGGCCGAAAGATGCATCTCGCTTCGCCGCTGCGCACGTCCGTAATTCGGCTCGCAGGCCAGACAGGCTGCTAGCCCTGATTGAGAGCTTCCAGAGTTTCCCCCGCCGCCCGCTTCCCCGTCGCCAGCGCACCCTCCACCGTGCCGGTGCGCCCCTCGGGGTCGGCGGCCTCGCCGGCGAAGTACAGCGTCCGCTCCACCGGGCGCGCCAGCTCGGCCGCGGCGTCGCTGCTGCCGACCAGCGCGTAGCTGTAGGCCCCCCGCGAGTACGGGTCGCGCATCCAGTCGTGCGTCCAGCAGCCGGCGACCAGCGGGGCCAGCCGGGCGCGCCGGACGCCGAGCTGGCGGGCGAGCGCGCCTAACGCGCGCGCCTCCAGCGCCCGGCGGCCCAGGCGGGCGAGCCGCGCCGCGGCCGGGCCGCCGACCCAGCCGACGAGCAGCGGCGCCCGCGCGGGGTAGGCGGTCCACCACACCGGCAGGTCGCGGTCGTGCGTGTGCAGGAAGCTCATCCGCGCCAGCCGGCCGCCCTCGCCGCGGCGGCCGAGCAGCGAGTCGTCCTCCCAGAAGCGCTCGCGGAAGGCGAACGTGACGCGCACGACGGGGCCCATCGCCAGCCCGGCGATCGCCTGACGAGTGGCGGCCGGGAGCGGCGGGTCGAAGGCGACCGCCCCCGCCGCCGGCGGCCGCGCCTGGAGCACGCCGAGCGGCAGGGTGACGACGGCCGCGCGGGCGCGGAAGCGCTGCGTTCGCGACCCCGCCGCGAGGCCACGCGCCTCTACCATGACCTCGCCCCGCCGCCAGACCACGCGCCTGACGACAGTCCCCAGCCGCAGCGCGCCGCGTCCCAGGTCGCGGGCGAGCCACGCCGGGACCCGGTCGTAGCCGTCGAGGAAGCGCCCGATGCGCTGCTCCTCCTCGTCCTCGGCCGGGTTGCCGCCGTCGGCGAGGGCGCGCTCGCTCACCCGGCGCGCGTCGGCGGCGTGGAAGCCCTGGACGAAGTCGCGCGCCAGGCGGCGGTCCTTGGCCAGCCGCTCCGCCCCCGCCTCGGCACGGAGAAACGCGGCGAAGGAGCGGTCCGGCTCCCGCTCGGGGTCGAGGCGGCCGAGGATGCGGCCGATGCGCTGCCAGAAGGCGTCGTCCAGCTGCTCCAGCCGGCGGGCGCTTCCCCGCCCCTGAACGAGGAAGCGCTCGCCGGCGATGTCGCACGCCACGAGCCCGGCCTCGTCGGCCAGCGCCATCGTCTCCGGCGCGCCGCCGTGGATGAACTCCGCCCCCAGCTCGACCGGCACCGCGAGCCGGTCCGGGTCGCGGTGCGTATGGATGCGCCCGCCAACGCGGTCGCGCGCCTCGAGCACGAGGACCCGCGCCCCGGCGCGCCGCAGCTCGCGCGCCGCGGAGAGGCCGGCGACACCGGCGCCAATGACGATGACGTCGTGGGGCATCGGGGGACAATGTATCCCCCGTCCCGCCCCCGAAACCGTTTCCCGCCACGATCCGTCCTCTCGTCACGAAATCCTTGCCCGTCGAGCGTTCCCACACAATCGTGTTCGCCGATTTCTGATCCCCCGACAGGCTCGTTCGACATACCATTGATGTCATGTCTCGGAGCTGGGTGGAGCGCGCGCTCGCGGTAGTGATGGCGGTCTGGTTCGTCCTCGTGACGATCGAGCCTGCGGCGCTCCATTCGTGCCCCATGCACGGCACGCACGCGGCCGACGGCGGCCACGCCCCCGCCGCGAGTGCGGCCGCCGGGCACCACGGCGCGCACGCGAGTGTGGCGTCGGATGCGGCGTCGGATGCGGCGTCGGAAGACGTGCCGGCCGCCGCCCAGCACTGCACCTGCCTGGGGACTGCGCCGGCGTCTCGCTGATGGCGCTCCCGGCGCGGGTGCACACGACGAGGCCGGCGCCGTCCG
>DATFPD010000675.1:0-3530 GCA_035265005.1 Gemmatimonadaceae bacterium | reverse complement strand
CCCGCGCCCAGGCGCCGCGCCAGGAAGTAGTACTGGTGGAACACGTCGTCGTCGAGGATCAACGCGCCGTCGGTGACGACGTACTCCTTGGACGAGTCGCCGGTGGGCGTGCGCATGGTCGCGCTGAAGCGGCCCCGGCCCGCCTGGCCGCGAAAGCGCTCGCGCGTCTCGGCGCCGACCTGCACGTCCACCTGGTATGCGAGCGGCGTCCCCTCGGCGTTGGCCCGCAGGGCGGGGGAGAGCCGCTGGTCGCCGTACACCACCGTCGCGCTCGCCACGATCACGGGCACGCCTTCGGCGCCCGGGGTGCGGCGGATGCTGAAGTCTTCGCGCCCCACACGCTCGGCGCCCCGCGAGACCGTGAACGTTCCCTCGTCGATCGTAACGACCTGCGCCCGCGACTCGGCGAGCGGCATGGCCGAGGCCGCGGCCGCGAGTGTGGTTCCGATGGCGAACGATGACAGTCTCATGGGCGGTCCGTGTGGGGGTGTACTGACCCGAATCATCATACCCCGCCGGGGTCCGGCGGTTCGGGGCCGAGGCACGCTTCGCCCCTATGCTTCCTCGTCCGTGGGGGAGATGAAGATCCGCTCCCTGATCCGCGACCGGATGCGCTCGTAGATGGCGCGCCCTTTGGCCGCGGACGCCAGGCTCGGCACCCCGATCGAGCCGGGACTCCCTCTTGGAACGCGCATCCACCCCCGCCGGTAACGCCGAAGTGCTTCCCGGGACATGAGATAGTCCTGGGCCAGCTCCATGTGCACCAGATGCGGCGCCAGGTAGAGCATGATCGAGGTGTCGACCTCGTCCCCGTGCATCGGCTCGCTCTGCCCCTCGAGCAGGTCCCGGAGGTTGACGGCGAGGATATCCACGACCCGCACGCGCGCCTCCGCCGTGATGACGGTGGCCAGCGCCTCCTGGTGCGGGTCGTGGCCGTGCGCGGTGAGGAGAATGAACTCGCGAATCCCGGTGAGCTCCCAGGAGGCGAGCAGGTCGTTCAGCATGCGGTGCAGCGTCTTCTTCCGCACGGACGCGTTGCCCGCGAAGCCGCGCTCGGTCTCGACGTTCACGCCGTACTCGATCGCGGGCGCACGAAGGACGCCGAACTCGGTCGAGAGGTCGTCCGAGAGGCGCTCCACGATCAGCGTGTCGCAGCCCAGCGGAAGGTGTGGTCCGTGCTGCTCGCAGGTGCCGACGGGTATGATCAGCCGCGGGTCGACCGCGATCAGCGTCGCGACCTGCGACGGGGTGAGCTCCTTGAGGCGCCGAGGGGCCGCCGCCGGCAGTGGGAGCGCCGTAGGGGCGGTCATGCCTGACGGCTGTCAGAGAGTGGGGCGTCCGGCACAGATTGAGAGAATGTCCGTCGATCCGTCATGCCGGTAATCTGCCTTCCGCACGCCGGGACACCATAGCCGCGACGATGCAATCCCGAATGTCCCCCGCGCTGCAGGTGCCGTGGGCCCTGGCCGCGGCCGTGGCGACGCTCGCCGCTGCCGCCTGGCTGCGCCAGCCCGCGGTGCCGGCGCTCGTCGGGTGTGCGCTCGCCACCATCGCGGCGGGGGCGATCACGCGCCCGCGCGCCGACCGCGGCCGGTGGCGCGCGGGGTTCGTCGCGTCGCTGGCGCTCTTCTGCGCGCTGGCCGTCGTCTCGCAGCGGGCCATTCAGCGCGTGGAGAGCGACTGGGACGCCTACGCGGCCGGCCTGCGCGGTCGCGCGCTGTCGGCAATGCGGGCGCAGCTGACCGTGGTGGCCGAGGAGCTGCGCGCGGCGTCCGTGCGGGCTCTGCGGGCGCCGGCCGACCCGGCGCTCGCGGCGCGCGAGCTGGCGTCGCTCGCCGCCGGGCGGGTGGGGGAGCGTGGGGTCGTCCTGTACCGCGGCGGCGCGGCCGCCGCGTGGGGCGGGAGGCTGCGCATCTCGCTCGACACGCTCCAGCGTCCGTTCGGCGCGGGCGTGAACGCGTTCTACCTGGTGCTCTACGCCGTCTCGGCGCAGCACGGCGACGTGGCCGTGGCGGCGGCGACGGTGCACGCGGAGCCGCCGGCCGGCCGTCTGGCGCCCGCGCTGGATCACATCGTCACCGAGCAGACCGGCGTCGGCGGGTTCGAGTTCGGGCCGCCGCAGCCGGCAGCGGGCGACTCGGTCTTCACCTTCGCGCCCGGCGGCGGGCAGGCTCTGTTCAGCGTGCGCGCGCGCCCGCTCGTTCCGGGGGAGACGCTGCTGCGCGTGACGGAGCAGGCGCGGGTGCGGGGCGCGGCGGCGCTCGCCCTGGCCCTGGTCTGCTTCACGGTGGCGCTCTGGCGGCGGCGCGCCGACCTGCGCGTACGACTGCTCGCCCTGCTGGTGGCGCTCGCGGTGCTCGGCGTTGTGCCGCTCAACGCGCTATCGAACATCTCGCAGCTCTTCGACCCGTCGTTCTACTTCGCGCCGCTCGGCGGTCCGTTCACGGCGAGCGTGGGCGCGCTGGGGCTGAGCAGCGGCATCCTGCTCCTCGCCCTGCTGGCGGTGCTTCGCTCGCCGATCCGCTTCCCGTCGCGGTGGGTGGCGCTGCTCGTCGTGCTGGCGATCGCCGGAACTGGTCCGTTCCTGCTGCGCGAGCTGTCGCGCGGGATCTCGCCGCCCACCTGGGGCGTGTCGGTCCGGTTGTGGCTGGCCTGGGAGGTGACGCTCTTTCTGGCTGCCGTCTCGCTGCTCCTGGCCGGCGCCTCGGCGGGGCGCGCGGCGCTGGGCGGGCGCCGCGGCCTGGCGCCGACCGCCGCCCCGCTGCTGGCCGGGTTCGCGGCGCTGCTCGCGCCGCTCATCCTGGACGCGTCCGGCCGCTGGCCCGCGTGGTACTCGGGGCTCTGGATCGCGGCGATCGGCGCGCTGGCGCTGACGCGGCGCGCGCGCGGGATCGTGCTCGCCGCGGCAGCGGTGGCGGCGTTCGGCGCGACGACGCTCGTCTGGGGCGCGACGGCTCGGCAGCGCGTGCAGCTCGCCGAGCGCGACATCGAGGGGCTGGGGTCGGCGGACCCGTACGCGCGCTCGCTGCTCGAGCGCTTCGAGTCGGACCTCTCGCGCGACGCGCCGAGCTCGCGCGCCGAGCTGCTCCAGCGCTACGTGACCTCCGACCTGGCGGCGGCGGGCTACCTGCCGCGCCTGACGAGCTGGGCGCCGGGCGCGGCGGCTCCGACCGCGGAGCTGCTCATGTCGCCGATCGCCGGGCGCCCGCCGTCGCTGGCCGAGGTGGTGGCCGAGGCGCGGGAGCGGCGCGCGCCCGTGATGCGCGCGGCGCCGAGCCTGTACGGCGTGCAGCTGCTGCTCGCGGTGCCTGACGACAGCGGCGCGGTGACCGCGGTCGTGGTGCCGCCGCGGAGCCGGCTCGCGCCTGACGACCCCTTCTCGACGCTGCTCGGCCTCGCGCCGGAGGTGGCCACCGAGCCGCCCTACACGCTGTCGCTCGTCGAGGCGGACCCTGCGGTGGCGGCGGCGTCCGAGAGCGCGTCCGGGCCGCGTGTGCGGTGGCAGCGCGAGGGGAACGAGCTGCACGGCG
>DATFPD010000674.1:0-7830 GCA_035265005.1 Gemmatimonadaceae bacterium | reverse complement strand
CCGAGTTTCCGTCCGCCAGGCCACGCTCGCCGACCTGGACGTCGTCGTCGAGCTGCGGATCGCGCTGCTGCGCGAGCACGGGAACAACCCGGTCTACAGCCGGCTGCGCGCGGACGCCGCGTCGCGCGCGCGGCCGCTGTTCTCGCAGCAGCTCCAGTCCACCGACGAGGCGATCTACCTCGCCGAGCGCGACGGGCGCGCGCTCGGCATCCTCCGCTGCGTGGACGCGGTGGGCTCGCCGCTGCTCTACCCTGCGCGCTACGCCTACGTCTCGTCGGTCTACGTCGTCCCCTCGGCGCGCCGGGCTGGCGTGCTGCGCGCGCTGATGGCGAGCGCCGTCCGGTGGAGCGAGTCGCGCGGCCTCCGCGAGATCCGCCTCCACAACGCCTCGGACAACCCCCTGGCCAACGCCGCCTGGCAGGCGCTGGGGTTCGAGGTGGTGGAGCAGCTGCGGGTGAAGACGCTGTGAGACAGCGGCGACCTGCGCCCTGATCGGCTCCGGGTCGAGATGCCGATCATCACGATCTCCCGCCTCTACGGCTCCGGCGGCTCCGAGGTCGCCGGGCGCGTCGCGGCGGGGCTCGGGTGGACGCTGCTCGACACCGAGATCGTCGACCGGGTGGCGCGTCGGATGCGGACGACGCCGGCGGCGGTGCAGGCGCTGGACGAGCGCGTGCCGTCGTTCGCCGAGCGGGTGGCGCGGCTGCTCGCGCTGGGCGACCTGGGGACGACGGGGGAGTTCCAGGTGCCGACCACGGGGGACGCGCTGGCGCCGGCCGACGAGCGGCAGATCGTCGAGACCGAGCGGGTGATCCGCGAGGCGGCGGCGCGGGGGCCGGCGGTGGTCGTGGGGCGCGGCGCGCAGGCGATGCTCGCCGAGCGCGCCGACGCGATGCACGTCTTCGTCTACGCGCCGCGGGACGCCCTCGTCAGGCGCGTCATGGCGCGCGAGCCCGGCGCCCGAGGGCGGGCCGAGGCCGAGCGGCTGGTGGACGAGACGAACCGGCAGCGCGAGCAGTACGTGCGGCGGCACTGGGACCGGGCGTGGCGGGCGCACGAGAACTACGACCTGTGCGTGAACACGGCCTGGCTGGGCGTGGACGGCGCCGCCGCGCTCGTGGTGGACGCGGCGCGGCGCAAGCTCGGCGCCTAACGAGGTCGCGGCGCCCGGAGGCGCGGCGCCGGCGCGCCCGCGCCGACCCGCGCGACGCCGACGGCGACGACATCTCCGGCCGCGTGAACGTGGCCTGGGACGAGGCGCTCCAGCAGTTCGCCGTCGGCCGCTTCGGGTGGAAGGCCAGCGTGCCCAGCCTGTTGCAGCAGACCGCCGGGGCCTACAACGGCGACATGGGCGTCACCACCTCGCTCTTCCCCGCCGAGTCGTGCGAGGAGTACCGCCCCGACCGCTGCGGGCGGCACCGGGCCGAGGTGGACGACGAGACCGTCGCCGCCGCCGCCTTCTACACGCAGACGTTAGGCGTGCCGGCCCGCCGCCGGCTCGACGACCCGCAGGTGCGCGGGGGGGAGGCGATCTTCTACGGCCTGGGGTGCAGCGGCTGCCACACGCCCACGCTCATCACCGTGGCGCGGCCCGGGCTCCCGGCCGCGACCGCGGGCCAGGTCATCCACCCCTACACCGACCTGCTGCACCACGACATGGGCCCCGCCCTCGCCGACGGGCGCCCCGACTTCGGCGCCTCGGGGAGCGAATGGCGCACGCCGCCGCTGTGGGGCATCGGCCTCGTGGGCGTCGTCAACGGCCACACGAACTTCATGCACGACGGCCGCGCCCGCTCGCTGCTCGAGGCGGTCCTCTGGCACGGCGGCGAGGCGACGCGCGCGCGCGAGGACGTGAAGGCGATGTCGGCCCGCAAGCGCGCGTCGCTGGTCGCGTTCCTGGAGTCGCTGTAGCATCCGGGGCAGGGGCGAGGCGGGCCTCGCCCCTACTTCTTCTTCCGCCGCTCCACCCACTCCCCGACGCGGCGCGGGAGGAACATGTCGTCGGCGATCGCGGCGATCTCCTCGGCGTCCTTCCAGGCCGCCTCGAGCGCCGCGAGCTCGCCCTCCATGGCGCGGCGCTCCTGCTCCTCGTTGGCCGCCATCTCGAGCGCCAGGCGGTCGGCGGTGGGAATCCGCCGGACGGCGTTGGGCACGTCCCGCTTGCTCCCCCAGCTCCCGGCCACCACGTACTCCGGCACCCGCGCGCGCGACGCGACGCTCGCCAGCAGCCCCTCCGGCCCGCCGTGCGTCGTCAGGCGGCCGACGGCGTCGCTGACGGTGGCGCGGGAGCCGCCGGTCTGGTTGAAGTTGGCCAGGAGCCGGCTCAGCACCCGCAGCGCCGCGTCGCCGGTGAGGTCGGTGGTCCCGTCGTCGTGCGTCACGTGCAGCCGCCAGCGTGGGTCATCCCGCCTCTGAAAGAGCTGCGCGGTGTTCAGGTGCGACCCGCGGATGACCAGCGTCCGACCCTCGTCGTCAGGCACGCGCGCGTGCACCATCCGGGTCGACCGGTACAGGTTGTACATGTTCGGCAGCTGGTACAGGATCCCGCCCCCGGGGACCGCCGCCTTCAGCAGGGCGAATGCGCCGGTCGCGAGCGCCACGCCGCCGATCGCGACCGCCGCGCCGACGCCGATCAGCATCCGCGTGCGCCGGCGCCCGAACTGGTCGCCGTAGCGCCAGGCCGCGAACTCCGGCCGCTCGGGACGCCCGATGCGCACGAGCTCCAGCCCCTCCTTCGCGCGCGCGAGCCCGATGTTGTCGGTCGACATGCGCGTCCGCGTGTCGCGGAACAGTCGCTCACACTCCTCGATCGCCTCCCACCGCTCCTCGAGCGGTGTCAGGTTCCACCGGCCGCACTTCGTGCACACCACCCACAACCGCCCCTTCTCGGCATCGAAGGCGAGCCGCCGACCCACCGGGAAGTGCTCGACGGCCTCGTTGGCGCCGAGGCTGGCGTTGCAGAAGAGGCAGGTGGAGTACATCAGATGCGGGATGCGAGATACGAGTCGTGAAGCAGGATCTGCGAACTGCGTGCCTCGCCTCGTATCTCGTATCTTGGGTAGTGAGTTGGTTTGAGGCAACGGCAACGGCATTTTGACAGGATGAACTGCGACAGGATGCACGGGATGGTGAACAGGATGACGGCTTCGGGATGCCACGCCTCCCGGGGCACCTATCCTGTTCACCATCCCGTGCATCCTGTCGCAGTTCATCCTGTCAAAGCCGTTCCCATCGCCCGTCTGCTTCCCTCGAACTGACCCGCTGCTGTATCTCGTATCTCGTATCTGCCCTCAGAGCCGCCGCAGCTCCGGGTACCGCACCGCCGCCACGCCCGCGAACGCGAGCATGACCACCGCGCCGCCGCCGATCGCCCACTGCGCGCCGAACGCGCGGGCCACGGCGCCGCCGACGAAGGAGCCGGCGACCTGGGCCAGCCCGACGACGATCAGCGAGTACGCCGACATCAGGCGGCCGCGGAGCGCCTCCGGGACGAGCGTCTGGAGGAGGCCGTTCGCGAGCGCGCTGTTGATGATCATCATCAGCCCGATGCCGAGCAGCAGCGGGCGCGCCAGCGCGGGGGAGCGCGTCGCGGCGAAGAGGATCAGCAGCACCGCGTACGCGAACGAGGAGCCCAGCAGCAGGCGGCCGCGCGCCACGCGCCGCCCCGCCGACGCCAGCAGGAGCGCCCCCGCCAGCCCGCCGACGCCGACGAAGGTAAGCAGCAGCCCGTAGCCGCCGGCGCCCAACCCCAGGCGGTCGCGGGCGACGACCGGCATCAGCGTCAGGTACGGGATGCCGAACACGGAGAAGATCGTCACGACCTGCATCAGCGCCGAGACCTGCCGCGTCGTCGTCACGAAGTGAAAGAGCTCGCGCACCCCGTCCAGCGGCGACCCCACGTGCTCGACCCGCGGGCGCTCCGGCAGCCTGACGAGGGCGAGCCCGCCGAGCACGGCCAGAAAGCTGAGCGCGTTGACGCCGAAGCACCACGCCAGCCCCGCGGTGCTGGTCACGATCGCGGCCAGCGCCGGCCCGATGATGCGCGCCAGGTTGAAGCCGCTCGAGTTGAGCGCGATCGCGTCGTGCAGGTCGTCGCGACCCACCAGCTCCACGATCAGCGCCAGGCGCGTCGGGATCTCGACCGCGCTCACGATCCCGGCCGTCGCCGCCAGCGCGAGCAGCACACCGATGGTGATCCCGCCGCTCCACGTGAAGTACCAGAGCAGCGTCGCCTCGGCGAGCAGCAGGCTCTGCGCGCCGAGGAGGAGGCGGAGCCGGTTCGTCCGGTCCACCAGCACGCCGGCCGGCAGCGAGAGCAGCAGGATGGGGAGCGCGCCCACCGCCGCCACGAGCCCCACCAGGAACGCGTTGTTGCTCAGCTGGAGCGCCAGCCACCCCTGCGCCATCCCCTGCATCCACGTCCCGACGAGCGACGTCGTCTGCCCGAACCAGAAGAGCCGGAAGTTCCGGTTCTCGGCGACCAGGCGGAACGGGTTCAGGGACTGCCTGGCGGCGACGACCGCGGCGGCCGGTGGCGACATCTCGTCAAGCTAATGACCGACGAGCTCCGCGAAGCGCCGCTCCACCCAGCGGCAGAGGTCATCGCTCACGTCCACGAGGCCGCGCGACGTCGTGCGGACGGCTTCGACGGCGGCGCCCACCTGGAGCGCGTGCGTGGCCTGGATGAAGCGCGGCGGGACGCAGTTCACCGCGCCGTCGAAGTTCACCGGGAAGCCGCCGTTGAGGAAGCAGACGTCGCGGTCCACGAGGCGGACCCAGAGGTCGCTGTGGATCGAGCGGGAGCGGAGCGAGCCGCGGTCGTGCACGAAGATGTGGTCGCGGCCGTGCGTGTCGGCCAGCTCGATGAACGCCTCGCGCGAGAGCTCGGACGAGCCTGACGACGCACTCGCCAGCACCGCGCCGTCCTCCAGGAACACGCGGTCGCCGGTGTTGAACGAGGTCGTCCCCGAGCACCCCACGACCAGGCCGAATCGGCGCCGCTCCGGGAACGCCCGCCCCCAGACGACGTACCCCTGCGCCGCGGCGTCCGCGCACGCCTGCTCGGAGAGCTCCAGCACGTGAATCCGCGACGGCGGCACGCCGAGCTGCTCGACCAGCGCCGCCGCCACGCCGCGGCCGATCTGCCCGAAGCCGATCACCAGGCACGGCGACCCGCGCACGTCCCGCTCCCGGTCGTGCAGCTTCGCCAGCAGCGCGTGGCAGACCGCCTGCCCGATCAGCGGGCCCTCGATGTTCTTCTTGGGCGCCGACTGCGCGACGTTGAGCACCGTCACCGACTCGCAGCAGTCGCGCAGCGACATGTCGGCGTTGATCTTGATGATGCCGCGCGTCGTCTGCTCGACGATCCGCAGCTCCCCCGGACTCCCGGCGAAGCAGGAGACCGCCTCGAGGAAGTACGCGCCGTCGTCCATCACCAGCATCGGCTCGTTCCACGACACCAGCCGCCGCAGCCGGAGCGCCATCTGCTGCACGCGCCGCCGCTGGTAGGAGGCGTACGGCATCTCCAGGTGGTACGACGATGCCGCGAAGTTCCTGGCCGGGATGCCGAGCGCGAGGAGCTCGCCCTTGACGGTCTCGTTGGCCGTGTACGGGATGTCCACCCAGAACAGCCGCTTCGGGCTCAGCCCCAGCGCGATCAGCGCGCGCGTCATCGGGACGATGCTCCCCAGCTGATGCTGGATCAGCAGCGCCGCCATTCCTTCCAGCGGGCGGGCGCCGGCCGCGCGCTCCTCCAGGTAGGCGTCGAGCAGAGGGAGCGACGTCGGGACCGACTGATCGCCGTCCCAGACCGTGTCCGGCGCGGCCGCCGGTGCCCCCTCCGTCACCGCGGCGCCAGCCGGAACAGGTTCGCAATCCGGATCGCGACGAGGTAGAGCCAGTCGGGCAGGAGGCGCGACGAGTGCGCGGCCACGACCTGCCACCGCCCGTCGTTCCGCCTCACGTACACGTGGGTGTAGATGAAGGCGCCGCTGATGTCGAAGCCGCGGAAGGCGGCGCGCATGTCGGCGCGCCCGGTGACGACGGCGGCGTTCGCCCCGATCGGCCGCACGACGATCCCGGTCGAGCGCGAGGAGTGCACCTTCAGCCGCCCGGACGCCGCGTCGTCGAGCGCCTGCTGCTTGCCGGTGACAGTGCCGACCGGATTCGTGGTGCGAAAATCGTCCGCGAGCACGTTCGAGAACAGCTCGCCGTCGCCGCGCATCCGCGCCTCGTCCAGCCGCGCCTCGAGCGCGAGCAGCTCCTCCTCGACCGTGGGCATGCGGCCGAACTTACCCGCGGGCCCCACTCGGTCAAGCACGACCGAGAGTGCTGGCCGCAGATGCGCGCAAATGCACGCGGATACTTCCTGTGATCGGCCGCTGCCCAGGCACCGGGGTGCGCCCGGGCACGCACGGAGGTACTTTCCGGTATGCGCTTCCACACCTACTCCAAGTTCAGCCCCGAGCTTGCCGACGCGGTGGACCTGCAGTCGCTGCTCGGGAAGCTCGCCGACTTTCTGCTCCAGTCCGGGTTCGCCGGCGGGAAGCACTACCACCCGTACTGGGGGGAGTTCGGCGGCGAGGAAGACCGGTCGCTCGACGCGCTGAAGGAGGCGATCCTGAACGCGCTGATCGAGAGCGGCCAGTTCAGCCCCGAGATGCTCGAGGCGCTGCGCGGCGAGGGCGACGAGGAGTCGCAGGCCAAGCTCGCCAAGCTGCTCGACGAGCTGGTGCAGCGGCTGGTGGCCGAGGGCTACCTGAACATGGACGCCCCGCCGCAGATGCCGAGCACGCACCAGCACGTGGAGGGGAAGGGCTCGCTCGCCCACGCCGCGTCGCGCCAGGTGGAGTTCAACCTCACCGAGAAGGGGATCGACTTCCTCGGCTACAAGACGCTGCGCGGCATCCTGGGCTCGCTCGGAAAGTCGAGCTTCGGCAGCCACGACACGCCGTACCTCGCCACCGGCGTCGAGGCCGACGGCTGGAGCAAGCAGTACGAGTTCGGCGACGTGCTCAACATCGACGTCAACGAGACGCTGAAGAACGCGCTCTGCCGGACGGGCAAGTGCGAGTCGCCGCTCGACCTCGACTACTCGGACCTGATGGTGCGCCAGGCCGAGTACCGGTCGTCGTGCGCGACGGTGCTCATGCTCGACACGTCGCACTCGATGATCCTCTACGGCGAGGACCGCTTCACGCCGGCGAAGAAGGTGGCGCTCGCGCTCACGCACCTGATCCGCACGCAGTTCCCCGGCGACTCGCTCCGCGTCGTGCTCTTCCACGACTCGGCCGAGGAGATCCCGCTCGCCGCGCTGGCGCGCGCGCAGGTCGGCCCGTACCACACGAACACCGCCGAGGGGCTCAAGCTCGCCCGCCGCATCCTGCTCGCGCAGAAGAAGGACATGCGGCAGATCGTCATGATCACCGACGGCAAGCCGAGCGCGCTGACGA
Organism: Gemmatimonadaceae bacterium; assembly: GCA_035265005.1. Taxonomy (GTDB): domain Bacteria; phylum Gemmatimonadota; class Gemmatimonadetes; order Gemmatimonadales; family Gemmatimonadaceae; genus DATFPD01. Next base: position 379 of record DATFPD010000674.1, on the reverse strand, counting down.
TGCCGAACGGCCAGATCTACAAGAACTCGATGGGGCTCGACGCGACCGTGATCGCGACCACGCTGCGCGAGGTCGCGAACTGCCGCCGCTCCGGAGTCATGATCAACACCTTCATGCTCGCCCGCGACCGCGCCCTGGTGGAGTTCGTCAAGCGCGTCAGCGAGATCTCGAAGGGGAAGGCGTACTTCACGAACACGATGACGCTGGGGCAGTTCATCCTGATGGACTTCCTGCGGAAGAAGACGCGAAAGGTGTCGTAGCGCGTCGCGCGCGACGCGCTACGACACCCCGAGCGCAGGAAGGGATCCCCGTCCCGACGGAGGAGGCGTACCTACCCCTTGCGCGTTCTCCCGAACGCGTATACTCATTCTCACACAAC
>DATFPD010000673.1:0-2716 GCA_035265005.1 Gemmatimonadaceae bacterium | reverse complement strand
CGATCACAGGAAGGTGCGTCCGCTCCTTGAGCACCGGCACCGCCGACACGTCGAGCGTGTTGCGGGTGGCCGACTCGAAGGTGCGGATGCCGCGCTCGCACAGCACCACCTGCGCGTTGCCGGCCGCGAGCACGTACTCGGCGGCGTGCAGCAGCTCGGCGATCGTCCCCGACGGCGCGCGCTTGAGGAGCACCGGCACGCCGCTCTGCCCGACCTCGGTCAGCAGGGCGTAGTTCTGCATGTTGCGCGCGCCGATCTGGAGCATGTCCGCGTGCGAGGCCACGAGCTCCACCTGCCGCGGGTCCATCACCTCGGTCACCACCGGCAGACCGGACGCCGCGCGCGCCTCGCCGAGCATCTCGAGCGCCGCTTCGCCGAGCCCCTGGAAGGCGTACGGGGAGGTGCGCGGCTTGTACGCGCCGCCGCGAAGCATCACCGCGCCCGCGGCGCGCGCGGCGGCGGCCGTGTCGAGCATCATGTCGAGCCCTTCCACGGAGCACGGGCCCGCGATCACCGCGACCGCCGGGCCGCCGAAGCTCGCGCGACCCACGCCGGCCGTCGTGCCGCCCACGTGGACGACGGTCTGGTGGAGCGGGCGGGTCGCGTCGCGCGCGACGAGTGGGAGTGCGGACATGGGGTGGTGCCTCCGGTGGAGTGACCGAGCTCGCACGGCGGAAAACGAAAAGGCCCCCGGGAGATCCCGGGGGCCGGTTGCCGCGCTGACGTGGAGTGCCGTCTTCGACTCTACCTATGCGCGCGCCGCTCGCCCCCCGGGATTCCGGAAGCCGAAATAAAAGTAGCGCGAAAAGTAGAGGGTGACGGGCAGCATGATGGGGCCAATGTTATATCCATTCGTCATCCGTGCAAGAGCTTCGTCGAAATCGAACCGCAGTCATGACCGGTCGAGACCGCTGGACGCAGGACCGCACGCACGTACGAGTCGCGATAGTCGGCAGCGGCTTCGCCGGGCTCGGCGCGGCCATCCGACTGAAGCAGGCGGGGATCCACGACCTCGTGATCCTCGAGCGGGCTAGGGAACTGGGCGGCACCTGGCGGGACAACAGCTACCCCGGCTGCGCGTGCGACGTGCAGTCGCACCTGTACTCCTTCTCGTTCGCGCCGAACCCGGAGTGGAGCCACAGCTTCTCCCGGCAGCCGGAGATCTGGGCGTACCTTCAGCGCGTGGCGCGCGACTACGGGCTGCTGCCGCACATCCGCTTCGGCCACGAGGTGTGCGACGCGCGGTGGGACGACGCGTCGCAGCGCTGGCGCATCGAGACGACGCGCGGCGAGTACAGCGCCTCGCTGCTCGTGATGGCGTCCGGCGCGCTGAGCGACCCGGCGGTGCCGCGGCTCCCCGGGATCGAGCGGTTCGAGGGGCGCGCGTTCCACTCGGCGTGCTGGGACCACGAGCTCGACCTCAGGGGGAAGCGCGTGGCCGTCATCGGCACGGGCGCGTCGGCGATCCAGTTCGTGCCGGAGATCCAGCCGCTGGTCGAGCGGCTGCACGTCTTCCAGCGCACGCCGCCCTGGATCATCCCGCGCCACGACCGGCCGCTCGGCGCGTTCGAGCGGGCGCTCTTCCGCCGTGCGCCGGCGCTCCAGCGCGTCCTGCGCGGGTGGATCTACCTGCGCCGCGAGCTGCTGCTGGTCCCGTTCCGGCACGCGGCGCTGGCGCGGCTCGCCGAGCGGATGGCGCTGGCGCACCTGCGGAAGGCGGTGCGGGACCCGGCGCTGCGTCGGAAGCTCACGCCGTCGTACCGCATAGGGTGCAAGCGCGTCCTGATCTCGAACGACTACTACCCGGCGCTGACGCGGCCTAACGTCGAGGTCGTGACCGGCACGGTGGCGGAGGTCCGAGCGTGGTCGGTGGTGGGGGAGGACGGCGTCGAGCGCCCGGTGGACGCGATCATCTTCGGCACGGGCTTCCAGCCCACCGACCAGCCGCTCGCCCACCACGTGCGCGCCGCCGACGGGCGCTCGCTGACCGACGCGTGGGGCGGCAGCCCGCGCGCCTACGCGGGGACGACGGTGGCCGGCTTCCCTAACCTGTTCGTGCTCCCCGGGCCGAACACGGGACTCGGCCACACGTCGGTGGTGTACATGCTCGAGGCGCAGCTCGAGCACGTGATGGGCGTGGTGCGCCTGATGGACCAGCACGGCGCGGGCGCGGTCGAGCCGCGGGCCGAGGCGGAGTCGGCGTGGGTGCGCGAGGTGGACCGGCGCATGGCGGGGACCGTCTGGGTCGCCGGCGGCTGCCGAAGCTGGTACCTGGACGCCACCGGCCGCAACTCCACCCTCTGGCCCGACCACACCTGGCGCTACCGCCGCCGCGTCGCCCGCGTCGTGCCTGACGACTACGTGCTCACCCCGGCCCGCCGCGACGCCGACCAGCCGGCCCCCGCGGCGGCCGATTGACGGATGAGTTCGACCACAGAGGCACCGGGACACAGAGGGCGGGCACACAAGAGAGGGCCTCCCTGCCGGGACGAGATGTCGAAGAGCGTTGGGGGGCCCCCTCCCGTGTGCCGTCCTCTGCGTCCTCCGCGTCCTCTGCGGTTCAATCGTTCTTCAGCGAAGCCGACCGGCGGGGGGCCCCTCGTCGGTGTGCCCCTCCTCGGTGTCTCGGCGCCTCGGTGGTAGACTTCAACACCGCGTCCCGACAGAGAGCTCACCCAAGGAGCATTCGTCATGTTCATGAACAGGATCCGCGAAG
>DATFPD010000672.1:0-3843 GCA_035265005.1 Gemmatimonadaceae bacterium | reverse complement strand
ACGTCGGACGCGGGCGTCGGCGTCGCGCCCTTCGTCATGTGCTCGGGCGAGCGGTAGTTGTCAGAGCCGACGTAGCCCTGGAAGCCGTGCCACGGCGCGCGCCGGTCGGCGAGCACCGAGAAGTCCATGTCGATCAGCTTGAGCTGGTAGCCCGCGCCAAGCGACTCGTCGCGCAGCAGGAAGACGTTAGGCGGCTTGAGGTCGGCGTGGACGATCTGCGCCTCGTGCAGCGCGGCGATGCCGGCCATGAACACCTTGGCCCAGGTGACGTGGCGCTCCCAGAGCTTCGGGTCCTCGAAGATCGAGCGGGCGCCGCTCGCGCGCTGCGCCTCGCGCTCCTGCTCGGAGATCTTCTCCAGGTCCCCGCCGTGCTCCACGAACTCGTACGCCTGGAAGTAGCAGGGCCCGCCCCACGTCTCCTCGAACGCGTCCACCAGCCGCACGGCGTAGTTGGCCGCCTTCCCCCCGCGGATGCGGCTCGCGACCTCCTGCTGGTAGTCGACGTACGCCCTGTACCACACCACCGCCGGCGACGGCGACTTGTACTGCTTGAGGAAGATGCGCTGCCCCGCCGGACTCTGCGCCGCGTACGAGATCGCCATCGCCCCCGGCCCGAACACCTTCGTGACCTGGTAGCCGCGGATGGAATCGCCGACCTTGAGCTTCTTTGCCATCGGTTAGTCGGTTGGCTCGAACCGGGATGCGGGACGCGGGACGCGGGACGCCGTGCGTCGTCCCGCGTCCCGCGTCCCGCGTCTCCGCTACAGGGCCACCGTCGCCGCCGACTTCGAGACGCTGGCGGCGAGCTGCTTCAGGGTGTTGCGGAAGTTGGCCGGGTCGGCGGTGAACTTCTGGAGGGCCTCCTGGGGGTTGAGCCCGGGGTACTCGATCGCCTCCCACTCCGACTTGTCGATCTGGCTCAGCCGGTCGTAGCCCTCCATGTTCGGCGCGAAGAGGCTGAGGATGATCCGGTTCGCCATCACCACGTTGGCGACGTCCTGGAGGCTGCCGCCCTTCGCCTCGGGAATCGACATCGTCTCGCGGAACGACGCGTCGGTGAACACGACCACGACGCGCGCGGCGTCGCTGCGGTAGCGCCACTTGCGCGGGTCCTCGGCCTGCGCGCCCTTGGGCGAGGCCTCCATCGTCGCCAGCTTGTACAGCGCGTCGAGGAGCGACTCGGGCTCGTCGCCGCCGCCCTCGGCGCGGAGCGCGGCCAGCTGCGCCTTGAGGGCGACGGCGTCGCGCACGAACGGGTTGTCGACGAGCCAGTCGCGGTCGGTCTCGATGTCGCGGTAGCCGACGACCCTCCCGCGCCAGTCCTTCACCGGCGGCGCGTTGTTGGCGTCGCCGGCGCCGAGCGAGTCGATGAAGCTCTCGATGTTGCGGCGGAGGGCGTCGATGATCGGCGCCATGCTGCCCGTGACGTCGACGAGGAACACGATGTCAGCCACGCCCTTGGTCTTGGCCGGCGGCGCGGCCGAAGTGGGGGGCGGCGTGGGCGCGGGCTGCGCCGGCGCCTGCTGCTCGACGCCGGCCGGGGCAGAGGCCGCGGCGGCCGCCACGGTCGCGCCCGCGTCGGGCGCCGGCGCGGCGTCCGCGGCGGGGGCGCCGGCGGCGTCAGGCGACTCGCTCGCCGGCAGCGTCGCCGATGCCGACGCGTCGGTGGTTGCCGCCGGCGGGGGCGCGCCGCCCGGCGACGCCACGGGGGGCGCCGCGGCCGCGGGCGCCGCCCCGGCGGTCACGGTGTCGGACGGGGCGGTCGTGGTGGTATCGGTGGGGTTCTCGGTGCGCTCCATCGCGTCTCGCTCCAGCTCGGTCTCGTGCGTGTCGACGTGGGGGAGAGCACCTATGCACGATTCCGGCCGGAGGAACGGGATGCGGGATGCGGGATGCGGGACGCGGGACGCGGGACGCGCACGGAATGATTGCGACGCCGGTGGGGCGGTTCACGATCGGGATGCCGGGGGGCGTCGCGCGCGACGCCCCGCCCACGTCCCGGCCGGGTGGCCCGCGTCGCGCCGCCCGACCCTCCGTGCGCGTCCCGCGTCCCGCGTCCCGCATCCCCCTTCCCTACTGGTACTGCACGTACACCGGCGTCGGGAAGAGCTTGAACACCGCGGCCTCGGGGGTCGGCGGGTTGTCGTTCTTGCGCTTGGTGAACTGCTTCCAGCCGACGAACTGCACCGGCTCCTTCTTGACGTAGCTCCAGAACGAGTCGCGCTTGAGCCACGGGGCGCCGAAGCCGTCCATGTGCATAACGATCTGCACCCGCGGGTCGAGCTTGATGTCCTTGTAGTTCGTCACCCCCTTCCGCGTGAAGCGGTGCACGATCAGCACCTTCGGCGGGAGCTTGTACTTGTCCACCAGCTCGGCGAGGAAGCGCGACGCGTAGTTGACGTCCGCCGCGTCGTAGGTGCCGATCTTCTTGCCCGGCGCGAGGGTGGTGTTCTTCATCGAGAACTCGGGGTCGATCCCGAGGTGCACGTCGGGGCGGCGCAGGAAGCGCTCGAGCCAGGGCAGCTCCTGCTGGAGCGTGCTGTGCCCCACCTGCACGTCGACGAACATGATCGCGTTCCGCGACTTCGCCCAGCCGTAGACCGTCTCGATCAGCGAGCTGTCCATCCGCAGCCGGTACTTGCGGTCCTTGCCCGCCCCCGCCTGCGCGACGACGGCGATCAGATGCAGCGCCGGCTGGACCGGCGTCTTCGGATCCACGCGGCGCCAGACGTCGGCGACCGAGTCCAGCTTGCGCAGCATCGTGTCCGGCCCGAACTCGCCGAGGATGCCCATCCGTCTCGAATTCGGATTCCCGTAGAACGCGACGATGCGCTTCGCGGGCAGGATGGAGCCGGGGAGCGGTGCCGGGCCGCTGACGGGCCAGAGCCTGTCGAGCGCGGTGTCCTTGAAGGCGCGGTGCACCGTGTCGCACGACTGCGGGCCGGTGCCGGCGCACAACCGGCGCTTGGGCTTCGCCGCCGTGTCCCGGCGCGCGGTCGTGTCCCGCGCCTGACGAGCGGCGGCCTGGCGGCGGGGCGCGTTCTTCTTCGCCGGCGCGCCGCCCCTGGTGCTGTCCTGAGCCAGGACGGCCGACGCGACCGCGGCCGAGATGGAGATCGCGGCGAGCAGGCGCGCGCGCTGACGTGCTGGGAGCATTCGGTGAGTCCGTGCTAATCGAAGTCCGACGCGCCGCGCCCCGGTGCGCGGCGGGTGGGAATCTAACCGGGGTGCGGGACGCGGGATGCGGGACGCGTCTCTCACCAGAATTTCACGCTCTCCAGTTCTTCCCGGAGGTTCGCCCGCGCGCGGGCGTCGCGGCGCTCGTGGTAGTAGTCCGAGAGGAAGATCCGGTCGCTCGCCAGCAGCGCGCGCAGGAACCTGGCGCGGCCGAAGCGGTACGGCAGCGCGCCGACGGCCGGCACGAACTCGGCGCGCACGCCCTCGGCGTAGCGCCGGTACTCGGCGGGGCCCGCGCCGAGGATGGCCATGTCGGTGTCGAGGAAGAGCCGCTCCTCGCCGGTGAGGTCGGGCGGGAGCCTGGCGCCGTGCAGCGCGGTCAGCGCGATCAGCCGCGTAACTGCCTCCGTGTTCACGCCCGGGAAGTGCTCCGGCGCGTGGCGGGCGGCGAGCGCGGCGCTCTCGGCCTCGTTGTCGGCGCGGCCGGCGACGTACACGGCGTCGTGGAAGAGCACCGCCGCCGCCCACTCCCGGGGGCGGGCGGAGGTCCCCGGGACGCCGGCGTCGCGCAGGGCGCGCCACTCGCCGAGCATGGCCTCGACGTGGGCCAGCGTGTGGTAGTGGCGGGGCGGCGTGGCGTACCACCCCGTTAGGCGTTCGGCGAGA
>DATFPD010000671.1:0-8689 GCA_035265005.1 Gemmatimonadaceae bacterium | reverse complement strand
GGTGGCGGCGGTCGAGCGCGGCGAGATCACCCCCGAGCGGATCGAGGCGAGCGCGCGCCGCGTCCTCGAGCTCAAGGCCAGACTGGGGCTCATGTCCGACCCCCGCGTGGACCTCGGGGCTCTGCGCGAGGTCGTGGGCGCGCCGGCGCACCGGCAGATCGCCCAGGAGATCGCCGACCGTGCGCTCACGCTCCTGCGCGACCGCGACAGCCTGATCCCGTGGCGCGACGTGCGACAGACCGCGGTCATCATGTACGCGCCGCCCACCGAGCTGCTGGCCGGCCGGACCTTCACGAGCGAGCTGCGCGCGGCAGGCGTGCGGGGCGCGCGGACTTTTCGCGTCGGGCCGGGGACGTCCCGCGCCGACCTGGACTCGATTGCCGCCACCGTGCGCGGCGCGGACCGGGTGATCGTCAACAGCTACGTCCGCCGCGTCGAGGGCGAGGGTCGCACGGCCATTCCGCAGCCGATCGCCGACTGGATCGACGAGCTGGCGAAGCGCGAGAAGGTCGTCGTGGTCGCGTACGGCAATCCGTACGTGATCCGGCAGTTCCCCTCGGTCGGCACCTACATGGTGACCTATGGCGTCAACGCGCCGGTCGAGCGGGCCGCGGCGCGGGCGCTGGTGGGTCTCGCGAGCGTGACCGGCCGCGCGCCGATCAGCCTTCCCGGCTTCTTCCAGCGCGGCGACGGCATGCGCCGCGACGCCGGGCGGGCGGAGGCGTCGCGATGACCGCGGCTCGCGGCGTCGCGGCGGGCGCGCTCTGCGTCGCGATCTCGCTCGGCGGCTGCGTGCGGCGCGGGAGCACGCCCGTCTCGACCTCGGAGGGGCCCCCCCCCGCTGGGGAATCTACGGCTGGTTCGCCGAACTCGCCTGACCAATCGGTTGCGGCGCGTGGCGAATCGTCGCCGATGCTCGCGGCGGCGGTGCGGCGGGCGGTCGCCGACACCGTCCAGCGCGTCCTCGACCGCGCGGTCGCCGACAGCGCCTTCCCCGGCGCGTACGCCGTCGTGGGGACGCGCGACGGGGTGATCGCCGAGTACGGCGCCGGCCGCATCGACTGGGCGGCCGACGCGCCGCGCCCGGACCGGAACACGATCTGGGACATGGCGTCGCTCACCAAGGTGATCGCCACGACCAGCGCCGTGGAGCAGCTCGTCGGCGTGCGAAAGATCGATCTCGACGCGCCGGTGCAGCGGTACCTGCCGGAGTGGACGGGGCCGAACAAGGAGCGGGTCACGCTCCGGCACCTGCTGACGCACTCCTCCGGGCTCCCCGCCTGGCGACCGCTGTACAAGGAAGCAACCAGCCCCGAGTCGGCGATGGCGCTCGTGATCGCCACCCAGCTCGACACCCTCCCCGGCATTCGCTACGTCTACAGCGACCTCAACGCGGTTCTCCTGGGGCGGATCGTCGAGCGGGTGAGCGGCGAGCGCCTCGACGAGTACGCGCGGCGGCACGTCTTCGAGCCCATCGGGATGCCCTCGACCGGATTTCGCCCGTCCCCCGCCCTTCGCGACCGCATCGCGCCGACCGAGGTGGACCCCTGGCGGCAGCGGCACCTCCGCGGCGAGGTACACGACGAGAACGCCTACGCGCTCGGCGGGGTCGCGGGGCACGCGGGGCTGTTCAGTACGGCCGCAGACCTGACGCGGTTCGCGCAGATGTACCTGCATAACGGGACGGTCGGCGCCCGGGAGGTGATTCCGGCGGCGACGCTCGCCGAGTTCGAGCGCGCGCAGGACACGGTGGTGTCGCGCCGGGCGCTGGGGTGGGAAACGCCGACTGGGAGCAACTCCGCCGGTCACCTGATGTCGGCGCGGGCGTTCGGCCACACCGGGTTCACCGGGACGTCGATCTGGATGGACCCCGCGCGCGACCTGTTCGTGATCCTGCTGACCAACCGGGTCAACCCGACCCGCGAGAACCGGCGCATCGGCGAGGTCCGGGTGCGGCTCGCCGACGCCGTCGTGTCAACGCTCTCCACGCGCGTCCCGCTCGCCCCCGCCGCCGGATCGCCGTCGTCGGGCCCACCTTCCACTCCCGGGCAGCGTCCATGAATCTCACCGTCGTCGACTGGGCGATCGTCGCTGCGTACTTCCTGCTCTCGGCGGGAATCGGACTCCTGTACACGAAGCGGGGCGGCGAGAGTCTGAACGAGTACTTCCTGTCGGGTCGCCAGGTGCCGTGGTGGCTCGCCGGCGCCTCGATGGTCGCCACCACGTTCGCGGCCGACACCCCGCTCGTCGTCACGGGGCTCGTGGCGAGCAAGGGCGTCGCGGGGAACTGGCTGTGGTGGAACTTCGTGATGAGCGGGATGCTCACGGTGTTCCTGTTCGCGCGGCTCTGGCGGCGGGCGAACGTGATGACGGACGTCGAGTTCGCCGAGATTCGTTATGCGGGCGCGCCCGCCGCGGCGCTGCGCGGCTTCCGGGCGCTCTACCTCGCGATCCCGATCAACCTGATCATCCTGGGCTGGGTGACGCGGGCGATGATCAAGATCCTGACGATCACGCTCGGGATCTCGCCCATCCTGGCGGTCGGCGTCTGCTTCGTGATCACCGTCGCGTACTCGAGCGCCGCCGGGATGTGGGCCGTGCTGTGGACGGACCTGGTGCAGTTCGTCATCAAGATGTCGGCGGTGATCATCCTCGCGATCTACGCCGTGAACGCGGTCGGCGGGATGGGGGCGCTGAAGCAGGGGCTGGCGCAGCACTTCGGGAGCGAGACGGCGGCGCTGAGCGTGCTGCCGGTGCGCGTGGGGCCCAACGGGATCGAGGCGTACCCGTGGATGCCGCTGCTGGCGCTGGCGGTGTTCCTGAGCGTGCAGTGGTGGGCCGCCTGGTACCCTGGCGCCGAGCCCGGCGGCGGCGGGTACGTCGCCCAGCGCATCTTCTCGTCCAAGACCGAGCGCGACGGCGTGCTGGCGACGCTGTTCTTCCAGGTCGCCCACTACGCGCTGCGCCCCTGGCCGTGGATCGTGACCGGCCTGGCTACGGTGATTCTCTACCCGACGCTCGAAGACAAGGAGTCCGGCTACGTGCGGGCGGTGGTGGACTACCTGCCGAGCCCGTGGAAGGGGGTGATGATGGCCGGCTTCGCCGCCGCCTACATGTCGACGGTGGCCACGCAGCTCAACTGGGGCGCGTCGTACCTCGTGAACGACTTCTACCGCCGCTTCATCAACAAGACCGCGACCGAGCACCACTACGTGACGGTGTCGCGCTGGGCCACGGTCTTCCTGTTCCTGGCGTCGATCATCGTCTCGCTCAACCTCAAGTCGGTCGAGGGAGCGTGGACGCTGCTCCTCGCCCTCGGCGCCGGGACGGGACTCGTGCTGATCCTCCGCTGGTACTGGTGGCGGATCAACGCGTGGTCGGAGATCAGCGCCATGGTCACTTCGTTCGTCGTGTCGTTGATCGCGCTGAACACGATCCCCTCTCGCTTCCAGGCCGGCGACCCGCGGATCGAGGCGACAGTGATGCTGGTGACTGTCGGAATCAGCACGGTCGTGTGGTTCTCGGTGACCTTCCTGACGAAGCCGGAGCCTGACGCCATCCTGGACTCGTTCTATCGGCGCGTACGCCCTGGCGGCCCTGGCTGGGCCCGCGTGTCGGAGCGGCTGGGCTTCGGCCGGGAGCCGATCCCCGGCGGGGCGCTGGCGTGGACGAACTGGATCGCCGGAATCGTCGCCGTCTACTCGTCGCTATTCGGCATCGGCAAGATCGTCTTCGGCCAGCTCGGCAGCGGACTCATCCTGCTCCTGATCGCCGCCGTCGCCTTCGCCTGGATCGCCCGCTCCTTCCGAAACGAGGAGCCGGAGCCGCAGCGCGCGACCGTGCCGGAGGCGCGGCCAGTCGCCGCAGATTGAAGTACGGGACCCTTCGCTGCGCTCGGGGCAGGCGCGGTGCCTGCCCCAAGAGCAGCGAAGGGTCCCCTCGACCAGACGCCCAGTCCGCCAGACGCCTAGTCCGCAGCCGCCAGGGGCTCTATATTTCAACGAGTTATCCGCGGCCCCGCGCCGCGCTCGATATTCTCAGGAGGCAACGAATGAGCACTGCACAGACGCCTGACCTCGGACTCACGGTCACGCCCGTGGCGGGTGCCGAGGTCAAGAAGTTCATGGAGGCCGAGGGGGTGGACGCCCACAGCGGCGGGCTGCGCGTGAGCGTACAGCCGGGCGGCTGCAGCGGTTTCAAGTACGGGCTGCTGATCGAAGATCAGCCGGCCGACGACGACGTGGTCATGGACATGTCGGAGTTCAAGGTGTTCGTCGACCCCTTCAGCGCCCAGTATCTGAACGGCGTCACGATCGACTACGTCACGTCGATGCAGGGGTCCGGCTTCACCTTCAAGAATCCGAACTCCACGGGCGGCTGCGGCTGCGGCAGCTCGTTCTCCGCGTAGCACGCGCCGGGACACCCGGAGCACACAGACCAACCCCATGGCAAAGACGGTAACTGGCGCCCGCCCGGACGCCGGCACCGCGCTGGAGGCCCGCGAGCTGATGTCAGGTCGCGGGCCTTCGCGTATTGCGCACAGCGTGCCGACGCATCTGGAGCGCATCCGCACCATCATCGTCGACGACCACCTCGACATCGCCCGGCTGGTGGCCAGCCGGATCGCGACGATGATCCGCGAGCGTAACGTGGCCGGCGAGCACTGCGTGCTGGGCCTCGCCACCGGCTCCACCCCGATTGGCGTGTACCGGGAGCTGATCCGGATGCACCGGCACGAAGGGTTGAGCTTCCGCAACGTCATCACGTTCAACCTGGACGAGTACTACCCGATGGCGCCGGACAGCATCCACTCCTACTACCGGTTCATGTGGGAGAACCTGTTCACGCACATCGACATCGACCCGCGGAACGTCCACATCCCGCGCGGCGACGTCCCGCGCGAGGAGGTCGACGACCACGTCCGCTGGTACGAGAACGAGATCGAGCGCTACGGCGGGATTGACTTTCAGATCCTGGGCATCGGCAAGACCGGGCACATCGGCTTCAACGAGCCCGGCTCGGGCGCCGAGAGCCGCACGCGGCTCGTGCACCTCGACCGCATCACGCGCATGGACGCCTCCGCCGACTTCTTCGGCGAGGAGAACGTCCCGCGCGAGGCCATCACGATGGGCGTGGCCACGATTCAGGGGGCGCGCGAGATCGCCATCCTCGCCACCGGCGAGCACAAGGCGGCCATCGTCAGGCGGTCGGTCGAAGGGGACATCGACGTCGAGGTGGCGGCGACGTTCCTCCAGCGGCACCCCGACACGACGTTCTACGTCGACCGCGCGGCGGCCGCGGACCTCACGCGCGTCGCCACGCCCTGGCTGATCGACGAGGTGCAGTGGACGCCGGATCTGACCCTCCGCGCGGTGGTGTGGCTCTCCCACCAGGCGAAGCGGCCGATCCTGCACCTCACGCAGCGGGACTACTCCGAGCACAAGATGTCGTCGCTCGTCGCCCGCTACGGCTCGCCCGGCGCGGTGAACGGCTACGTCTTCAACCAGCTCGGCGCCAAGATCCGCGGCAAGTCGAAGCTGCCGCGCGGCAAGCGGGTGATCTGCTTCTCCCCGCACCCGGACGACGACGTGATCTCGATGGGCGGGATCCTGCGGAAGTTCGTCGAGAACGAGAACGACATGACCGTGGCCTACATGACGAGCGGCAACATCGCCGTCTTCGACCACGACGTGCGCCGCTACGTGGACTTCATGCAGCGCATGGAGCGCGACCTGCGGGTCGGCTGCGGCGAGACCCCGGGGCTCGCCGAGAAGGTCTACGAGTTCCTCGCCACCAAGGAGCCGGGCGAGATCGACATCCCCGAGATCCAGGACATCAAGCGCCTCATCCGCGAGTCCGAGGCGGTGAGCGGGATCGAGGTCATGGGGCTGAGCGCGAAGAACGCGCGCTTCCTGAATCTGCCGTTCTATCAGACCGGCAAGGTCGCCAAGGACCCCATCGGCCCGGAGGACGTGGCGATCGTCCGCGCGCTGCTGGAGGAGCTCGAGCCCGAGATCATCTTCGTCGCCGGCGACCTGAGCGACCCGCACGGCACGCACCGCATGTGCAAGGAAGCGATCGACGGCGCGCTGGAGGAGCTCGAGCGCGAAGCCGGCGCCCCGGCCAGCGCCACCCGGGGCGAGGAGCAGGCGCCGTCGCCGAGCGACGGCGCATCCCAACCGACGCAGGCTTCCGGCCGCTGGAAGCGGCCGGAGGTCTGGCTGTACAGGGGCGCCTGGCAGGAGTGGCCGATCACCGAGGCCACGTGGCTCGTGCCGATGTCGCAGGAGGAGCAGCGGCTCAAGATCCAGGCGATCTTCAAGCACCAGTCGCAGAAGGACTCGGCGCCCTTCCCCGGGCAGGACGAGCGCGAGTTTTGGCAGCGCGTGGAGCAGCGCAACAAGGACACGGCGCGCATGCTCGACGAGCTGGGGCTGGCGGCCTACTTCGCGATGGAAGCGTACGTGGTCGAGTGACGCTTCGCGTCACTCGACCATCCTGACTCTGAGCGACGCGAAGAGGAAGGATCACCCTCCTTTCAGATGCAGCGCACCTTCACCCTGCTCGACGCGCTGGTGCTGGTGGCGTACCTCGGCGGCACGACGGCGCTCGGCATGTACGTCGGGCGGCGCCAGCGCGACGCCAAGGACTACTTCGTCGCCGACCGCGCCATCCCGTGGTGGGCGGTGCTCTTCTCGATCGTCGCCAGCGAGACGAGCGCGCTCACGTTCATCAGCATCCCGGGGCTGGCCTACCTCGGCAACCTCGGCTTCCTCCAGGTGGTCGCCGGGTACATCCTCGGCCGGGTCGGCGTGGCGTTCATCCTCCTCCCGCGCTACTACCACGGCGACCTCGTCACCGCGTACACACTGCTCGAGCGGCGATTCGGGCCCGAGACGCGCCGCTTCACCTCGATCGTCTTCATGGTCACGCGGGCGATGGCCGACGCCGTGCGCGTCTTCGCCACCGCGATCCCGATCGCGCTCATTATCGGCCCGGTGATCCCGAAGCAGTACGTGATGCCGGCGGCGATCCTGATCCTGGGCCTCCTCACCGTCGTCTACACCTACCGCGGCGGGATGAAGGCGGTGGTCTGGACGGAGCTCGTGCAGGCGGGCGTGTATCTCCTGGGCGGCATCTCGGCGATGGTACTGCTCGGCCGGTCGATCCCGGGCGGCTGGTCGGCCATTCTCGACCAGGCCGCCGCCGCCGGCAAGCTCACCGCCGTCGACTGGTACACGGGGATCGACCGTCCGCACACGGTGTTCGCCGGCGTGCTCGGCGGCGCCTTCCTCGCCATGGCGTCGCACGGCGCCGACCAGCTGATCGTCCAGCGGCTGCTCTCTTCTCGGAGCCTGCGAGACGCGCAGGTCGCGATCATCGGCAGCGGCTTCGCCGTCTTCCTCCAGTTCACCCTCTTCCTCCTGGTGGGCGTGGGGCTCTGGGTGTTCTACGGCGGACGAACGTTCGCGGCGCCCGACGCCATCTTCCCCACGTTCATCGTCGAGCGAATGCCGCCCGGGCTCCTGGGGCTCATTCTGGCCGCCATCGTCGCCGCGACGATGAGCACGCACTCGGGCGCGATCAACTCGCTCGCGGCGACGACGACGCACGACATCTACCTGCCGCTCACCGGCCGGCGAGCCGAGGACCCCGAGACGCTCCGCATGGGGAAGCTGTTCGCGCTGATGTGGGGCGTGGGGCTCACGCTCGGGGCGCTCCTGTTCAAGGAGCAGGGGACGCCGGTGGTGGTGATCGCACTCGGCATCGCGTCGTTCACTTACGGCGCGCTGCTCGGCGGGTTCTTCCTGGGGATCTACTGGCGCCGTGCGATCCAGCGCGACGCCATCACTGGCATGGCGGTGGCGATCCTCTCGATGGCGTTCATCGTCTTCGCGCGTCAGGTGAGCGCGTGGGTCCCGGGGCTCGCCGGGGTCCTCGGGCCGTTCGGGCGCATCGCCTGGCCGTGGTACGTGCTGATCGGCACGACGATCACGCTCGCGGTGGGCATCCTGTCGTCCTACACGCACCCGGAGCCGGGCCCCTCGGCGCGCGCCGCCGAAGACTCGATGCGCGCGCGCGCGGCATGAGCGAGGGCGCGCCGATCGTCGTCGGGGTGGACGGCGGCGGCTCGAAGACGAAAGTCGTGGTCGCCGACGCGCGCGGGAAGGAGATCGGCAGCGCCGAGGGGCCGGGCAGCGCCGTTCGCCCCGGCGGCGCCGAGCACTCGGCGGCGGTGATCTCCGAGGCGGTGCGGAGCGCGCTGGCCGACGCCCGGCGCGCGGACGTCCGGCCGCGCGTCCTCTGCGTCGGCGTCGCCGGCGTGGGCGACGAGCCCCAGCGTCAGGCGCTCGTCGCCGCGCTCGAGCCGCTCTCGCTCGCCGACGAGCTGGTGGTGGTGCCCGACGCGACCGTGGCGCTGGACGACGCGTTCGGCGAGGGCGCCGGCGTCCTGCTGATCGCGGGCACCGGCTCGGTGGCGTTCGGGCGCGGGCCCGCGGGCCAGTTCGCGCGCTGCGGCGGCTGGGGCCCGGTCTTTGGCGACGAGGGCAGCGGGTCGTGGATCGGGCGGCGTGCGTTAGGCATCGTCGCCGCGTCCGCGGACGGCCGCGAGCCCGCCACGGCCCTCGCCGGCGCTGTGCTCACGGCGGCCCAGGCCAACGACCCGCGCGAGCTGATCGCCTGGGCC
>DATFPD010000670.1:0-11792 GCA_035265005.1 Gemmatimonadaceae bacterium | reverse complement strand
TGCGCGATGCCGAACGGCACCTTCTGCCGCGTGCTCTGCTGGACGTTCAGGAAGTTCACGTAGATCCCCTGCGCCGTCTCCGGGCGCAGGTAGACGACGCTGGCCGTGTCCTCGACCGGCCCCATGAACGTCTTGAACATGAGGTTGAACAGCCGCGCCTCGGAAAGCGTCCCCTTCATCCCGCACGCCGGGCACTGCGCGTCCGGCGTCCCCGGCGTCCCCTTGATCTTCGGGTCGTCGGCGCGAAAGCGCTTCTTGCAGTTCTTGCAGTCGACCATCGGGTCGGTGAACCCGGCGACGTGCCCGCTCGCCTCCCACACGCGCGGGTGCATGAGGATCGCCGCGTCGATCCCCTGAATGTCGTCGCGCGCGCGGACCATCGCGTGCCACCACCGGTCCTTGAGGTTCTTCTTCAGCTCCACGCCGAGCGGACCGTAGTCCCACACCGAGCCGGTGCCGCCGTAGATCTCGGAGGACTGGAAGACGAAGCCGCGCCGCTTGCACAGCGACACGAGCTTCTCCATCACGTCGGGGTTGGTGGACACGGGCATGAGCGGGGTCGACCGGGTAGGACTGGGGGTGAATTCGGAATATAGTGCGGCTGGTAGGGACGCGCGGCGTCCCGAGCGGGTGTCATCCTGACCCTGAGCACAGCGAAGGGGAAGGACCTGCAGTCCGAGGGCCGACGTCTGACCGGTGAGAGTAGGTCCTTCCCCTTCGCTGTGCTCAGGGTCAGGATGACACCCGCTCGGGATGCCCCAGGCCGCTCACGTCTCACGTCCACGTATCAAGTATCGAGTTCTCTGCTCAGCACCGGCTCCGCCGGCGCGGGGCGGCCGAGGATGCGCGCGACGATCCTGTCGCCGTGGAAGCGGCCGTTCTCGATGAACACCTTGTTCGCGTCGAAGCCCGCGACCACCACGCCGGCGATGAACAGCCCCGGCACCGAGGTCTCGAGCGTCTCGGGGTCGTGCGCCGGAATGCCGGTCCGCGGGTCAATCGGGACGCCCGCGTCCTCGAGCAGCGAGACGTTCGGCTTGAAGCCGGTCATGAGATACACGTGGTCGGCCGGAATCCGCTCCTCCGGGCCCGCGCCGTCGGACGGCCGCACCGTCATCGCCTCGGGGTCGATCGACACCACGCGGCGGTTCCACCGCGCGGCGATGCTCCCCTCGGCGGCGCGGTTGGTGAAGTCCGGCAGCACCCACGGCTTGATCTTCATGTCGAACGTCGGGCCGAAGTGCACGAGCGTGACCCGGGCGCCGCTCCGCCAGAGGTCGAGCGCCGCCTCGGCCGCCGAGTTCCCGCCGCCGACGACGACCGCGTTCTGGAGGAACGCCTCGTGCCCCTCGCGGTAGGCGTGCGTCACGTGCGGCAGCCGCTCGCCGGGCACGTTCAGCCAGTTCGGCGAGCCCCAGTAGCCGGTCGCCACCAGCACGTTCGCCGCGCGCGTCGTGCGCTCCTCGCCACCCGCGTGCCGCCGCGAGCGCACGAGGAATCGCCCGTCGACCTCCCGCTCGATGGCGCGCACCGGCTCGAACTGCCTGACGTCGATCGCGAAGTGGCGCACGATCGCGCGGTAGTACGCCAGCGCGTCCCGCCGCGTCGGCTTCTCCCCCGAGATCACGAACGGCACGCCGCCGAGCGAGAGCTTCTCCGCGGTCGAGAAGAAGGTCGCGTAGGTCGGGTACTGCGTGATGCTGTTGACCACCGGCCCCGCGTCGAACGCCAGGGCGCGCAGCCCCGCGCGCCCGGCCGCGATCGCCGCCGCGATCCCGCACGGCCCGGCGCCGACGATCGCCAGGTCGAGCACCACGCTAGGCCCCGAGCCCGATGATCTGGTCGCGCCGCGTGCCGACGCTGACGTAGACGATCGGCGCCTCCACCAGCTCCTCGATGCGGTCGAGGTAGCGGCGCGCCTCGGGCGGCAGCTCCTCGAGCCGGCGCGCGGCGGAGGTGGGCCGCTTCCACCCCTCCATCCACTCGTAGCGCGGGCAGACGCGCTCCAGCGCCGTGATGTCGCCGGGGAACTCGGTGTAGAGGTCGTTCTCCACCTCGTAGCCGGTGCAGATCGCCACGCGGTCGAGGGTGTCGAGCACGTCGAGCTTCGTCACCGCGAGCCCGCTCAGCCCGTTCACGCGCGTCGCGTAGCGCACCACCACGCCGTCGAACCAGCCGCAGCGGCGCGGGCGGCCGGTCACGGCGCCGTACTCGTTCCCCAGGCGCCGCACCTCGCTCCCCAGCGGCTCCTCGAGCTCCGTCGGCAGCGGCCCGTTGCCGACGCGCGTCGTGTACGCCTTCACCACGCCCAGCACGGCGTCGATCGCCGTCGGCGCGATGCCGGCGCCGATGGCCGCGCCGCCGGAGGTGGTGTTGCTCGACGTCACGAACGGGTAGGTGCCGTGGTCGATGTCGAGCAGCGAGCCCTGCGCGCCCTCCAGCAGCACCGCCGCGCCGCTCTTGATGGCGCGGTGCACGCACAGGCCCACGTCCTCGGCGACCGCCAGCAGCCGCGGCGACAGTCGGCCGAGCAGCTCGAGCGTCTCGTCCACCGTCACGCGCCGCGCCGAGCCCACCGCGCCCAGGCGCGCGTTGGCGTGCTCCACGCTGCGCGCCACCAGCGCCCGCAGCCGATCGGGGTGGCGCAGGTCGAGCACGCGCACGCCGCGCCGCGCGACCTTGTCCTCGTACGCGAAGCCGATCCCGCGCCCGGTGGTGCCGATCTCCTTGCTCGACGAGCTCTCGGCGTCGAGCAGCTTGTGGTGCGGCAGCACGAGGTGCGCGCGGTCGCTCACGTAGAGCCGCCCCTCCACGTCCACGCCGTCCGCGACCAGCTTGTCGATCTCGCCGAACAGCGTGTCGGGGTCGAGCACCACGCCGTTGCCGATGGCGCAGCGCACGCCGCGGTGCAGGATCCCGCTCGGGATCTGCCGGAGGATGAACGACGTGTCGCCGATGTGCACGGTGTGGCCGGCGTTCGCGCCCCCCTGGTAGCGCACCACCCAGTCGGCGCGCTTCGCGAGGACGTCCACCAGCTTTCCCTTGCCTTCGTCGCCCCACTGCGCCCCGACGACGACGACGACGCGCGTGCTGGAATCGAACATGACAAATGCGATGGGCTGAGGGCGGGCGCGCGGCGTCGCGCCTGCGCCCGAAAAACGAAACGCCCCGGCGCGGAGCGCGGGGCGTTGTCGGAATCTACCCCCGCGCGAAGCACTGTCAACCGCACGTACCTCACGACAAAACGAAACGGCGCCGCACTGGTGCGGCGCCGGGCGTGAGAGGAGGTGGCGAGCGGTAGCAGATCGGTCCTCCTACCTGCGATCACTACGAGAGCCCCCACGGTCTCGCTGATCTGCTACCGCCGCCGCGGAAATACAGGAGCACGAAGCGTTCCAGATGCCGACCACGGAAGCGGAGTCTTGCGTCGCCAATGCTCGGGGCTGCCAGAGCAGGGATGCGGGATGCGGGACGCGGGATGACAGGGCCAGCGCGATCGCGCCAGCTCACCTCCCGCGTCCCGCGAGCTCAGAACACCGCCGCCAGCAGCAGCCACGCCGCGATC
This sequence comes from Gemmatimonadaceae bacterium, assembly GCA_035265005.1. Classification (GTDB taxonomy): domain Bacteria; phylum Gemmatimonadota; class Gemmatimonadetes; order Gemmatimonadales; family Gemmatimonadaceae; genus DATFPD01. The sequence goes on along the minus strand of DATFPD010000670.1, from coordinate 8,227 downwards.
ACGCATCCCACCGCCGACTTCGCCGCCACCGCTGCCACCCGGCCGATCAGCGCGCCCCACGCCACCCGCGTCGCCACGTTCGCGTCCCGCCCGCGGGTGTACTCGAACAGCAGGGCACCCACGAACGAGCCCGCGAACGCGCCGATCATGCTGCCGATGACCGGCACCGGGATGCCCGCGAACGCGCCCACTATGCCGCCGATGATCGCGCCCCATCCGGCGCGGCGGGAGCCGCCGTACTTGCGCGCGTACTTCGCGCCGAGCGTGAACTCGAACCACTCGCCGATCGCCGCGAGCACCCCGGAGCCCACGATCGCCGCCGTGCCGATCTTGTTCGTCCCCGGCACCAGATAGTCGTACAGCGCCGCCGCCACGATCATCACCCACGTGCCCGGGAGCCCGAGCGGGATGAGCAGCAGCGAGACGAGGAGCACCACCGCGAGGATGAGGATCTCCATGTCAGTCGAGAGGCATCAAGAACGCTGCCAGGCGCCGTCGGCGACCACCGGCTCGCGCGCGACCTCCGCGGCAATCGCCGCGGCGATCGCCGCCACCGCCCGCGCCGACTCCGCTATCCCGCGGCCGTCCAGCGCGTCCGCGGTGTCGCGCGGCCCGTGGATGCGGGCGAGCGTGCGCGGCGTACCCTTGCTCACGGTGAACGTCTCCCACCCGGCGTCCGCGAGCGCCACGCCGTCGGTGAGGATGCCAGGCAGCAGCCGCCGCACGCGCACGCCCGCGGCCGCGGCGAGCCGCGCCAGCCGCTCGGGACGCCGCCCGCTGAACATCGCCGTCAGCGCGCCGCGGTCGTCCACGCCGTCGACGTTCACCGCGACGCCTGGCGCCCGCTCCCGCGCCCACGCTCGTGCGCCCGCCAGCCCCAGCTCCTCGGCGCTCGTGATCAGCACGCCGATCGGGAGCGACTCGGGCATCGCGGCCGCCGCGAGCAGCACGGTGGCGACCCCGGACGCGTTGTCGAGCGCCCCCGGGGAGCGCGTGCCGACGACGCTCGCGACGACGGGCGCCCCGGCGACGACGGCCGCCACCGCGAGCCAGAGCCACCACCCGGCCACGTCGGCGCCCGCCACACCCGCCACGGCCACGACGGCCGCGACGAGCCACACCAGCGCGCTCGCCGCGACTCCGGCCGCGCGCACCCCGATCGGCGGCGGCTGCGACTTGCTGTCGACGTGCGCGACGAGCCAGCAGCGCGGCTCGCCGACGCCGCGCACCGCCTCGAGGTTGATCCCGCGCGCGCGCATCACCGGCAGCGTGAGGATGCCCACCCGCGCGCAGTAGAGCGCGAACGCCCCCGTCCCAATCCCGGCGGCCGCCAGCAGCGCCAGCGCCGCCCCGGGGTGTCCGCGGAACCCCACGTGTCCCGCCGCCATGATGCCGCCCACGCCGGCGAGTCCCACCAGCGGCGTGGCGTATCGCCCGGGGAACGCCGAGTAGTCGAACGGCCGCTCGGCGACCGCGAACCCGAGCCCGCGGAGGCGCTCCGCGCACAGCGCGCGGGCGCGCGCCTCGGCGTCGCTCCCGGCCGGCCGCGGCTCGGCGGCCAGCGCGTCGAGCAGCGCCTTGGCCGGGCGGGCGTCGGGCGGCGGCGTCAACGTTAGGCGCGGGCCGGTCAGCGCGCGCCGGCGGGCTCCTTCGCGCCGCGCAGCAGCTCGGCCACGCGGGCGCGCTCGGCGGGTCCGAGCGGGAGGAGCGGGAGCCGGACAGTGCCGCCGTCGAGCCCCACCTCGTCCATCGCCGCCTTCACCCCCGGCACCCCCAGCGCGCCGACGATCTCGCGCGCCAGCGGCGCCAGCCGGGCCTGCGCCTCGTCGGCGGCCGCCGCGTCGCCCGCCCGCAGCGACTCCACCACCGCCAGCGTGAGCTCGACCGCGAACAGCGCCATCGCCAGGATGCCGCCGCGCGCCCCGCGCCCCAGCGCCGCGCGCACCTGGCCGCCGTTCCCGGTCAGCACGCTGAAGCCGTCGTCCTGCGCCGCCAGGTAGGCCGCGGTCAGCTCCAGGTCCCCCGAGCTGTCCTTGATCCCGATCACGTTGCCGTGCCGCGCCAGCGCCGCCACCAGCTCGGGCTCCAGGCGGTAGTGCATGTACTTGGGGATGTTGTACAGCACCACCGGCAGCGGGCTCTCGTCGGCCACGCGCTCGTAGTGCGCCCGCACCGCCGCCCCCGTCATCTGCGCCACGTAGTAGTGCGGCGCGACGACGAGCACCGCGTCCGCCCCCCGCTCGGCGGCGTCCCGCGCCCGCTGCACCGTTAGGCGCGTGGACTCCGCGCCCACGCCCGCCAGCAGCCACCGCCCGTCCGGCACCTCCGCCCGCGCCGCCTCGATCAGCACGCGCCGCTCGTCCTCCCCCAGCAGCGCCGCCTCCCCGGTGGACCCGGCGACCACCACGCCGTCCAGCCCGGCCGCGATGCACGCGCGCACCGTGGCCGCGAATCGCGCCGCGCTCACGTCCTCGGTGCGCGGGTGGAAGTTCGTGATGACGGGGGCGAGGATGCCGGAGAGCTGTCTCATCAGTCTGGGTGAGGGGAAGCGAAAGCTGGAACGGGGCAACGTCGGCGCGCAAGCCAGGGACGCGGGATGCGGGATGCGTCCCGCCGAGGGCCCGACAGCTAGCTCACCGGCCCGCACGCCGAGCGCGAGAGCACCGCCTCCCACTTCGCCGGATCCTCCCCTGCGTCCTCGCCCGTGACGCTCGACAGGAATCCACGCACCCGCGCGCGGGTCCGCGCGTCGTGTGCCGCGAGCCTGGAGAGCACGAGCCGCTCGTTCCCGCGCATCGCGGCGACCGCGGTGCAGCGGTCCACCCCGGTGGCGACCAGCGCGTCCATGACGAAGTCCACCGTCATCAGTCCGGCGCCGCCGAACGCGCGCCGCAGCGCCGGGAGCGCCGGCGCCCAGTCCACGCGGCGAGGCGCGCCGCGCGTCAGCGTCCGCAGCAGCATGGCCGCCGAGAAGGGCGCCGGCGAGCGCTCGGTGGCGCCGGACGCGGCGTCCACGAGCGCCCACCAGGTCGAGTCGGTCGCGGGGCGCGCGGCTACGATCAGCGCCGCCGCCACGCGGTTGCTCGGGTTGGCGTCGTGGGCCAGCGTCCAGAGCGCGCGGTCGTAATCGCCCGCCTCGTTGCGCATCCGCGCGAAGTCGCGCAGCGCGGACGCCGTCGGGCGGGCTCGTACGTAGTCGTCGGTCAGCGTGCTGTCGCCGAGGAGCAGGCGGTAATCCTGGAGCGCGTGCTGGTAGACCTCGCGATGGCGACGCATCGGCAGCACCGCGGGCAGCCACTCGTCGCGGTCGGCGACGCTGTCGGTGAACGCGCGCCGCTCGACCGTCGCGGCGTCCTGCGGCTCGACCACCACGATCTCGACGAACCGCTTCGTCCCCCGCTCGTCCGCGTCGCGCAGCAGCCGCGACCGCGCGGTGGCGCTGGGGAACTCGAGGACCTGCATCAGGTGGCTGGCGCACACGGACGCCGACGGAAAGCCGCCCGGGAAGCGGGCCGAGAGCGAGTCGAGGATCATCTGCGCCGTCCACCGCTTGAGCCCGACGAACTGGATCGTCTCGCTCGCGGTCTCGATCACGTCGCGCGCGGACGCATGCGTCGGCAGCGCAACGGCGTCCTGCGCCGGCGCGGCGGAGGCGAGCGTCAGCGACACGACGGCCACCAGCAGCGGCGCGATTCGCATGGTTCCTCCTCTCGCGGATACCGTGAAGCTACACGCGCGGCCGCGTCAGGCAAGCACCGAACGGAAAACGGGCCCGGCGACCGAGTATCGCCGAGCCCGCCGCGCCGAGTGCCGAGTCCCGATGGCCGAGCCCCGATGCCTCAGCTCCCGGGATTCAGAAAGTCGAACCCGGACCCGCCGGCGAGGCTCTCGACTTCCTGCGTGGAGCGGGATGGTGTTCCCGGCGCGGGCGCCGCAGGCACCGCCTTCTGCGACGACGTGTTCCGCGAGGCGCTCTTGTCCCCGCCGAAGGTGCGCATCTGGAGCTCGAAGTCGGCCGGGCGCGTGGAGGCCGCGAGGGCCACGTCGAACGAGACCTCGCCCGAGTTCACCAGGTCGGCCAGGTGCTGGTCGAACGTCTGCATCCCGTACTGCTCGCGGCCGTCGGCGATGTAGTCGCGGATCTCGCCGATCCGGTTCTCCAGGATCAGGTCGCGGATGGTCGGCGTCACGATCATCACCTCGGCGGCCACCGCGCGCCCCTTCCCGTCCGCGCGCGGGAGCAGCCGCTGCGACACCACCGCGTGCAGCGACTCGCCCAGGCGCACCCGCACCACGTCCTGCTCCTCGGGCGGGAACATGGCCATGATTCGGAGGATGGTGCTCTGCGCGTCGGGCGTGTGCAGCGTCGACAGCAGCAGGTGCCCCGTCTCGGCCGCCTTCATCGCCGTGTCGACGGTCTCCGCGTCGCGCAGCTCGCCGATCATGATCACGTCCGGGTCCTGCCGCAGCGCGGCGCGGAGCCCCATCTTGAAGCTCTCGGTGTCGGTCCCGATCTCGCGCTGGGTGATCGAGCTCTGCACGTCGCGGTGCAGGAACTCGATCGGGTTCTCGAGCGTGACGATGTGCTTGTTGGCGTGCGTGTTCACGTAGTTCACCAGCGCCGCCATCGTGCTCGACTTCCCCGAGCCAGTCACGCCGGTCACCAGCAGCATCCCGCGCTCGGCCTGGGCGATCCGCGCCAGCACCGGCGGCAGCCGCAGCCGCTCGAACGACGGCACCTCGAACGGGATCACGCGCATCACGATCATGAAGCTCGAGCGCTGCCGGAGGATGTTCACCCGGAAGCGCCCGATCCCCGCCGCGCCCCACGAGCAGTCGTAGTCGGTGATCTTGTCGATCCGGGCGCGGTCCTCCTCGTTCGGGATCAGCCGCAGCGCGATCGCCTTGGTCTGCTCCGGCGTCAGCGCCTGCTTCGTCAGCGCCACGAGCCGCCCGTCGATGCGCGCGCGAAACACGTCGCCCGCCTTGATGTGCAGGTCCGACGCGCCCCGATCGACCGCCGCCTTGATGATCTTTTCCATGATTCAGCTACGCCCGCGCGTGAGAGACTACTCGTGACTGCCAGGGAAAGGGGGATGGGGATGAGCTGCCGCTCGGGACCCCCCGAGGCACTTCATCCGTCATCCCCCATCCCCCTTCCCGCACTTCAGTACCCTGCCTGCTTGTCCACCAGATTCCTCAGCGGCTCGCCTCGTACGTAGCGGCCCCAGTTGTCGATCAGCAGCGCGATCTCGCGCTCCCAGAAGCGGCGCGGCGACACGCCCGAGACGTGCGGCGTGAGCAGCACGTGCGACATCCCCCACAGGGGGCTCTCCGGCAGCAGCGGCTCGGTCTCGAACACGTCGAGCACGGCCCCCCGCAGTCGACCCGCCGCGAGCCGCTCCACGAGCGCCCGCTCGTCCATCAGGGCTCCGCGCGAGACATTCACCACGATCGCGTCCCCCGATAGACGATCCAGACGCCCCGCCGTCAGTAATCCCCGCGTCTCCGGCGTCAACGGGGCGGCCAGCACCACCACGTCCGCGCCCGGCAGCTCGGCGTCCAGCTCCTCGAACGCCACCACGCGCTCGAACCCCTCGGGCGCCCCGAGCCCGGCCCTCCGCCGTACACCCACGCAGCGCGCCCCCAGCGCCGCGAACCGGGTGGCCACTTCCCCGCCGATTCCCCCGGTCCCCACGATCAGCGCCCGGCACTCGCCCAGCTCCCGCGCCCGCGAGCCCGCGCCGATGAACGGCTCCTTGTCCCACACCCCCCGCCGCTGCTGCCCGAGCGCGACGTCGAACCCGCGCAGGAAGTGCAGCACGCCCCCCACCACGTACTCCGCGATCGGCACGGCGTGCACCCCCGCGGAGTTCGTGAGGATGACCTCGCTCTCCCGCATCTCCGGGTAGAGCAGTGCCCCCACTCCGGCGGCCGCCGAGTGTACCCACCGCAGCTTCCGTGCGGCGCGGAAGAGTCCGCGCGGCATCCCGAAGCCCACGTACACCTCCGCCTCCGCCACGGCCGAGCACGCCTCGTCGCTGAAGGCCTCGTTCCCATCCCCGTCGGAGACTGTGAGCGCCTGTACCACCTGCACCTCCCACCCCGGCGGCGCCCCGTCCTTGATCGCGCGCTCGCCCCCCGGCGGCAGCTGCCACACGTGCGAGCGGGCCGCCAGGTCGACGACGAGCAGGCGGGCGCCCCCGGGACCCGGTGGTGCGTGCATGGACCGTCGCTACCGGCTGGACGTGGTCGTCACGCGCTTCCCCTTCACGTGGCGGTCGAACCACTCCAACATGCGGCGGTGTGCGTCCTCGATGTGGCTCGGGTGGCGCAGTCCGTGTCCCTCCCCCGGGTACCGAGCCAGCGTCGCCTCCACGCCGAGCTTGCGCAGCGCGACAAACATCTCCTCGGCCTGCGTGATCGGCACGTCGTGGTCCGACTCGCCGTGGATGAACAGCGTCGGCGTCGTCGCGTCCCGCACGTGCGCCAGCGGCGACCACTGCCAGAGCATCGCGTAATTGTCCCACGGCATCCCGTTGAACTCGGCTTCGACCAGGTCCGTGTAGAGCGAGGTGCCGTAGAAGCTCACCAGGTTGCTCACGCTCGCGCTCGACACCGCGCCCTTGAAGCGCCGCGTCTGCGTGATCATCCAGTTCGTCATGAAGCCGCCGTAGCTCCCGCCGGTCACGCCGAGGCGCGTCGTGTCGACCCACGCGTTCGCGGTGATCGCGCTGTCCAGCCCCGCCATCAGGTCCTGGTAGTCGCCGCCGCCCCAGTTGAGCAACGTGCCGTCGGAGAAGCGCTGGCCGTAGCCGGAGCTCCCGCGCGGGTTGATCAGCAGGACGCCGTAGCCGCTGGCCGCCAGCAGCTGCACGCGGTCGTTGAACGCGTAGCCGTACGCGCCGTGCGGCCCGCCGTGCACGTTGAGGATGAGCGGGTAGCGCTCCCCCGCCCGAAAGCCCGCCGGCTTCATCAACCACCCCTGCACGCGCGTCCCGTCGAAGCTGCCGAACCAGAACGACTGGGCAGGCTGCGGCGAGACCCGCGCCAGAAAGCGGTCCTGCTCGTGCGAGAGCTGCCGCGCGTTCCGCCCGTCGTCGTCGGCGACGTACACCTCCGCCGGATGCGTCACGTCCGTGCGCAGGTACGCCATGCGCCCGCCGCGCTCGGCCAGCGTGTACGAGCGCAGCTGCTCGTCGCCCGTCGTCAGGCGCTCCACCGCGCCGCCGGCGGCCGGGGCGCGGAAGATGGCGCCGGCGCCGCGGTCGCCGGCCGCGAAGTAGACCCAGCGCCCGCCCGGATGCCACGAGACCTCGCCGGCGCGCCGGTCGAGCGCGGCCGAGAGGCTTCGCGGCGCGCATCGCTCGACGCATCCGTCCGCCGGCACCACCCACACCTGCGCGTCCTCGGCGGGGCTGTCCTTGGTGTTGCGCGGCCGGACCCACCCCTCGTACGCAATCCACTTCCCGTCGGGCGACCACGCCGGCAGGAACTCCGCGCTCGGCGTCCGCGTCAGCTGCGTCAGCGCGCCGGTGCCCACATCCAGCACGTAGATGTCGTTGGCGAAGCTGTTGTCCGGGTCCGCCGAGCGGTCGCTGACGAAGGCGATGCGTCGCGAGTCGGGCGCCCAGGCGATCGAGTGCTCGTCGTGGTCGCCCGGCGTCAGCGCGCGCGCCTGCTCGCCGCTCACGCCCACCACCCAGACGTGCGTCCTGCGGTCGTCGGTGAAGCCGGTGCGCGTCTTGTACATGATGCGCGAGAACACCTTCACGTCCCCGGCCGGCGGGGTGGCGGCCGGCGCGTCGGCGCTGACGTAGGCGATCCACCGCCCGTCCGGCGACCACTCGAAGTTCTTGTTCGACGCGCGCCCCAGCCAGTGATCGGTCGTGTACACCGGCCCGAGGAACCGCTCGCGCCCGGACGCGACGTCGAGCACCCAGATCCCGCTCCGCGCGCCGCGGGTGCCGCTGAACGCGATCGCGCGCCCGTCCGGCGACCACCTCGGCGACGAGCCGGCCCACACCCGCCCCGGCGCCGCGCCGCCGCTCGCGGACAGCAGCACGACATCCGACCCTGTGTGGTCCGCCGCCGAGTCGGTCGTCGCACGCACGTACGCCACCCACGCGCCGTCCGGCGAGATCCGCGGGTCGCTCACCCCCACCACGAGCCGCAGCTCCTCGAGCGCGAGCGGGCGCCTGGACGTCCCCGGCGCCTGCGCCCGCGG
>DATFPD010000669.1:0-1760 GCA_035265005.1 Gemmatimonadaceae bacterium | reverse complement strand
GGGGGCGGCGGGGGATGACGGCTGCCGCGGCGCGCACGCGGCAGCCGCGGCAGCCGCGGCAGCCGCGGCGGCGGCGATGGGAGCGACGAGGAGCGACGCGAGCGTTCGCTGCTGCACGGTGAGTCTGCGACCGGGTAAAGGGGAGCGTGATCGTCATCACAAAGCTTGCCGCGGGCGACCAGGGTCGGTAGTGCGTTCGCCACCCGCTTCGGGGCGGCCGTCACGCGTCGGGCGGGATCATGGAACCGCGTGGCGGCGTGCCGGGTTGCCCCAGTGAACGCCCGCGGTGCCCGGTCGAGCTCGCCCTTGCCCCGGAGCCCCGCGCTCCTTAGCCTCCCGTCAACCATGCCATCACGAGCGGGGACTCCCTCGAAGCGGGACGGCGCCGCCACGTCCACCAGTCATGCGTCGCCGCCGGCCCGGCTGCCGGGCTTCGCCACGACGGCGGGCACCCGGAAGTACCGCGGCCGCTTCGCCGGCAAGCTCGCGGCCGACTTCTTCCGCCAGTTTCCGGGCGGGCTCCAGGCCGCCTCGATCGGGCTCGGGACGTACCTGGGCGAGTGCACCGACGAGGACGACGCGAGCTACACCGCGGCGGTGCGCCGCGCGGTGGCCGGCGGGATCAACTTCCTGGACACGGCGATCAACTACCGCTGCCAGCGCTCCGAGCGCGCGGTGGGGCGGGCGCTGCGGGCGCTGATCGAGACGCGGGTCGCCGCGCGCGACGAGATCATCGTCTGCACCAAGGGCGGCTACGTCCCGCTCGACGGCGCGCCCCCGGAGTCGCGCGAGGCGTACCAGGAGTACGTCGAGCGCGAGTTCTACGCCCCCGGCGTGATGGCGCCTGACGACGTGGTGGGCGGCGGGCACTGCCTGGCGCCGTCGTACCTGGCGCACCAGGTCGCGCGCTCGCGCGAGAACCTGGGCGTGCAGACGATCGACGTCTACTACCTGCACAACCCGGAGCAGCAGCTCGACGTGCTGGAGCCGGCGCGCTTCCGCGAGGTGATGCGCGACGCGTTCGCGGCGCTGGAGGCGCGGGTCGAGGCGGGGGAGATCCGCTGCTACGGCTGCGCGACCTGGAACGGCCTGCGCACGCCGCCCAACCGGCGCGGCCATCTGAGCCTCGCCGAGCTGGTGGAGGTCGCGGTGGAAGTGGCGGGGGACGCGCACCACTTCCGCGTCGTGCAGCTCCCGCTCAACCTCGCGATGACCGAGGCGGTGCGCGTGCCGACGCAGCGCGTCGCCGGCCGCGAGCCGGTCCCGCTCGTCCAGGCGGCCGCCGAGCTCGGGATCACGGTCGTCGCCAGCGCCTCGCTGATGCAGGCGCAGCTCACCCGCCAGCTCCCGCCGGCCATCGCCGAGGCGTTCCCGAACGCGACCACGGACGCCCAGCGGGCGCTCGCGTTCGTGCGCTCGCTACCCGGGGTGACGACGGCGCTGGTGGGGATGAAGTCGGACGCGCACGTCGACGAGAACCTCGGCGCGGGGCGGTGAAGACGGCTGCGTGCTGCGTGCTGCGTGCTGCGTGCTGCGTGCTGCGTGCTGCGTGCGGGTGCACGCAGCGACGGCGCGACTCGCGCGAACTGTCATCCCGAGCCGCGGAGCGGCGAAGGATCCGCTCTCGCGCTGCATGAGCCCGGGGTCCGGCGGATGAGAGCAGATCCTTCGCCGCGCTGCGGCTCAGGATGACAGTTCGCGCGAGTCGCGCCGTCGCTGCGTGCACCCGCACGCAGCACGCAGCACGCAGCACGCAGCAC
>DATFPD010000668.1:0-9360 GCA_035265005.1 Gemmatimonadaceae bacterium | reverse complement strand
CACGCCTGACGAGCTGGCGGCGCTGCGCGACCTGCACGCGCGCACCGCGGCCGCGCACGCCGGGGCGGGCGCGTGACCGGGCCCGCCGACCTCGTCGCCCCGCTGCGCGAGGCGATGCTGGCGCGCGGCGCCGGCTTCGCGGCGGCCCCGATGCCGGCGCGGGTCCTGTTCGGCGTCGACGCGCTGAGCCGCCTCCCGGAGCTGGTGGACGGGCTGGACGCGCGGCGGGTGCTCGTCATCGCCAGCCCGGGGCGCGGCCGCTTCGTGCAGCGCGTGCGCGCGCTGCTCGGCGGCCGGGTGGTGGCGGAGGACACGCGCGTGGCGATGCACGTCCCCGAGCCGGTCGCCCAGGCGGTGCGCGCCGACGCCGCGCGGTCGGGCGCCGACCTCGTCCTGGCCATCGGCGGCGGCTCGGCGATCGGCATGGCGAAGGCGGTGGCGCTCGCCGGCGGCCCGCCGATCCTCGCGCTGCCGACGACCTACTCCGGCTCCGAGATGACGCCGATCTGGGGGATGACGCGCGGCGGCGCCAAGGAGACCGGGCGCGACGAGCGCGTGCGCCCGCGCGCGGTGCTCTACGACCCGGCGCTCACCCTGCCGCTCGCGCCGCGCGTGTCGGGCCCGAGCGCGCTCAACGCGGTGGCGCACTGCATCGAGGCGCTCTACGCGCCCGACGCGAGTCCGCTCGTCGCCCTCGCGGCGGCCGAGGGGCTGCGCGCGCTGGCCGCCAGCGTGCCGCGCGTGGTGCGCGAGCCGGCGGACCTCCCCGCGCGCATCGGGGCGCTGTACGGCGCCTGGCTCGGCGGCCTGGCGCTCGGCGCCTCGACGATGGGGCTGCACCACAAGCTCTGCCACGTGCTCGGCGGGAGCTTCGGCCTGCCGCACGCCGAGACGCACGCGATCCTGCTCCCGCACAGCGTCGCCTACAACGCGGCCGCCGCGCCCGAGGCGATGGAGGTCGCCGGCCGCGCGCTCGGCGCCGCGGCCGGCGACGTACCGCGCGCGCTGCACGCCCTGCTGGCCGACGTCGCGGACGTCGCCGGCGCGCCGCGGAGCCTGGGCGAGATCGGCTTCCGCGAGAGCGACATCGACCGCGCGGCCGAGGCGGCGGCGGCGAAGCCGTACCCGAACCCGCGTCCCGTGCGCGCCGATGCCTTACGCGAGCTGCTCGGCCGCGCGCTCACCGGTGCTGTGCCGGAGTCGTCGGCCGGGACGCGCTAGGCGCTGATCGACCACCAAGGCGCCGAGACACCGAGGAGGGGCACACCGAAGAGAAGCCCTCTCTCGGTCGGCTTTGCCGAAGGGCAATTCAACCACAGAGGACACAGAGGGCACCGAGGGAGCGGGCCTTGATGAATCAAGGCCCCCACATCTGCTGTAGGGGCGTGCCCTCGGGGGTCAATTGCCTTGAACGAATCTTCCCGGCAGGGGGCTTCTCTTCTGTGTGCCCCTCCTCGGTGTCTCGGCGCCTCGGTGGTCGACCTTCAGTCGGCCGGACGCCGTTGTCGACGTACAGGAAGCACTCGTCAGGCGAGAAGGCGAGGCCGTCGTCGGCCACGGTCTTCGCGGCCGCGATCGCCTGGCGGGCGCCGTCGAGCGCCAGCGTGTGCTTCGCCATCACCTGTGCATGGAGCGTGTGCGTCGTCGCCAGCGGCGTGACCCGGTGGTGAAGGTTCCCGCGGCGCGGAGGATGCAGGTGCATGGCCGGCCTGGTCTCGTGGTTCGGGGCCCGCTATCATGGCAACGCGGGGTGCTCCCCGCATTCCACCTTGCTGCCGGACGTGATGCCCGCAAAGTCCAGCCCCACCCTCGCCGCCGCGAAGAGCGCGAGAGCCGCCGCCACGGCCGAGACCGTCGACGCGGTGCGGCGACTCGTGCGCGCCCTGCGGCTGGCGGCGCGCGGGGTCGAGGGGGCGGCGGGGGTGAGCTCGGCGCAGCTGTTCGTGCTCGCGCAGCTCGCCGACGGCGTGCCAGCGTCGCTGGGGGAGCTGGCCGAGCGGACGCTCACCGACCGCAGCTCCGTGGCCGCGGTGGTGGACCGCCTGGCCGAGCGGCGCCTGGTGGTGCGCGGGACGTCGGCCGAGGACCGGCGCCGGGCGGCGGTCCGCATCACGGCCGCCGGCACGGCGCTGCTGCGGCGCGCCCCCCGCGCGCCGACGGCGCAGCTGATCGACGCGCTGGAGCGCTTCGGCGACGCGGAGCTCCAGGCGCTCACCGCGGGGCTGACGCTGCTGACCGACCGCATGGGGCTCTCCGGGGGGCGCCCGCCGATGCTGTTCGAGGAAGAAGCCGGCGCGGGCCGGTCGCGGCGGACCGCGGCCGCGCGGCGCCCCGCGTCCCGGCGGAAGTCGCCTCGTGGCTGAGACCGGACTGCCCCCCGAGGTGGTCGACCTCGTCGCGCGGCACCTCCCGTCGATGCAGCACGTGGAGACGCTGCTGCTCCTGCGCCGCGCCGACCCCGAGGCCGTGGCGGCCGACGCCGTGGTGGCCGAGATTCATGGCGGCCGCGCGCTCACGCTCGCGTGCCTGGAAGACCTCGCCGACGCGGGGCTGATCGCGCGCAGCGGGGGCCGGCCCTCGGAGGGCGGGCCGGCGGCGGCGTACCGATTCGCGCCGGCGACGCCCGCGCTGCGCGCGGCGGCGGACAAGCTGGCGGAGATGTACAGCGTGCGGCCGGTCACCCTCGTGCGCGCGGTCTACGACCGTCCGCCGGCGCCGCCGGCCGCAGACCCGATCCGGTCGTTCGCCAACGCGTTCCGCCTCCGCGCGGACGGGAAGGGGTGAGAGGGAGCGACGATGGCGCTCCTCGTGTACGCGCTCTGCGCGCTGACGAGCCTGGCCTGCGCGGTGCTCCTGCTCCGCGCCTACCGGCGCATGCGATTCCGGCTGCTGCTCTGGAGCGGGCTCTGCTTCGTCGGGTTCTTCCTGAACAACGTGCTGCTCGTGGTCGACGTGGGCGTGGTGCCCGACCTGGACCTCTCGCTCTACCGCACGCTGCCGGCGCTCGCGGGCGTGGCGCTGCTCATCTACGGGCTGGTCTGGGAGGCCGACGCGTGAGGCGGCTCGCGAGGCGGCTCGTGAGGCGGCGCCCGTGATCGAGCTCATCTCCGGCGCGCTCGTCGCCGGCTACGTCGTCGTCGCGCTCTTCTTCGCCAAGTTCTGGCGCCGGAGCGGCGAGCGGTTGTTCGCGATGTTCTCCGGCGCGTTCGCGCTGCTCGCGGTGCACCGGCTGGTCCTCGCGCTCGCCGCGCGCGGCGGCGGGGCGACGACGTGGATCTACGCGCTGCGGCTGCTGGCGTTCCTCGTCATCCTCGCGGCGATCGTCGACAAGAACCGCGACGCGAGCGAGACGCGAGCCGGCCGGAGGTAACAGCGGAGATTTCTCGCGCGTCCCGGCCGAGGGGTCTCATCACACCGCGTACGCCAGCGCGCGCTCGTAGGCCTTGAGGATGGCGCCGCGGCTGAGGAGGCCGACGAGCGCCGGCGGCGTCCCGCCGCGGTCTGACACCACCGGGAGCGCGTCGACGCCGCGGGCGTTCATCGCGGCGAGCGCGTCGCGCAGCGACTGGCGCGGGCGCAGCGGCTCGACCGGCTCGGCCAGGTCGGCGGCGAGGACGAGCGTCTCGAGGGAGCCGCGGGCCACCAGCAGGTCGCGCAGGCCGTGGTGGCTCACCAGCCCCACCAGCGCGCCCAGCTCGTCCACCACCGGCAGCACGGCGTGGGGCGTGGCCGAGGCGGCGGCCAGCAGCTCGTCGAGCGTCGCGTCGGCGTGCACCGCCGGGACGTCGCGCTCCATCGCCGCGTCCACCTGCACGCTCAGCATCACCGCCTGGTCCACGCCGTGGGCGATGTGCTCGCCGCGGGCGGCGAGCCAGCCGTCGTAGAGCCCGTAGGGCGCCAGGCGGCGCGCGGTGGCGAGGGAGACCACGGCGACGATGATGAGCGGGACGACGTAGCCGGAGTCGTTCGTCATCTCGAACACGATGAAGATCGCGGTGAGCGGCGCGCGGGTGGCGCCGGCGACGAGCCCGGCCATCCCGACCAGCGCCCAGGCGTGTGGATGCACCACGTGCCCCGGCACCAGCGACGCCGCCAGCGCGCCCAACCCGCCGCCCAGCGCCGCGCCGATGAAGAGCGTCGGCGTGAACACGCCCCCCGACCCGCCTGACGAGAGCGTCACGACGGTCGCCGCGATCTTGCCCAGCGTCACCAGCAGCAGCACCCACCAGACCAGCCCCCCGAACACCGGCGCCGGGATCGCCAGGTGCCCGTTCCCGGCGAGCAGCCCGCCCGAGGCGGCGACGATCGCGCCGACCGCCGCGCCGCCCAGCAGCGGGCGCACCCACTCCGGGCCGGGGAGCCGCCTGACGAGGGCGGGCGCGGCGAGGTAGGCGCGCGTGTAGAGCGCCGACACCGCGCCGCAGGCGATCCCGAGCAGCGGGTAGAGCAGCAGGTTGGCGCCGACGTGCGTCTCCGGGATGGCGGGGAGGTGGAAGATCGGGTGCGCGCCGAAGAACGGGCGCACCGTGACCGCGCCGATGACGCTCGCGATCACCACCGGGCCGAAGGCGCCGATCGAGAACGAGCCCAGCACCTCCTCGAGCGCGAAGAAGGCGCCCGCGAAGGGCGCGTTGAATGCCGCCGCGATCCCGGCCGCGGCGCCGCACCCGACGAGCACCTTCCGATGGCGCGGCCGGATCGGGAGCAGCCGCCCCAGCACCGAGCCGAGCGCGGCGCCGAGCACGGCCACGGGCCCCTCGCTCCCCGCCGAGCCGCCCGAGCCGAGGGTGACGGCGGAGGCGACTGTGCGGATCGTGGCCGGCCGGCCGGGGATGACGGCGTCGTGCTTCGCCACGGCGAGCTGCACTTCGGGGACGTTCTGGCCGTCGCGCAGCCCGGCGCGGCGCACGATCAGCCAGGCCGCCCAGAGCCCGCCGGCGGTGAGCGGCGGCCAGAAGAACCAGCGGAGCGCCGCGGCGCCGTGCAGCGCCGGCCACACGATGAAGATCGAGTGGCTCAGGTCGATGAGCCGGTAGAACGCGACCACGCCGAGCCCGCTCGCGGCGCCGATCGCCGCGCCGACCGCCATCAGCAGCGTCCCCTCGTCCCAGTCGCGACGCTCGATCCAGCGCCGGAGGGCGTCGAGCGCGCTCCGCAACCGTCGGCCGGGGCCGGCGGCGGTCGTGGGAGCGGCGGGCGGCGCCTGGGCGGACATACGTCGCATCCTAGTCCGGCCGGCCGGCGGCGGCAACGAGCAAATGCGGGGCACACCCCGCAATTCTCTCGCTCGGGACGATCTGTGAAGGTCGACCACCGAGGCACCGAGACACCGGGGAGGGGCACACGGAAGAGGAGCCCTCGCTCGGGACGATCTGCTGAGATCGACCACAGAGGCACAGAGAACACAGAGGGACTGCACACGGGAGAAGGGCCCCCGGCCGGGACGAGATGCTTGAAGTGCTGGGGAGAGCCCTGCGGCCGCGACCCCTGTCAGGATTCTCACAGATCATCCCGGGAGAGGGACTCCCTCCCGTGTGCAGGTCCTCTGTGCCCTCTGTGCCTCTGTGGTCGATTCGCTCTTCAGCGAAGCCGACCGAGCGAGGACTCCGAGCGGCCTACGTCGTCCGCATGCGCATGAGCCCCTCCTGCGCCACCGACGCGACGAGCTGGCCGTCGCGCGTGTAGAAGGCGCCGCGGGTGAAGCCGCGCGCGGCGGCGGCGGCCGGGCTGTCCATCGCGTAGAGCAGCCAGTCGTCGGCGCGGAAGGGGCGGTGCATCCACATCGCGTGGTCGAGCGTCGCCACCTGGAGCCCGGGGGTGCGGAAGGCGAGGCCGTGCGGCTGGAGCGCGGTGCCGAGGAGGCCGTAGTCGGACGCGTACGCGAGCACCGCCTGGTGGGTGAGCGCGTCGTCAGGCAGGTGGTGCGGCTGGTCGCCCGCGCGCAGCCAGACGTGGCGCGCCGGCGGGCGCGGCTCGGGGTGGAAGAAGTCGAGCGGCGCCACGGGGCGGAAGTCGATCGGGCGGTCCTGCGTCAGCAGGTCGCGCAGCGGCGCCGGGATGCGGTCGGCGATCTCGCGGATGAGGGCGATCTCCGGCGCCAGGCTCTCCGGCGGCGGCACCTCGGGCATCGCCGCCTGGTGCTCGGGCCCCGACTCGGCGACGTGGAAGGAGGCCGAGAGGTTGAAGATCGCGCGCCCGTGCTGGATCGCCGTCACCCGGCGCGTGGAGAAGCTGGCGCCGTCGCGCAGCCGGTCGACGAAGTAGACGATCGGCGCCTGGAGGTCGCCGGGGAGGATGAAGTAGCCGTGCATCGAGTGCGCCTCGCGCGGCTCGTCCACCGTGCGCCGCGCGGCGACGAGCGCCTGCGCCAGCACCTGCCCGCCGAACACGCGGCCGGTGCCGATGTCGCGGTTGCGGCCGCGGTAGATGTTGACCTCGAGCGGCTCGAGGTCGAGCAGCTCGAGGAGGGCGTCGAGCGGGAGCGACATGGGAGCCGGGCGTGGGCGCGGGGTCGGCGGACGGACTGCGGCGATGACGACGAATCTCGCCGCACGGCGGCCGCCGTCCAAGCGCGCGCGGGGTTGCGGGCGCGGGGTTGCGGGCGCGGACGGGCGGCCGTACGATCGACCGCGCCGGCCCCGCCGCCGGCCCCCGCGCGCGCGCCATCCCTCCTCCCGACGAGCCCCATGCCTCCCGTCACCCTCACCCCCGCCCTGCGCCAGGAGTACGAGCGCCTCTTCAACGCGATGGACATCGTCCCCGCCCGCCAGGGGACGGTCGACCGCCTCTGCGACGGGATCGTGGCCGACCGCGCGCGCTACGCGGCGGTGGAGCGCTCGAGCGGCGTGCCGTGGCCGTTCGTCGCCGTGGTGCACAACATGGAGGCGGACCGGCGCTTCGACCGGCACCTGCATAACGGCGACCCGCTCACCGCGCGCACGCGCCAGGTCCCGGCCGGGCGCCCGAAGGCCGGCGCGCCGCCCTTCACCTGGGAGGTGAGCTGCGCCGACGCGCTCGCCTGCCGCAGCCTGAGCGGGGCGAACGACTGGAGCCTCGGCGGGATGCTCTACCAGCTCGAGGGCTACAACGGCTGGGGCTACCGGCGCTTCCACCCGCACGTGCTCTCGCCGTACCTGTGGAGCTTCTCGTCGCACTACGACCGCGGGAAGTACGTCGCCGACGGGCGGTGGTCGGACGACGCGCGCTCGGCGCAGTGCGGCGCGGCGGTGCTGCTCCGCCGGCTGGCGGAGCGGGGCGCGATCCATCTCGCCGACCAGCCGGCGCCCCCGCCACCGGCCGCCGCCGAGCCGATGGTGCGCTACTCGGCGGCCCGCCCGAAGGACGCCGCCGCCGCGGCGCGCGCGGAGGACCTCCAGCGATGGCTCAACACGTTCCCCGGGATCTTCGTGAAGGTGGACGGCGCGCCAGGCCAGCGGACGTCGGACGCCTACCGCCGGGTGACGGGCCACCTCCTGCCGGGGGACCCGCGGGTGGCGTGAGAACGGCAGCGGGACGGCGGGACGCGGGATGCGGGATGGCCGAGGACGTCATCCCGCATCCCGCATCCCGTTGCCGTTGCCGCCGCACCGACCCAATGCCCATCCTTCTACGTCCCCCCGCCCACACACGAGGATGAGCAGACCCACGTGACCGCCGACCTCGGCGCGCGCCTCCAGGAGCACCTCGGCGCACACTACACCATCGAGCGGGAGCTGGGCGGCGGCGGGATGTCGCGCGTGTTCGTGGCGCGCGACAACCGGCTCAACCGCCGCGTCGTCTTCAAGGTGCTGCTCCCGAGCCTCGCCGCGACGGTCTCGGTGGACCGCTTCCAGCGCGAGATCATGGTCTCGGCCTCGCTCCAGCACCCGCACATCGTGCCGGTGCTCGACGCCGGCGAGGTGGGGGGCGAGGGCGGGGGGATGGACGGGCGGCTGCCGTACTTCGTCATGCCGTACGTGGACGGGGAGTCGCTGCGCTCGCGCATCGTGCGCGGGCCGCTCGCCGTGCGCGAAGTGGCGAGCATCCTCAAGGACGTCGCGCGCGCGCTCGCCTTCGCCCACGCGCGCGGGATCATCCACCGCGACATCAAGCCGGACAACATCCTGCTCGCCGCGCAGACCGCCGTGGTGACCGACTTCGGCGTGGCCAAGGCGCTCGACAGCGCGCGGCTGGTGGGGCGGGAGACGCCGCGCGGGGCGCCGCCGGTGGGGGCGGAGGGGCGCGCGGTGCACGGGATGACGATCACCGGGATCGGCATCTCGCTCGGCACGCCGGCCTACATGGCGCCCGAGCAGGCCGCGGCCGACCCCAACACCGACCACCGCGCCGACATCTATTCGTTAGGCACGGTGGCCTACGAGATGCTCGTCGGCGCGCCGCCGTTCCACGGCCGCAACCGGCAGGCGCTGCTGACGGCGCAGCTCTCGGAGCTTCCGCCGCCGCTCGCCGCGCGGCGCTACGACGTGCCGGTGGCGCTGGTCGACCTCGTGATGCACTGCCTGGAGAAGGAGCCGACCGACCGCCCCAAGTCGGCGAACGAGGTCGTGCGCGCGCTGGAGAACCCGGACGTCGTGAGCGGCCCGGTGGCCCTGCCGCCGGCGGCGCGGGAGAAGCGGCGCCGGCGGTGGTGGACGGTCGCGATGCCGGCGGCGGTGGCCGGGGCGGTGGCGGTGGCCGGCATCGCGGCCTGGTGGCGCTGGACCTCGGCCGCCCAGACGCCGTCGGCGGCGGCCACCGCCGATGACACGGCCGCCGCCGCCGCCGCGGTGAGTCCGGTGCCCGCTGCGGCGAGCACGCTCACGCACGCCGTCGCCGTCCTCCCGCTCGCGAGCACGAGCGGCGACGCCCGCGACGCGGGGATCGCGCTCGGGCTGACGGCGGAGCTCACGAACGCGGTGAGCCGCCTCCCCGGGCTCCGCGTCGCCTCGCAGACCGCGGCGGCCGCGGCGGCGCGCGGACGCGCGGGCGGGGGCGCGCAGTCGCTGGGCGAGATCGGGGCCGCGCTCGGCGTGACGATGCTGGTGGAGGGGACGGTGCAGCGCGCCGGCGACCGGGTGCGCGCCACCGTGCAGCTCGTGAGCGTGCGCAACGACTCGACGCTCTGGGCGGGGCGCTTCGACGGGCGCGCCGGGGACATCTTCGCGATGCAGGACTCGCTCACCCGCGCGGTGACGGGCGCGGTCACGGCGCAGGTGGGCGGGGGCGGCGGGCGCTGAGGGGGCGGAGCGGGGCGCGTCCGCTCAGCGCCCGCCACGCCGCTTCGGCTTCGGCTTCGCCTTCGTCCGGCGCGCGCCCGCCTCCGACTTCGCCGCCGCCCGCCGCGACGCCCCACGAGGCCGCCGCGCGCCGCCGACGGCCGAG
>DATFPD010000667.1:0-2041 GCA_035265005.1 Gemmatimonadaceae bacterium | reverse complement strand
AAGGTCGTGCTGCGGCAGCGGGGCGAGAACGACGCGCTGCAGGCGGCGGCGCTCATGCAGCAGAACGAGGACTTCGACGGGCTGCCGGACGTGCGGTACTTCCCGAAGCCGGGCAAGTAGCGGGACGCGTGTTCGCGCCGGCGATCTAACGTGGCGTTGAAGCTGACAAGCGCCCCAATCATCGCGGATTCTCGCCTGGCGAGCACCAACACGGGTCGGTGGTGACCCGCCCGTCGGGGTGGGCGCTTGCAGCTTTCTGTGAAGCGGCTCGCCGCGTCAAGTGCGACGGGCACTTGCCGTAGTCGTCTGTTCGATTGTCCGCGTCGGTGCTCGAGCTGCTGCTCAGCCTTCTGTCCGCGCTCGTCGTGACGCCCGAGGGCGTCGGCGCATTGGGGTGGTGCGAAGGGGCGGGCGGCGCCAACTAACTCTCGGCTCTCACCGGCGGCCATAAGCTGCATCGCGCTCGCCGCTCCCGGGTTCAGTCATCGCGATCCCGCGCGGTGCGGCGTCGTGCTACCCCGCCTGCGCGTGCGGCCGCGGGCGCGGCATCCGCACCTTGGCGGCGTCGTACGGCACCCCGTCGCGCCACATCGCGTAGACGATCCCGGCCAGCCGGCGCGCGAGCGCGACGACCGCGATCCGCTTGCCGCGCCGGGCGGCGATCCCGAGCGCCCAGGCGCGGAGCGCGGCCGTCTCGGCCGACTTCGCCCGCAGGATGCGCCACGCCGCCTCGACCAGCAGCCAGCGCGCGCGCGAGTTGCCGGCCTTCGTGATGTGCCCGACCCGGCGCTGCTCGCCCGAGCTCCGCTCGCCCGGCACGACGCCGAGGTAGGCCTCCAGCTGGTGCGCCGAGCCGAAGCGCGCGATGTCGTCGACCGTCGAGACGAGCGCGGCCGCCGTGATCGGGCCGATCCCGGGGGCCGTGGCGAGCCGCGCCACCGCCGGGTCCGACGCCGTGAGCGCGGCGATGCGCCGGTCGGCGGCCTCGATCTGCGCCGTCAGCGGGCCCAGCAGCGCCACGAGCGGCGCGAGCTCGCCGGCGAGCGCGGGCGGCAGGGCGAGGGCGCCGAGCCGCGCGGCCACGTGCTCGGCCTGGCTCGCCGGCACCCGGAGCCCGTCGCGCCTGACGAGGGCCTTGGCCAGGGCGACGTAGCGCGTTCGCGTGCGGACGAGCGCGTCGCGCACCGCGAGTTCGGCCCGCACGTGCCGGCGGGCGTCGGAGAGCCGGTGGGCGGGCCGGTAGGTCCCGCGCGCGAGCGCCTCGGCCAGGGCGCGCGCGTCGCGCCGGTCGGTCTTCACGCGCCGCGTGCGGGCGGCGTACATCGGCGCGTAGTTCGGGTCGGCGACGACCACCGCGTGGCCGAGCGACTCCAAGTGGCGCGCCACCCACTCGCTCTCCGTGCTCGCCTCCAGGAGCACGCGCGCCGGGGCCAGCGGCCCCAGCGCCGTCGTCAGGCGCTCGCGGCTCGTCGCGATGCGCCGCTCGGTCACCCGGCCGTCCTCCCCGAGGATGCACAGCTGGCTCTCGCGCTGGTGCAGGTCCAACCCTATCGTCACCATGGGCGGCTGGCCTCCGGTTCTTGGTGTTCGGCGGTGCGACTTCGATCGCGTGTACCCTGTGGAGCGGAACGCTGCTACCACGTCGCCGCGGAGGTCCAGCCCCCCGCTTCATACCAACTAACTGCGGCGTTAGACTACCAACCGCGTTCTTGATGGGGACGCGCGCGAGCGCGTAGGTTGCGGGAGCGCCCGGCACGCCCCCGTTCCGCTGAGACCTGCCCGCATGACTCCGTCCGCCACGCCGAAGCAGAAGGCCCTCGAGGCCCTCGAGCGGCTCCCCGCCGACGCCACGTACGAGGACGCCATGGAGCGCCTCTACTTCCTCGCCAAGGTCGAGCGCGGCCTGGAGGCCGCCGACCGCGGCGACGTGGTGTCGCACGCGGAGGCCCGGCGCCGTCTCCTCGGGGAGTGAACCCGGCGTGAGCCCCGCGCGCCCGCCGGCGCGCATCATCTGGACGACCCCGGCGCTCACCGACGCGGA
>DATFPD010000666.1:0-6461 GCA_035265005.1 Gemmatimonadaceae bacterium | reverse complement strand
CGATCGGTCGCTGGCGCTCCGGCGCGCCGCCACGCTCGCCGGCCGCCAGGCGCACCGCATGGGCGTCGGCCGGCTGGCGTGGTACTCGGGCGACCTGGACGCGGCCGGGGCGGAGAGCGTGGTGGTGGGACTCGGCGCCGGCTCGTGGGAGTACCGCGAGCTCAAAACGCCGCCGAAGGAAGAGGAGCGCCGCACGCCGCTCACCGAGGCCGTGATCCTAACGAGTGGCGACGCCGGCCCCGCCGAGGCGGGACTGGCGGCCGGCCAGGCGCTGGACGCCGGCTACGCGCTCGCGCGGCGGCTGGGGATGATGCCGGGAAACCTCTGCACCCCGGACTACCTCGCCCAGACCGCACGCGAGATCGGCGAGCGCCACGGGTTGCGCGTAACGGTGCTCGGCCGCGACGAGATGGAGGGACTCAAGATGGGCTCCTTCCTCTCGGTCGCGCAGGGCACGTCGCAGGACCCCAAGCTGATCTCGCTCGAGTACCAGGGCGGCGCGAAGGGCGACAAGCCGGTCGCGCTGGTCGGAAAGGGGCTCTGCTTCGACACCGGCGGCATCTCCATCAAGCCGGCGCAGGGGATGGAGCACATGAAGTTCGACATGTGCGGCGCGGCGGGCGTCCTCGGCGCCATGGAGGCGATCGCGCGGCTCAGGCTGCGCGTCAACGTCGTGGGGCTGGTCGGCTCCACGACGAACATGCCCTCGGGTGACGCGGTGAAGCCGGGCGACGTGGTGCAGGCGGCGTCCGGGAAGTACATCGAGGTGATCAACACGGACGCCGAAGGCCGGCTCGTGCTCGCCGACGTGCTCACGTACGCAAAGCAGTTCGAGCCGGTGGCCGTGGTCGACGCGGCGACGCTGACCGGCGCCTGCGTGATCGCGCTCGGACACGTCGCGACCGGCGTCTTCGGCACCGACGAGGGGCTGATCCAGGAAGTGCTCGCCGCCGGCAAGCGCGCGGCGGAGCCGGGGTGGGCGCTCCCGCTCTGGGACGAGTACAAGGAGCAGATCAAGTCGGACGTCGCGGACATCAAGAACACCGGCGGGCGCCCGGCGGGCTCGATCACCGCGGCGCTGTTCCTCAAGGAGTTCGCCGAAGGCTACCCGTGGGTGCATCTCGACATCGCGGGCACCGCCTACTCGGAGAGCGATCTCGTCGTGCTGCCCAAGGGGCCGACGGGCGTTCCGGTGGGCACGTTCGTCGGCTTCGTGCGCGGGCGCGCCGGCTGACGATCGCGATGCCGCCGTCACTCCGGCGCGTCGGCCTCTCGATTCTGGCCGGCGTCGCCGCGCAGGCGCTGGGCGCGGTGCACGCGGCGCGGGCGCAGCAGCCCCCGCCGCGGCCGCCGCGCGACACGGTCCGCCGCGACACCACGTTCGTCGTGCCGCTGCCGGCGCCGACGGACACGATCCCGCGCGACTCGGCCAGCGAGGCGCGCCGGCGTCGCCAGGCGGCCCGCGACAGCGCCGGCCGGGACACCGCCGCCGTCCGGACCGACACGATCAAGGCGCCGCTCGCGCACGCGCTGACGCCCGTGCTCGCGGACGTGGGCCAGCCGCTCTACTGGGACCGGCGCGCGCTCTTCGCCAGCGGCGCGCTGACGCTGCTCGACCTCATGGAGCGCGTGCCGGGCCTAACGGGATTCCGTGCGCGGTGGATCGGGGACCCGATGTTCGGCGCCTACCTCGGCGACGTGGCGCGCGTGCGCATCTTCCACGACGGGGTGGAGCTGGACCCGCTGGACGTGCGGACGCGCGGGCTCGTCGACCTGTCGTCGGTGCAGCTCTGGCAGCTCGAGGACCTGGCGATCGAACGCTCCGCGTCGGAGCTGCGCGTCTACCTGCGGAGCTGGCGGTACCAGCGCACCACGCCGAACACGAGGACGGACGTCCTGACGGGGGACGAGGACACCAACATCTACCGCGGGTTCTTCGCGCGCCGCTTCTGGAACGGCGCGTCGCTGCAGATCGCCGCGCAGCAGTGGAGCGCGTCGAACCGGAACCTCCGCGGCAACGCCTACGACGCGGACGCGCTGTCGCTGCTCTCGCGCGTGGGGTGGGCGCGCGGGCGGTGGAAGGCCGACGGCTTCGTGGACCGGACGCGACGCTTTCGCAGCAACCTGCCGCTCGGCAGCTCGACGTTCGGCCAGAGCACCGACGAAGAAATCCGAACGCTCGACGCGACTGAGACTATGGCGTACCTCCGCGCCGCCTTCGGCGACCCGGAGGAGAACGGTCCGTGGGCGCAGGTCATCGCCTCCACCCAGGGCTTCAAGGAGAACTCGGCCCACGGCACGTCGCCGATTCCCGTGGACACCGTCGACACGGCGGTCTCCCGCGCGCAGTACGTCTTCACCACGGGGATGACGTACCGCGGCGTTCGACTGAGCGCGGAGGACCGCCTCCGCCGTCTGCGCCACGCCCCGCTGCACTCGCTTTCGGCGCGCGCGTCGATGGACTGGCGCGCTGCCACGTTCTCCGCGTTCGTCGAGCGCGCGCGACCGGACACGGGCGACGAGCTGCGACGCGTCGACCTGATGGCGCGCGCGACGCTGCTCCCGTTCCTCGCGCTGAGCGGCGCGGTGGGCCAGGTGGACGCGGTCCGCGTCTCCGGCGCCACGGAGCTGGGGCTCTCCGGCTCTCCGCAGCCGTACGACGGGCGATCCGCACGCGCCGAGGTGGCGCTTCGGCTGCGGCGCGCGCTCTGGGTGTCGGGCGGGGTGCTCGCGCGCGACAGCTCGGAGCTCTCGGCGCCGGTCGTGCTCCTCAACACTCGCGCGACGCCGGAGACGCCGCCGGTGCGCCGCGACCGCGCGACGGGCGTGTTCGCGACCGTGCGCGGGACGCTCTGGAAGGCCATCGGTGCGGACGTCGTGGGAGTCGCGTGGGGCGACTCGTCGCGATTCTACCGGCCCAAGTACCAGTCCCGGAGCGAGCTGTACCTCCAGACGAGCTGGCCGCGCCGGTTCCCGAGCGGGAACTTCAACGTCTACTTCGGCGTCACGCACGAATACCGGAGCGCGGTGGTCTTTCCGCGCGCGCCCACCGACGCGCGCGTGAGCGGCAGCCGCGTCTGGTCGACGCTGCTCGAGCTGCGGCTGCTTCAGGCCACGCTGAGCTGGCAGTTCCGCAACACGCGGGGCGACCGATACCGCCTGGTCCCCGACGCAGACATGCCGCGCGCGGTGAGCGTGTACGGCGTGCGCTGGGACTTCTTCAATTGACAAGCTCGTTGTCTGTCAATAGGTTACGCGATCGCCAATGATTCGCAGCATGACGGGCTTCGGGGCCGCCGAGGGGCGGGTGGGGAACGCGCGGGTGGCTGCCGAGGTGCGTACCGTCAACTCCCGATTCTTCAACCCCAGCCTGAAGCTTCCGTCCGCCTTCACGCGGTGGGAGGGTGAGGTGCGGGAGGCGCTGCGGCAGCGGATCGCTCGCGGGCACGTCACGCTGACGGTCCGAATCGAGCGCGACGTCGAGGAGGCGCGAACGGCCGCCGTGGACGAGTCGCGCTTCGCGGCGTACGTCGAGAAGCTGCGCGAGCTCCAGCGGCGGTACTCGCTGGGCGGCGACGTGGATGTCGCCACCGTGCTGCGCATGCCCGACGTGTTCGCGGCCCAGGCCGCCGAGGAGGAGCCGGGCACGGCGGCCGAGCTGGTGCGAGTGGTGGACGAAGCGGTGAGCGCGCTCACCACCACGCGCGCCGACGAGGGCCGGCGACTGGCCGCCGTACTGCTGGACCGGGCGCAGGTCATGGACGACGCGATGGAGCGCATCGCCGCGCGCGCGCCGCAGCGGCTGGTGGAGCAGCGCGACCGGCTCCGCGCGAACGTGCGCGAGCTGCTCGACGGCGCGGCGGTCGACGAGCAGCGCCTGGCGCTGGAGATCGCGCTGCTGGCGGACCGGCTGGACGTGAGCGAGGAGGTGGACCGGTTCCGATCGCATCTCGTCGCCTTCCGCGACACGCTGCGCGGCGAGGGGAGCGAGCCGGTGGGGAAGCGGCTCGGCTTTCTGCTGCAAGAGATGCAGCGCGAGGCCAACACGACGGGCTCGAAGGCAAATGACGTCGCGATCCTTCGAGACGTGATGCTGATCAAGGAGGAGCTGGAGCGGATCCGGGAGCAGGTGGAGAACCTGGAGTGACCCCGTTCCCGCTGATCCTCTCGGCTCCGTCCGGCGGTGGAAAGACGGCGATCGCGAAGCAGCTGCTGGCGCAGCGGGGCGACGTGGGCTACTCGGTCTCGGCGACGACGCGGCCCCCGCGCGCGGGCGAGGTGGACGGGCGGGACTACCACTTCCTGTCGGCTGACGACTTCCGCGCGCGCGTGGGGCGCGGCGAGTTCGCGGAGTGGGCGGAGGTGCACGGGCGCATGTACGGCACGCTGCGGAGCGAGGTGCAGCGCGTGCTCTCGGGCGGCCGGCACGTGGTGATGGACATCGACGTGCAGGGGGCGAGGCAGTTCACGCAGGCCTACCCCGAGGCGGTGACGGTGTTCGTGCTGCCGCCGGCGGTGAGTGTGCTGGTGGGCCGGCTGATCGGGCGGAAGAGCGAGGACCCGGCGTCGTTCCGCCGCCGCCTCGAGTCCGCCCGCATGGAGCTGGGGTGCGTGAACGAGTACCAGTACGTGGTGGTGAACGACGTGCTCGACCACGCGGTCGCGCAGGTCAACGCGGTGATCGACGCCGAGGCGCTGCGCCGGACGCGCCACAAGGAGCTGGACGCGACGATCGCGGCGCTGGTGCAGGAGCTGGGGCAGGAAATCGACCGACACAACAGGAGCTGACGACATGCAGGTCTTCACGCCGATCGACGCGGCGAAGCACGCCACGAACAAGTACCTGGCCGTCCTGGTCGCCGCGAAGTACGCGCGCGTGCTCAACGAGAACTCGCTCGGGCGGGCGGCGTCGCGGGGCAAGAAGCTCACGACGCAGGCCCTCGAGGAGCTCGCCGGCGGCAGGATGCACAACAACTACCGCGTCGTACCGCGGCGCCGCGCAGAGTAGCGCTACGCGCCCGTTCGACGACCGCCGGGTCCTGCTCGGCGTCACCGGGGGGATCGCCAGCTACAAGGCGGTCTGGCTCGCCCGCCTGCTCACGCAGGCGGGCGCGGCCGTGGACGTCGTCATGACGCGATCGGCGCTGGAGTTCGTCGGCGCCATCACCTTCGAGGCGGTGACCGGGCGGCCGGTTCACACCGAGCTGCTGGCGGCCGGGCACGCGCTCGACCACATCCGGCTCGCGCGCGCGGCGCACGCCATCGTCGTCGCGCCGGCGACCGCGGACTTCATGGCGCGCGCGTCGCACGGCCACGCCGACGACCTGCTCTCCGCCTGCCTGCTCGCCGCGGGCGACCCGGAGACGGGGCAGGGCGCGCGGGTGCTTCTCGTGCCGGCGATGAACGACCGCATGTGGGCGCACCCGCAGACCGTCCGCAACGCGGCGCACCTGCGCGAGCTGGGCTACCGGGTGCTCGACCCCGAGGAGGGGCCGCTCGCGGTCGGCGAGGGGAGCGGCGCCGGCCGCATGCCGGAGCCCGAGACCATCGTCTCGCACGTGGGGCGACTGCTCGACCCCGCATCGCTGGCCGGCCGGCGCCTGGTCGTGACGGCCGGGCCGACGCGCGAGGCGATCGACCCGGTGCGCTTCATCTCGAACCGGAGCAGCGGGAAGATGGGCGTCGAGATCGCCGCGGCGGCCTGGAGGCGCGGCGCCGACGTGACGCTCATCGCCGGTCCCGTTTCGGTCCCGCTCCCGCCCGGTCCGGAGGTGGTTCGCGTCGGCAGCACCGAGGAGATGGCGCAGGCCGTCGCCCGCACGCTTCCGGAGGCCGACGCGCTCGTGATGGCGGCCGCGCCGGCGGACTTCAGGCCCGCGCAGGTGGCGGCCTCGAAGATCAAGAAGACCGAGCGCGCACCCGAGCTGACGCTCGCCCCGACCCCGGACATCCTGCGGGCCACGCGCGGCCATCGGCGCGGCGCGGCGGTGATCGTCGGCTTCGCACTGGAAACCAACGACGCGGTGGCGAACGGGCGCGGAAAGCTCGCGTCGAAGGAGCTCGACCTGATCGTCGTGAACGACGCCACCGAGCCCGGCGCGGGCTTCGAGGTCGACACGAACCGCGTCACCCTGCTGGGGCGTGACGGTACCGAGGAGGAGCTGCGGCTGATGTCGAAACGGGACGTTGCCGAGGTCATCCTCGACCGGGTCGAGCGGCTGCTGTCGGCGGCGGGCGATGCGGCGCGAGCGCAGGAGGTCGGTCGTGGACGCTAAGGAGCGGCTGCGGCGCTACCTGGAGCAGCGGCGCGAGCTGGGCGAGCGCGAGTTCGTGCTCGATGGCATGAGCGTCGAGGAAGTCATGCGCGTCGTCGGCGCGATGGTGCCTCACGAGTCAGGGCGGGAGGTCGCCGGCCGCCGCAGCGCGCCGCAGGCGGCGGTGCCTGACGAGAGCGCGCCGGG
>DATFPD010000665.1:0-6603 GCA_035265005.1 Gemmatimonadaceae bacterium | reverse complement strand
CGAGCGCGAGCTGTTCGGTGGCGAGCTCGGCCAGACTGCGGAGTCACCGGCGCCGGCCGCCCGCGCGGCGGAACCCCGGGCGCCTGCGCCCGCCGAGCCGCTGGAGCGGTCGACCGAGCTGGACCTGACCTGGCTGACCGGACCGCCGGAGACGAGCGCCGGCCAGCCGTCCGCGCCGCCGGGGCAGCCGGCCGGCGTGTCGTCCGGCGGGGGCGCGGAGCTGGGGCTCGAGACGATGGAGTTCACCCCGCCGCCGCGCGAGTCGGCGGGGTCGACCCGCGCGATCGGGCTCGAGCCGACCGCGCACGACGCGCTCGGCGGCGCCGTCACCGAGCCGGGGGCGCGCCCCTCGGAGACCCGGGCGGCGTTCGTCACCGAGACGATGGCCGAGCTGTATCTCCAGCAGGGGTTCGAGCAGGAGGCGCTGAACGTCTACCGGCAGCTCCTGGAGCAGAACCCGGGCGACCACGGGCTCCGCGACCGCGTCGAGCAGCTCGAGCGCGGGGCGCGGTCGAGCGTCGGCGTGGCGGCGATCTCGGACGACGTGATCGAGGCCGCGCGCACTCGTCAGGCGGCGCCGCGCGTGCGGACCGCCCGCGCGCTCTTCGGCGCGCTGGCCGCCCGCCGGGTGCGGCGCGGCGACGCGTCCGGCGGGGACTTCGCGTCCGCGGCCACCGCCGGGCTGCCCCTTCTGGGAGACGAGGTCGAGCGCCCGACGGCGGAGTCGGACCTCGCAGTCGCCGGTCTGCCTGACGAGTCGCTGCCGTTCGCGGACGTGCCGGCCGCGCCGGAGAGCGAGCTGCCGGCGGCCATCACGCCGAGCGAGCTCGCGGTGATGGCCGGCGCCCCCACGGTGCGCGACGAGTCGATCGGCGACTCCTTCGACCTGGTGACGCCGGACGGCGGGGACGAGGTGACGGCGGAGTCGGCGGAGTCGGCGGAGACGGCGGCCCCCGCGGTGTACGACCCGCTCGTCGACGCGCCGCCGGCCGAGTTCGAGGTGCCGGCGCCGGCCGCCACGTCCGCCGAAGTCGCCGCCGAGCCGCCGGACGCGGCGCCAGATGCGGCGGACGAGTTCGAGGCGTTCGTGTGGAGCGATGCCGTCGCCGGCGCGGCGGAAGCGGAGCGGCAGCCGGCCCAGGACGCGGTGGAGCCGACCACCGACTACTCCAACCAGGACTCCGCCACCGACGAGTTCCGCGTTCCTCTGGACGGATCGGCCGGCGGCTACGGCGAGCTGACCCCGCCCGCAGCGGCGGCGGAGCTCGCCGAGGCCGACACGCTCGAGACGCCAGCGGCGCGGTTCGAGGAGGCGGCCGCGTCCGCGTACGACCTGCCGGGCACCGACGCGGTCGGCTACGATCGGCCGGCGAGCGGTGCCGACGCGATCGACCTGCCGGAGCTGCCGGAGCTGCCGGAGGCGTCGGAGCTGCCGGAGGCGCCGATGTCGGCGGCCGCGCCGGCGGCCGCCGCCCCGCCGCCCGGCCCGGGCGCGTCGGCGTCAGGCACGCCGGGCGGTGGCGTGGACGCGCTGTTCGGCGGCGCCCGGGCCGCGCGCGAGGACGAGGCGGCGGCGGCGGCGCTCGCCGGCGCGTTCGGGGCCGAGGCGGCGCCGCCGGAGCGGTCGGCGCCGCCCGCAGGCATGTTCGGCGCGCCCGCCGACGCCCCGGGTCGCGGCGGCCGCCCGACGGCCGAGACGGGCGCACAGCCCGTCTCGGGGAACCCGTCCCGCCCCGCCAGCACCCCGCTGTCGCTCGACCACGTCTTCCGGGAGCCGCGGCGGCCGGGCGACGCGCGGCGCGACTCGCTGGCGTTCTCGTTCGACCAGTTCTTCGCCGAGAGCGGCCCGCCCGCCCCGGACGCGGCCGCCGCCGCCGGCGGCGCGCCCGACGCGCCCTCGGCCGAGCCGTCGCCTAACGACCTGGAGCAGTTCAACTCCTGGCTCGAGGGGCTCAAGAAGAAGTGAGGATCGCCGTCCTCAACGGCCCGAACCTGAACCTCCTGGGGACGCGAGAGCCGGCGCTCTACGGCAGCACCACGCTCGCCCAGGTGGAGGATCGGCTGCGCGAGGTCGGGCGGGAGCTGGGGGTGGACGTGACCTGCGCGCAGCACAACGGCGAGGGCGATTTGATCGACGCGATCCACGCGATGCGCGGCAGCGCCGACGGGGCGCTGATCAACGCCGGAGCCTACAGCCACAGCAGCCTGGCCATCCGCGACGCGTTCTCCGCGGTGTCCGTTCCGTTCGTCGAGGTGCACCTGACGAACATCTACGCGCGCGAGCCGGAGCGCCGGCACAGCGCGCTCGCCCCCGGCGCGCGGGCCGTGCTGTGCGGCTTCGGCGCGTACGGCTACGAGCTGGCGCTGCGCGGGCTCGTGGCCTCGCTGGGCGGGCGCAATGGCTGACGCCCGGCCGCACCGCCTGGCGGCGCTCACCCGCGCGCTCGACGCCGCGCACCTGGACGGCGTCCTGCTGACGAGCCTCCCGAACATCCGCTACCTGACCGGGTTCTCGGGGTCGAGCGCGCTCGCGTTCGTCGGGGTGCGCGGGGACGTCCTGCTGATCACCGACTTCCGTTACAAGACCCAGGTCGCGGACGAGGTGGGCGACTTCGCCCGCGTGTCGATCGAGCCGCAGAGCCTGTGGGCCGGGCTGTGGCAGGCGTTGCCGCAGCTCGCGTACCTCGAGGTGACGGGCTTCGAGTCGGCGCACCTGCTGCACCGCGACTTCCAGCGACTCCTGGAGGGAGGTGCGCGCTGGCAGTGGCGCCCCGTCGCGGACCTGGTGGAGACGCTGCGCGAGCGCAAGGACGCCGACGAGGTGGCGCGGATTCGCGAGGCGGCGCGCGTCGCGACGTCGGCGCTCGAGCGCACGCTGCCGCAGCTGCGCGCGGGGATGACGGAGCTGGAAGTGGCCGGCGTGCTCGAGAAGGCGCTGCGCGACGCCGGCAGCGAGGGCTTCCCCTTTCCCTCGATCGTCGCCTCGGGCGCTCGCTCGGCGCTCCCGCACGCGCGCTCGTCGACCAAGCGCGTCGAGTCCGGCGACTTCCTTCTGCTCGACTTCGGGGCGTACGTGGACGGCTACTGCGCCGACGTCACGCGCACCTTCGTCGTCGGCCGCGCGACGGAGCGGCAGCGCGAGATCTACGAAGTCGTGCGCTGCGCGAACGAGCTCGCCGCCAGCTCGGTCCGCGCGGGGATGCGCGGCCGCGAGGGCGACGCGATCGCGCGCGACTACATCGAGCGGCGCGGACACGGCGAGGCGTTCGGCCACAGCCTGGGCCACGGGATCGGCCTCGAGGTGCACGAGGCGCCGCGCCTCGCCCGCACGACCGACGCCGCGCTCCCGGTCGGCGCGGTCGTCACGATCGAGCCCGGCATCTACCTGCCGGGCTGGGGCGGCGTCCGCATCGAGGACGACGTCCACCTGGCGGACGCGGGGCCGCAGCTGCTGACGCAGTTCCAGCGCGAGATGATGGAGCTGTAGCGCGAAGCGACGAGCGGCGGCCGGCGCCTCGACGCTCGCCGCCGTCAGGCAAGTCTTTGCTCGGCGTCGAAGCACGTTCACTGCTGAGCGCGCTGAGCGCGAGCGCGGTACGACGGCGAGGCGTCGAATTCCAGCGAGTCTGGCCGATATACTGGCCACAGGCTTGTGTTTTAGCAATCTTTAGCGATCCTCAGGCCAGCGCGTCCGTCGCGCCGGAGGCCGCTGGGCCGAGGACGCACGCCGGCGCCCGCGGTTTGCTTCGCGTCGCGCGGTTGCCCCGCGCCGCGGTAGGCCCCTCTATTCAGCTATGATCGACTTACGCTACGTCAAACGGCTCATCGAGATGGTGGACGGCTCGAGCGTCGACTCCATCGAGATCACGTCCGACAAGGGCATGAAGATCCGCATCTCGAAGTCGCCCCAGCAGCGGGGGACCGTGCAGGTCGCGGCGCCCGTTTCGGTGCCCGCGATCATGGCGGGCGGCGGGGGGGGCGGAGGGATGCAGCCGGCTGGGCGAGGGGGCGAGGGTGGTGGCGCGGGGGGCGGCGACGGCGCGGGCGGCACGGCGGCGCCGCCGAAGTCGAAGCTGCTGGAAGTGAAGTCGCCGATGGTCGGGACCTATTACGGGTCGCCGGAGCCCGGCGCGAAGCCGTACGTGGGAGTCGGCGACCGCATCAGCAAGGGGCAGATCCTCTGCATCATCGAGGCGATGAAGATCATGAACGAGATCGAGTCCGAGTTCGACGGCGTCGTGCGCGAAGTCGTCGCGCAGGACGCTCACCCCGTCGAGTACGGACAGGTCCTCTTCCGGATCGACCCCAATGGCTGAGCGCCAGCCTGAGCCGCGCCAGTCGGTCGGCGCCGTGGCGTCGCAGGGGCTGATGAAGTCGCCCGGTGACGCGCCGCCCGCCGCGACGACGTTCAACTTCAAGGCGATTCTGCAGCAGATGATCCAGCAGAACGCCTCCGACCTGCACCTCAAGGTCGGGCGCCCGCCGACGCTGCGCGTGAACGGCGAGCTGATCGGAATGCAGCTGCCGGCGATGCGCCCCGAGGACCTCAAGTCGCTCGCCGAGCAGGTGATGACGCCGAAGCAGGTGAAGGAGTTCGCCGAGAACAAGGAGGCGGACTTCGCGATCGGCGTGCCGGGCATCGGGCGCTTCCGCGTAAACGTCTACCAGCAGCGCGGGACGATCGCGTACGCGATGCGCGCGATCCCGTACCAGACGAAGACGATCCAGGAGCTGAACCTGCCGCCGATCGTCGAGAAGATCTCGATGAGCCCGCGCGGGCTGGTGCTCGTCACCGGGATCACCGGCTCCGGCAAGTCGACCGCGCTCGCGTCGATGATCCAGTTCATCAACGACAAGCGCCACGCGAACATCATCACGGTGGAGGACCCGATCGAGTTCCTGCACCGCGACATCAACTGCCACATCAACCAGCGCGAGGTCGGCACCGACACCGCGAACTTCGGCACGGCGCTCCGCCGGGTGCTCCGGCAGGACCCGGACGTCATCCTGATCGGCGAGATCCGCGACCTGGACACGCTCGACACCGCGCTCAAGGCGGCCGACACCGGGCACCTCGTCTTCTCGACGCTGCACACGACCGACGCGACCCAGACGATCAACCGCGCGCTCTCGTTCTACCCGCCGCACCAGCAGGCGGAGGTGCGCTTCGCGCTCTCGAGCGCGCTCCAGGCGGTGATCTCGCTGCGGCTCGTCCCGCGGTCGGACCAGCGCGGACGCGTGCCGGCGGCGGAGGTGCTGATCAACACCGCCGCGGTGCGCGAGCAGATCCGCGACATGAACAAGGCGCTCAACATCCCGGACCTGATCCGGGAGGGCACGGTCCAGTACGGCATGCAGACGTTCGACCAGTCGCTCATGGGGTGGTACACGCGCGGCGTGATCTCGTACGACGACGCGCTGTTCAACGCGACCAACCCGAGCGAGTTCGCGCTGCGCGTGCAGGGCGTGGCCGCGGCGAGCGACACGAGCTGGGACGGCTTCCAGAACGATGCCGCGCGCTAGCGCCGGATCGGACCGCTAGCCCACCGCCATGTTCAAGAAAGTCCTCATCGCCAACCGCGGCGAGATCGCGCTGCGGGTGATTCGCGCGTGCCGCGAGCTGGGCATCCAGACGGTCGCGGTCTACTCCGAGGCGGACCGCGAGTCGCTCCACGTGCGCTTCGCGGACGACGACGTCTGCATCGGGCCGCCGCCGAGCCGCGAGTCGTACCTGAAGATCCCGCGCATCATCGCGGCCGCCGAGATCACCGGCGCCGACGCCATCCACCCGGGCTACGGCTTCCTGGCCGAGAACGCCGAGTTCGCGGAGATCTGCGCCGCCTCGAACATCACGTTCATCGGGCCGACCGCCGAGCAGATCCGGATGATGGGCGACAAGGCGACGGCGCGGCGCGTGATGCGCGAGGTCGGCGTCCCGATCATCCCGGGCACCCCGGGACCGATCGAGGAGGCCGAGGAGGCGCTGGGCTTCGCGCGCGAGATCGGCTTCCCCGTCATCATCAAGGCGGCCGCGGGCGGCGGCGGGAAGGGGATGCGCGTGGCGCGCGACCCGGACGACTTCGCCCGCTCGTTCCAGCTCGCGCGCTCGGAGGCGCTGGGGGCGTTCGGCAACGGCGACGTGTACGTCGAGAAGTACCTGGAGCGCCCGCGCCACATCGAGTTCCAGATTCTGGGCGACACCCACGGCAACGTCATCCACCTCGGCGAGCGGGACTGCTCGGTGCAGCGGCGGCACCAGAAGCTGATCGAGGAGGCGCCGAGCCCGGCGATGACGCCCGAGCTGCGCGAGGCGATGGGGAAGGCCGCCGTGGCCGGCGCGAAGTCGATCAACTACGTCGGCGCCGGCACGATCGAGATGCTGCTGAACGAGGACCGGTCGTTCTACTTCATGGAGATGAACACGCGCATCCAGGTGGAGCACCCGGTGACGGAGATGCTGACCGGGGTCGACCTGGTGAAGGAGCAGATCCGCGTCGCGGCCGGGGCGCCGCTGTCGGTGCTCGAGCTCCCGCCGCTGCGCGGGCACGTGATCGAGTGCCGCATCAACGCCGAGGACCCGATGCGCAACTTCCAGCCGTCGCC
>DATFPD010000664.1:0-1873 GCA_035265005.1 Gemmatimonadaceae bacterium | reverse complement strand
CGCGACGACGAGAAGCGCGGCAGCCTCGCGTGGACGACGACGCTGAACTAC
This sequence comes from Gemmatimonadaceae bacterium, assembly GCA_035265005.1. GTDB lineage: Bacteria > Gemmatimonadota > Gemmatimonadetes > Gemmatimonadales > Gemmatimonadaceae > DATFPD01. Next base: position 1,822 of record DATFPD010000664.1, on the reverse strand, counting down.
GCGCGCAATCGCAACCGCGTGCTGGAGCTGGGCGGGATCGACCGGATGTTCGCCACCTCCACGAACTCCGACATCAAGTCGGCGGGGAGCATGGTGCAGGTCGGGCAGCCGATCGGCGTGTTCTACGGCTACGTGAGCGCGGGGCTGTTCCGCGACGCCCAGACGCTGGCGGAGTGGCGCCGGATGACGCGCTACCCGACCGGCTCGCAGCCCGGCCTCGGCAACCCGATCCTGGTGGACGTCGGCGGCGCGGTGGACGGCGGCCCCGACGGCGTCATCGACGCCAACGACCGCACGATCATCGGCGACCCGAACCCGGACTTCACGGCGGGCTGGCAGAACACGATCAGCTTCAAGGGCTTCCAGCTCAATACGCTGCTCGACGGCTCGTTCGGCGGCGACATCCTGAACATGAACCTCTACCGCCTGGAGGGCGCGAGCCCGAGCGGCAACGTGCTGCGCGAGCGGTTCACCGACGCCTGGTCGCCGACGAACCCGGACGGCAAGTACCAGAAGATCGGCGCCGGCACGGGGAGCTTCGGCTCCGACTTCACGAGCGACCTGGTCGAGGACGGCTCGTTCGTCCGGCTGCGCACGATCACGGTCTCGCGCGACATCCCGTCGGCGTGGTTCCGCGGCGGCCTCTCCGGCGCCCGCGCCTACGTCACCGGGCAGAACCTGCACACGTGGACCAAGTACAGCGGCTTCAACCCCGACGTCAGCAGCCTCGGCGTGGGCAACATGAACCGCGGCATCGACATCGGCGCCTACCCGCTAGCGCGCACCTGGATCTTCGGCGTGAACCTCACCTACTGACCCACCGAGCGAGGACGAACGAATGCGGATTCGACACACGGCGGCCGCGCTCGCCATCGCGGCGGCGCTCAGCCTGACGACCACGGCCTGCAACGACGAGGCGTTCCTGACGGAGCAGCCGATCGACTTCGTGGGGCCGGCGAACTTCTACCGGAACTCGGACGACGCGCTGGCGGCGGTGAACGGGGTGTACGCCGGCTTCGTCAACACGTCGAGCTCCAACTACTACGGCGGGCTGTTCGTGATGCTCGTCGAGTTTCCGACGGAGATGATGACGCCCTACCTGAGCGCCGGGAACGAGCGCAGCCAGGTGGACAACTACTCGTACACGCCGTCGCACAACTACATCTACCAGAGCTGGCTCTACGCCTACGCGGCGATCAACCGCGCCAACGGGGTGATCGAGCGCGTGCCGGGGATCAGCATGGACGCCACGCTCCGCGACCGGGTCGTGGGCGAGGCGAAGTTCCTGCGCGCGCTGAACTACTTCAACCTGGTGCGCCTGTTCGGCGGCGTGCCGCTGCGCACCACCGAGACGACGGGCCTGGAGGGGATCCAGCAGCCGCGCGCCACCGCGGCCGAGGTGTACGCGCAGATCGTGTCCGACCTCGAGGGCGCCGTCGCGACGCTGCCCGGCACCGCCGGCTACGGCGCCAACGACGTGGGCCGGGCCACGCGCGGCGCGGCCAAGACGCTGCTCGCCAAGGTCTACATGCAGCGCGCCGGCACGGGCGTCTCCGCGAGCGCGTCGGCGGACTGGCAGGCGGCGCTGGCGCTGCTCCAGGACGTCGCCGCGAGCAAGGAGTACAAGCTGCTCGAGAACTACGGCGACCTGTTCGACATGAAGCACGAGGTCAACAGCGAGGTGATCTTCGACATCCAGGCGTCGCGGTCGCCGGGGCTCGGCCAGCGCCTGTCGAACCAGTGCGCGCCGCGCAAGTCGAACTACGGCACGTCGCAGAACGGGTCGTTCACCGCCGAGCAGCCGTTCTTCGACGCCTACGCG
>DATFPD010000663.1:0-1758 GCA_035265005.1 Gemmatimonadaceae bacterium | reverse complement strand
AGCACCGGGGCGCGGATGCGGCCCAGGTCGCGCGACGGGTCGTAGTCGCGCGAGGCCTCGAACTGGTAGAGGAAGTCGTTGGCGTCGACCGACGCCATGCGGGTGCGGACCCAGCGCGTGATGTAGGCGTCGGCGCTGTCGCGCGTCGGGGCCTGCTTGTGGAGCTGGAGGGGGCTGCTCGTCATCATGAACAGCATCGCCAGCGCCGTGTACAGCCCGCGCGGCGCCGCCGCGTAGTCGCCCCCCTTCCACTCGGGGTCGGAGCGGATGGCGTCGCTGATCAGCGCGCGCATCATCCGGTTCCGGCCGGCGATCTGCGTCGGCACGCTGGCGAGCGGCACCAGCCCGTCCATGAAGTCCGGCCAGCGTTCCCCCCACATCCACGTCTGCATCCCGCCCATCGACGTGCCCATGACGAGGAGCAGGTGGTCGACGCCGAGTCCCTCGGCGACGAGGCGGTGCTGCGCCGTCACCATGTCCTCGTACCCGTAGCGCGGGAAGCGCGCGTGCATCCCGTCGCTCGGCTTGCTGGAGCCGCCGGTGCCGATCCCGTCGGGGAGGATGACGTAGTGCGTCGCCGTGTCGAGGAGCTGGCCGGGGCCGAACAGCTCGCCGGCGAAGCCCGCGCTCAGGAAGCCGCGCCCCGTCCCGGTCGTGCCGTGCAGGATGAGCACGGCGTTCCGCGTCGTCCCGCCGGCGTCCCGCCGCGGGCGGCCGAGCGTGGTGTAATGAATCCGCAGCGCCGGCAGCGTGGAGCCGTCGGTGAACCGGAAGTCGCGCATCACGAAGTCGCCCTGGGCGCCCTGGGCGAGCGAGGCGCTCGCGAGGAGGACCACGGCGGCCGCAACGTATCGCGCTGGCATCGAGGTCATCGGCATGCCGAAGCTTAACGGCGAACAGCAGGACACGGATGAACACGGATAGGAGCACGGATGAACACGGATCTCTCCTTGCGCCATTCCAAGCCCCCCTCGGCCGGGCGAGAGGAGCTTGGATTGCGCAGGGAGAGATCCGTGTTCATCCGTGACCCTATCCGTGTTCATCCGTGGTAAGCTGTTGTACTATCCTCGACCAACTCCGCCCACTCTCGATGCCCAAACGCCTCCTCACCGCGCTCGCGCTCTCGGCGACGCTCACTCTCCCCGGCCGCGCCCAGGCGCCGACGCTCTCGCCCGAGGTGCGCCAGTTCGTGAGCGTCGACGCGCCCGTCGTCGCGCTGACGCGGGTGCGGGTGATCGACGGGACCGGGGCGCCGGCGCGCGCGAACCAGACGGTCGTGATCGAGCGCGGGGTGATCCGCGCCGTCGGCGACTCGGCCACGGTGAGCGTTCCCGCCGGCGCGCGGGTGCTCGACCTCACGGGGCGCACCGTGATGCCGGGGATGGTCATGGTGCACGAGCACATGTTCTACCCGTCGGGGGGCGGGAGCGTGTACAACGAGCAGGCGTTCAGCTTCCCGCGGCTGTACCTGGCGGGCGGCGTGACCACCGCGCGCACGGCCGGGAACATGGCCGGCTACGCCGACCTGGAGCTGAAGGCGGCGATCGACTCCGGACGCGCGGTGGGGCCGGCGCTCGACGTGACGGCGCCCTACCTGAACGGGCCCGGGCTCCCGATCTACCAGGTGCACGCGCTCACCGGGCCGGACGACGCGCGGCAGATGGTGGCCCACTGGGCGGACCGCGGCGCGACGTCGTTCAAGGCGTACATGCAGATCACCCGCGACGAGCTGCGCGCCGTGATCGGGGAGGCGCACCG
>DATFPD010000662.1:0-9597 GCA_035265005.1 Gemmatimonadaceae bacterium | reverse complement strand
GGTCCAGATCGACGACGCCGAGTACCGCGTTAGGCTCGCGCAGGCCGAGGCCGACTTCGCGGCGGCGCAGGCCACCGCCGGCAGCCGCGGCGGCGCCGCGGGCCAGGCGCAGGCCCAGGTGCAGAGCGCGACCAGCCAGCGCTCGGCCACCTCGGCGCAGATCGAGGCCGCGCAGGCGAACCTGACGAAGGCCCGCGCCGACCTCGAGCGGCTGACGGGGCTGGTCGAGAAGCAGATCGCGTCGCGGCAGCAGCTCGACGCCGCGCGCGCGGCGGCCGAGGCGGCGGAGGCGAACGTGCAGGCGCTCCAGCGGCAGGAGGCGGCCGCCGGCTCGAACGTCGCGGGCGCGCAGGCCGGCGTGCGGCTGGCCGAGGCGCGGCTCGCCGCCGCGCAGGCCGCGCGCGAGAACGCCGCGCTCCAGCTCGGCTACACCCGCATCACCGCGCCCGCGTCGGGCACGGTCGCGCGCAAGCAGGTCGAGGTCGGCCAGCTCGTGCAGGCCGGGCAGCCGCTGCTCAGCGTGGTGCCGGACAGCGGCTACTGGGTGACGGCGAACTTCAAGGAGACGCAGCTCGCCGAGGTGCGCCTCGGGCAGCCGGTGGAGATCGAGGTCGACGCGTACAAGGGGTGCACCGCGATGGGGACCGTCGAGAGCTTCAGCCCCGCCACCGGCGCCAAGTTCGCGCTGCTCCCGCCCGACAACGCGACCGGCAACTTCACCAAGGTCGTGCAGCGCGTCCCGGTGCGCGTGCGCATCACGCGCGGCTGCGGCGCCGACCGCCCGCTGCGCCCGGGGATGTCGGTGGTGGCGAGCGTGGTCACCAAAGGCGGGACGCGGGATGCGGGAAGCGGGAAGTAACGCGGAGACTGAGCGAACATGACGGCACCGGTTCGTGAGACCGCGCGGGGCGGCGGCACGTTCGCCCCTCTCACCGCATCCCGCATCCCGCATCCCGCGTCCCCCCGGGCCGCCGACCCCTACGCGAACAAGTACATCATCGCCATCGCCGTCACGCTGGCGGCGGTGCTCGAGCTGATCGACACCTCGATCGTCAACGTCGCGATCCCGCACATGATGGGGAACCTCGGCGCGACGCTCGACGAGATCTCGTGGGTCTCGACCGGCTACATCATCGCGAACGTGATCGTCATCCCGATGTCGCCCTGGCTCTCGGCGTACTTCGGGCGCAAGCGCTACATGACGTGGTCGATCCTGCTGTTCGTGGTCGCCTCCTTTTTCTGTGGGGCGGCGAGCTCGCTGGTGGGGCTGGTGCTCTGGCGCGTGCTCCAGGGGATCGGCGGCGGCGCGCTGCTGTCGACCGCGCAGGCGACGCTGTTCGAGTCGTTCCCGCCGGAGGAGGTGGGGATCGGGCAGGCGATGTTCGGCGTCGGCGTGATGGTGGGGCCGACCATCGGCCCCACGCTCGGCGGCTACATCGTCGACAATTACAACTGGCCCTGGATCTTCTACATCAACGTCCCGCTCGGCCTCCTGGCCGCGTTCATGGTGTGGACGTACGTGAAGGACGCCGCGCACCAGGAGAAGGCCGAGACGATCGACGGCACGGGCATCGTGCTGCTGACACTGTGCGTCGGCTCGCTCCAGTGGATGCTGGAGCGGGGCGAGCGCTTCGACTGGTTCGAGTCGCGCTTCGTCACCCTGCTGGGGGCGACGTCGGCGGTGTCGTTCATCCTGCTCATCTGGCGCGAGCTGACCATCAAGGAGCCGATCATCGACCTGCGGGTGTTAAAGAGCCGGCAGCTCGCCGCCGGCGTCAGCATGGCGGCGATCCTCGGGCTCTCGCTCTTCGGCTCGATCTTCATCCTGCCGATCTTCCTCCAGTCGCTGCACGGCTTCACGGCGAACCAGACCGGGATGGTGATCCTCCCGGGCGCGGTGGCGTCGGCGTTCACGATGGCGTTCGTCGGGAAGAACGCGCGCAAGCTGGACGCGCGTGGCACCATCCCGGTGGGCGCGGCGCTGTTCGCGGCGTCGATGTGGATGCTCTCGCGCCTGACGCTCGACGCCAGCGCCGGCGACATGTTCTGGCCGCTGATCCTGCGCGGCGTGGGGCTGGGGCTGATCTTCGTCCCGCTCACCAACGCGTCGATGGCCGAGCTGAGCACGGCGCAGCTGGCGCACGGCACCGGCATGTTCAACCTGACGCGCCAGCTCGGCGGCTCGCTGGGCATCGCGATCATGGCGACGCTGCTCGGCCGCTACATGAAGGTGGAGAAGTCGGTGCTGACCGAGCACGTGACGACGATGGGCCCCGACGCGCTCGCGCGCCTCGACATGCTCACCCGCGGCATGCTGGCCCGCGGCGCCGACGTCTCGACCGCCAAGATGCAGGCGCTGGCGGTCCTCGACCGCCAGATGCAGGCGCAGGCGAGCGTCCTCGCCTTCTCCAAGATCTACCTGCTGAGCGGCCTGATCCTGCTCGCCTCCCTCCCGCTGCTCCTCCTCTTCAAGACCGGCAAGGGCCGGGGGATGGGAGGGGAGATGGCGCATTGACGGCTGCGTGCTGCGTGCTGCGTGACGGGCCTCGGGAAGCTTCCCGAGGCCCGTCACGCAGCACGCAGCACGCAACTGTTAGAATCTCACTCCCAGCTTCGCCGTGATCATGCCGAGCTGCTCGAGGCGGCGGCCGGCGTCGACCGAGGAAGGGAAGTCGTAGCGCTCGAGGGAGTACATCACGGCGCCCGCGAAGAAGCCGCGGTGCATCTCGAGGCCCGCGGCGGTCGCGACGGCGAGGTCGGGGCGGTCGAGGTCGCCGCTCACCGACACCGCCGGGAGGACCGACGCACGCACGATCCCGCGCACTCGGCCGCCGGAGAGGTCGAGCCGCGCCTCGGCGCCGGTGGCGAGCGCTGACCAGTGCTGGCGCCCCTCGGTCATCTGGAATCCGCGCGAGAGGGCGCCGGCCTGGAAGACGAGCCACGGAAACGCGAGCACGCTCGCGCGCACGCCGACCTCGCCCATGTCGCGCCCGAGTCCGGACGTCGGCGCCTCCAGCCGGCCGCCGAGCGCGTGCGCCTCGACCTCGAGCCACGGCGTGGCGCCGAGATCCACCGACCCGCCGACCACCGTGCCGGACGAGCGCTCCACCGGCGAGTCGACGCCGACGATCGTGCCGGCGCGCCCGAGGTCCACGCGGTGCTCGGCGCGCCCGACGACCGCGCTCGCCGTCCACACGCGCTGCGCGTGGGCCGAGGCGGGCGCGGCCGCGAGCGCGGCCGCGAGCGCGCCGGCGAGCGCGAGGCCGCGGGCCGCGTACGCGGCGAGGCGCGCGCTCACTGTCCCGCCCCCGCGGCCGGCGCCACCACCAGGCGCGTGAGCGCGACGCGGCCGGCGTTGCGCTGGACGATCTCGGCGTTGCGCTGCGCGCGCTCGGCCAGGCGCCGGCGGTTCACGGCGATGTTCGCGGGGATGTCGCGGTGGCGCTGGCGGAAGACGAACGCGCCGACGCCGGCGACCGCGCCCGCGCCCGCCGCCGCGCCCGCGTAGCCGCTCCCGCTGCCCAGGCGGCCGTTGGAGACGGCGCCGCTCATGAGCATCGCCGCGCCCGCGACTCCGAGCCCCTTGAGCAGGTCACGTGCGGCGACGCCGTTGGCGTGGCGCTCCGGCAGCAGGTCGGCCGCGCCGAGCGTCGGCAGCGTGTCCTCCAGCGCCTCGCGGTCGTGGCGGATGTCGAAGTAGACGCGCGTCGAGTCGGCGCGCCCGGTGCGCGCGCTGCGGCCGGCGAGCACGAGCGCGTAGCGCCCCGGGGGCGCCAGCCGCCCGTCGCCGAGCACGCCCGCCCACGTCACCTCGCGCAGCCCGTCGTTCTCCCCTTCGAACAGGACCGCCGAGCCGCCGGCCGCGCCGGCGGAGAGGGGGCGCACCTCGGCCTGGAGCGCCGCGGCGTGCGTCGTCAGCACCGCGAAGTTCAGGTGCTCGGTGCGCGGGTCGATGCGCGCCGCCGTCACGGAGCGAGCGGCGAGGGCGAAGGTGCGGTTGCGCGCCTCCAGGAACGCCGACCGCTCGACCTCCGTGAAGGAGCGCGCGTCCAGGTCCGCGAACGGGTCCCGCTCGATCGCGGCGCGCAGGTACACGACCGCCGAGTCGCGCATGCCGAGCACCGCGAGCGACGCACCGAGGTACTTGTACGCCTCCACCCGCTGCTCGCGCGAGACCTCGTACGGCGAGCTGGGCGAGATCACTTGCCGCAGCAGCGCGACCGCGCGCTCGACCTGGAGGTCCTCGTAGAGCTTCACCGCGCCGGCGAGCGTCTCGGCGGTGTTCCCCTGCGCGCGGAGCGTCGCCGGCGCGGCGGCGGCGCCGACCGCGACCAGCGCGGCGCCCGCGCCTAGCGAGACGGCGGCGCGCAGCAGCGCGCGCACCGAGCGCGCCGCGCGCCCGCGCCGCGCACAGTCGATCACCAGACGGTTCGTACGCTCCGACGTCGCTGACACCTCTCCGACCCTCCTCAGGGCGCGCCGCCGTCGGCGGTGCGCAGACGCAGTCCGACGAGCTGGGCGGTCTCGCCCGGACGCACCGTGAACGCCGTGTCCAGGGTGACGTAGCCGGGCGCCGTGACGCGCAGGCGGCGCGCGCCGGCGGCGACGACCGAGTCCACCACGACCCCGCGCCCCAGGCGCCGGCCGTCGACGTAGATCTCGGCGTCGGTGGGGTAGACGCGCACGCGCAGCTTCCCCACCCCGGCGTTGGCCGAGTCGCCGGCGGACGCCCCGGGCGTGGCCGGGCCGGCGGCGTACGAGAGCTCGTGGTCGCCGCGCGCGGTCGTCGGCGTCGACGAGGCGGCGGCGGCGGACGTCTCGCGGGCCGCCGGGCGCGCCGGCTTCGACCCCGGGCGCGCGGCGGACGAGGGCGCCGTGTCGGCGGTCAGCGCCACGGCGGTCGTTCTGGTCGCGGCGGTCGCGGCCGGGCCCTGCGGCGCGGGGCGGGCCGTGTCCGCGACGTTAGGCGCCGGCCGCCGCTCGGCCGCAGCGGCGTGTGCCGCCGCGCGCGTCGTCAGCGCGTAGGTGCCGCCCGAGAGGAGCACCGCGCCGACGGCGGCGGTGGCCGCCAGGCGCAGGCGCGAGCGCCGCGCCGCGTCGCGCTGCTCCATCGCCCGCACGTTGGGCGGCGTCATCAGCACCGTGTCGGCGAGCGGCGGCAGCATCCCGGTCGACACCTTCGGCACCAGCGTGCCGAACACCAGGTCGCGCAGCGCCTGCTCGCCCGAGCGGCGCTCGGCGTCGGTGAGCTGTACGCCCTCCAGCGCGGCGAGCATGTCCTGCGTGGAGGCGAACCGGTCGCCCGGGCGCTTCGCCATCGCCTGGTTGATCCAGGCGAGGAGCGCCGGCGGGACGTCCGAGCGGACCTTCGTCAGGTCCGGGACCGGCGTGAAGAAGTGGTGCTGCATGACGCCCGGCAGCGTCTCGGCCTTGAACGGCACCGAGCCGGCCAGCATCTGGAACGCCACCACGCCGAGCGAGTACTGGTCGCTCTGCGCGCCGACGCGGTGGCCGGCGCACTGCTCGGGGCTCATGTAGTACGGCGTGCCGACGATGTGCCCCGTGTGCGTGAGCGAGGCGTCCTCGGCGATGCGCGCGATGCCGAAGTCGGCCACGACGATCCGGCCGTCGTGGTCGATCAGGATGTTCGCGCCCTTGATGTCGCGGTGGACGACGCGGTTCTGATGCGCGAACGCGAGCGCCGCCGTGGCCGCGCGCAGGATCAGCATAGAGGCCGCCAGCGGGAGCGCCCCCTGCGCCTCGAGGATCGCCTCGAGCGAGCGGCCCTCGATGAACTTCATCGCGATGTAGAACAGCCCGCCGGACGCCGTCTGCCCGACCCGGTAGACCGGGATGATGTTCGGGTGGTCGAGCGACGCCGCCATGCGCGCCTCGCGCTTGAAGCGCTCGGCCATCGACGGGCTGGCGGACATCTCGGGGGGCAGCACCTTGAGCGCCACCGGGCGCAGCAGCTCCAGCTCGGTGGCCTTGTACACCACCGCCATCCCGCCGCGCCCCAGCTCCCGCTCGACCTCGTAGTCGCGCGCCAGCTCGCGCCGCACGCGCTCGTACAGCACGATGTCCGAGCCCCCGCCCGGCATCGGCAGCTGCTCGTTGGCCCCGTGATGGATCGTGATGGTGTCCGCGTGCCCGTCCGCGGCCGGGAGGCCGCAGGCCGTGCAGTAGGCGGAGCCGGCGGGCAGCGGCGCCGCGCATCGAGTGCAGTGCATCAATCGGGGCCCCTGAATGCCGGACGGGCGTGTTCCTAGGTGGGAGCGGGCTACCCCCACTAGACGGGCATCAGGGGGTGGACGTCACAGTGAAGGTGACGGACTGCGTCCCGACTGTTGCGCTGACCTTACAGATCCCGTTCACGCCGGGGGTCGTGAAGCTCGCCTCGGCGAGCCCGCTGGCGTTCGGGGTGACCGTCAGGACGCCGTTCGTGGCGGCCCCGGTGAGGGTCCCGCCCCCCGAGACGACCGTAAACTGGACGTTCGCCGCCGTCCCGGCCAGGGGACGGCCGACCGCGTCCACCACCCGGACGGTGAGCTTCCGCGGAAGGGCCGTGCCCTTCCGGACCGACTGGCTGTCGCCGCGGACCATGCGGATCCCGGCCGGCGCACCGACGCCCTGGTGGGTCGGAATGGGCTGGGCGGCGAAGGTGGCCGGCGGCAGGCCGAGGCCGGTGGCGCTGTCGCCCACGGCCAGCGCGTTCGCGGCGCGCTGCGGACCGCGGTCGTCGCCCCACCAGTTGGAGCCGACCGCGATGGCCGCGGTGCCGTCGTTGGCCAGCCCGAGGGCGCCGCGGTTCTGGATCGTCGCGAGCGCGTCGTTGTCGAAGAAGCTGTTGTCCCGGACCAGCGCAGTGACCGCCGAGCCCAGCCGCAGCCCCGCCAGGTTGCGCGAGACGAAGTTGCTGTCGGCGCGCACCGTCGCGGCGCGGAGCGAGGCCGCGGCGTACACGCGGTACTCGCGCACGTCGTTGGCGACGAAGCGAATGCTGTCGGTGGCGGCCGCGTCCACCGCGCCCACCGTCCGCTGCGCGGTCGCGAGCGTGAGCGTGCCGGCGCCCGAGAGCGTGTTGCCGCGCAGCGACACGAAGCGGGCCTGCGGGGCCGAGACCACGCGCTGGTTGGCGCCGACGAAGGCGCTGCTGTCCACGCCCACCACCGCCGCGGCGCCGGTCGCCGTGACCGCCGCCGTGCCGTCGGCGCTGCACTCCACGAACGCGCTGTGGAGGACGTCCAGCAGCGACGACGCGCCCAGGAGCTGCACGCAGCCGGCGCCTGCCGTGCTCACCGTGTCGCCGATCATCGTCACGCTGTCGGACTCCGTGGCGTAGACCGCCACCCCCGGGTTGTCGAAGCGCGAGCTGGTCATGAGCCAGGTGGAGCGCTCCGAGTGGATCGCGTGGCGCCCGCCGGTGAAGCGGTTGCTGGAGAGCGTCACCGCGGCGGCCGCGCCGCCGGTCGGGCGCGCGTCGCTCAGCCGCACGGGGTCGATCTGGCTCACGGAGCCCGCCACGTCGGTGAACGTGTTGTTGCTCACCGTCACGCCGCTCGCCGCGCGGACGGCGAGGCCGGCGCGCCCGGTGGACGGCCCGACCGGCGCCGGGTCGCCCGACTGGCGGCGCAGGTCGAACGCGTTGCCGTCGATCGTCACGAGTCCGGAGGTGGCGGCGACGCGCAGGAGCGCCTGCTCCCCCGCCAGGTCGTTGCCGGACACGACGACGTTCGAGGTGGTGTCGAACGCGAACTGCGGCCCCTCGGTGCGGCGCACGGTGGTCCCGACGACGCGGTTGTTCGCGCCGCGCAGCACCTGCACGCCCACCCCCTCGTCGGTGAAGCTCGTGCCGACGTCGCGGACGGTGACGCTCTCGACGCGCCCGTTCTGCACGTTGCGCAGCCGCACGCCGTAGCCCACCACCGACTGGACGGTCGACCGCACGACCATCGCCGAGCCGGTCACGTTCTCGACGACGATGCCGCTGCCGCTGCGGAACGGCTGCGTCCCCGGGTTCACGTACAGGTACTCGAGGATCGTGTTCGACGCGCCGAGCACGGCGACGGCGGCGCCGTCGACCGTGTTCTGCACGGCGAAGTAGCGGATCACGAACGACGAGCCCGGAGTGTTGGCGACGATGCCGCCGCTCCCCAGGTCGTGGCTGACGCGGGGGAGGCGCAGCGGGTCGCGGCCGTTCGCGACGAACGCCGTCGAGTCGCCGATGAGCGTGATCCGGCGGCCGAGCGAGACGGCCTCGCTGTAGCCGGTCACGCCGGGGCGAACCACCACGGTGTCCCCGGCGTCGGCGGCGTTCACGGCGTCCTGGATGCGCGCGAAGGGGCGCGTGCCGGTGCCGGCGCGCGTCGCCGCGAAGACGCCGTTGTCCACGTAGAGGCGGGTCAGGTTCGTGACGACGATCGCGACCGTGTCGGCGAAATCGCCCGCCTGCGCGATCACCAGCGCCGAGCCCCACGCCCCCATCGACGTCACGACGCCGCCCGCCGTGACCGCGGCGACGGGGCTGTTGGTGGAGCGCCACGTGACCGTCGACGGCGGCAGCAGGGCGCCGCGGATGTTGCGGGCCGTGGCCGTGTACGTGAGGCTCTGCAGGCCGGCGGTGAGCGTGTCGGCCGCGGCGCCGTCGAGGACCACCGACGCCGGGTCGTTGGTCACCGTGACGACCACCGAGTCGCGGAGCGCCGAGTTGAACGGGCTCGTCGCGCGCACCACCGTGCGGCCGATGTCGCGCGCCGAGATCATCGCGCCGGCCGAGACGCGCGCGATCGCCGGGTCGTCGCTGGTCCAGATCAGCGAGGTGGCCGGGAGCAGGTTGCCCCGGCTGTTTCGCGCGTCGAACGCGGGCTGGGTCGAGTCGCCGAGCGCGACGAAGGCGAGGGTCGTCGGCCCGATGTCCACCGACACGGGCGCGTTCGTCACCGTGACCGTCACGGTGTCGGCGAGCGGGTCGTAGCTCGCCACCACGCGCGCCGTCCCGGCGCCGGTGCCGATCACGCGCCCGTCGGCCAGCACCTGCGTCACGCCGGGGTCGGTCGAGTGCCACGCCGGTACCGCGCCGGCCACCGTGCGGCCGGCCGAGTTGAGCACGGACGCGGTGAGCCGCAGCGTGTCGCCCACGCTCGGAACGGTCAGCGTCTTGGGCGTCACGGTCACCTGCGTCGCCCGATCGGCGACGGCGAGGCGCAGCGTGTCGGCCACGGCACCCGCCTGGGCGATGATCAGGGCGCTGCCGGCGCCGATGGCGGTCACGGTCCCGAGTCCGTTGACCGTCGCGACCGCCGTCGCGGTGCTGCGCCACGTCGGGAGCGGACTCGTGATGAGCGCGCCGGCCGCGTTGCGCACCTCGGCCGTGTAGCTGCGCTGCATCGACACGGCCGTCAGCGAGTCGACGTGCGCGCTGAGCACGATCGAGACGGGCGCGTTCGTCACGACCACGAACACCGAGTCGCGCCGGTCGACCGCGGTCGGGCTCACCGCGCGCACGATCGTCGTCCCCACCCCCCGCGCCCGGACGATCCCGGAGGCGGACACGGTCGCGATGCTCCCGTCGTCGCTCGACCAGTTCACGGCCGAGCG
>DATFPD010000661.1:0-8994 GCA_035265005.1 Gemmatimonadaceae bacterium | reverse complement strand
CGGGTGCGCGTCCGGACGCGACGTATCGAACCCGGACGCCGCCGGGTAGTGGGTCAGTTCGAGAGCAACGGCAAGGGCAACTGCATTTTGACAGGATGAACAGGATGGTGAACAGGATGACTGCTTCGGGAGACTTCGCATCCCGGGGCCGGCATCCCGTTCATCCTGTTCATCCTGTTCACATCCTGTTCATCCTGTCAAAATGCAGTTGCCCTTGCCGTTGCTCTCGAACTGACCCACTACCCGGCGGCGTCCGGGTTCGATACGTCGCGTCCGGACGCGCACCCGAGGATCACCAGGAGGAGGAGGCCGGCCGTGTCCGACGGAGATCCACAGCAGCGTCAGCAGTCCCGGCCGCTCGCCGGCGCCGCCCTGCGCGAGCGACTCGAGCGCGCCGCCGACGGCCTGCTCTACACGAGCGAGATCGACGCGCCGTTCGAGTACGTGTGCGCGGCGCGCCGCGCCGGCGCGTCCGCCGCCGCGCCGCCGGACGCGCGCGAGGTGGCGGCCCTCTTCGGCGCCGGCGGCGACGAGCCGTTAGGCGAGCGCACGCTCGACGACTTCTTCGCGCGCCACATCGAGCGCGTGGACCCGGCCGACGGGCCGTCGATGGCGCTGGTCCCGCGCTTCGAGGCGCTCAAGGCCGCCCTGCGCGAGTCGCTGCGCGACGCCCGGGCGGTGCGCGTGGGGAAGGTCGAGGTGCGCTGCTACGTGGTGGGGCTCGACGCCCGCGGCGACGTGGCCGGGCTGGCGACGCGGGCGCTGGAAACCTGAACGGCGATTCGCGCATCGCGAATCGCCGTTCAGCAGTTAGAAGACCAGCCCCCCGCCCTCGGTCGCCCCGACCGGGACCCCGGCGCCGCCGCCCGCGCCGCCGGTCTGCAGGGTGAGCTTGACGAGGCGCGGGAGCTCGGCGAGCTCGGGGGCGGACCAGCCTCGGCGGCCGTCGCCGGTGGACGCACCGGCGGGCGCCTGCGGGCGGTCGGGGGACGGGAAGGACGTGTCGTGCACGCGGGTCTCCGTGGATGCCTGACGTGAATGGGAGGGGCGACGGTGGACGGGCCGGTCAGGGCGCGGGGACGACGGCCGGGTGGGCCGCCGCGCCGCTGCCGGTGTCGATCTCGTGCACGGCCGAGGGGTCGGCCGGGTCGATCCAGCGGAGGCGCGGGACGGACCCGGCGCCGTAATCAGTATAGACCAGGCGGCCGTCGGGGAGCCAGACCGCCTCGCCCGCCTGGCCGGCGGCGAGCCAGACGGCGGCGGCCGGGGTCGCGACGGTCGCGCGGTACAGGCCGACCCCGCTCTGGCGCGCCGAGGTGAAGGCGACGGCGCCGCCGTCGGCGCTCCACGCCGGCTCCACGTTCGGGCCCGGGCCGACGTCGAGCAGCGACGCGGTGCCGCCGGCGGCGGGGAGCACGTAGAGCTGCGCCGTCCCGGCGGCCGCGGTGGAGACGAACAGCAGCCGGTCCCCGGTCGGGCTCCAGCGCGGCGTGGCGTCCACCGCGCCCGCGGCCGTGATCCCGGTCGCCGCCGCGGCCGCGCCGGCGCCGCCGGCGTCGCTCAGCCAGAGTCGCGGCAGTCCGACGGCGGCGTCGCTCCGCGTGTAGGCCAGCCGCTGGCCGTTCGGCGAGAGCGCTGGCGCGTTCTCGTCGAAGGTAGGCGTGTCGGTGACCCGACGCTCGGCGCCCCCAGCCAGGGGCACCGCGTAGAGGTCGGAGCGGGTGCCGGTGAAGCGGGCGAAGACGACCGTCCCCGCGGCCACCGTCGGGCGCTGGTCGTCGTCCAGGTGCGTCGTCAGGCGGACGAGGTCCTGGCCGTCGAGCGCCACCCGGTAGATGTCGCGGTTGGCGGTGTCCCGGATGACGGCCACCCGGTCGAAGACGATCGTCGGCGGCGCCTTGACGTCGAGCGCGACCGTGTCCGCCTGGCCGTCCGACGCGCGGGCGATGATGCTCACCGCCCCCGTCGAGAGCAGCTTCGCCGTGCCGCCGCCCTGGAACTGCACCGCCGCGGCTGGGACGGCCGCGAACGTGAGCTCGCCGGCGGGCACGTCGGCGGTGTCGCGCTTCGCGCCGAGCGTCACCACGCCCGAGCGCTCGACGTACCCCGAGACGCTCAGCTCGAGCCGCGCCGGCCGCGCCGGCCCGGGCTCCGTCCCGCCGCCGCACGCGGCGAACGCCGCCGCGCCCAGCGCGCCTAACGCGCCGAGCGTGGCCGGGAGGTGGTGCCGCCGCCGCCCGATCACCGCTGGACTCTCGCGCGGGCGCGGGCGGCCGGCGCCGGGGGCGCGGACGCCGCGCGGGGCGCCGGCGTCGTCCAGACGATCTGCGCCCAGCTCGCGGCGAGCGCCGACGGCCGCGCCTCCACCTCGGCCTCGATCGCGTCGGGCAGCGCCGAGAGGAAGTCGTAGCCGGTCGAGCGCTCGATCGCGTCCACCGTCGTCCGGTAGTTCTCCCACGGCGTGCCGCTGGGGAAGCTGGACACGTTCGGCATGTTCACCGCGATCACCTGGATGCTCGCCGCCGAGGTCACGTTCGCCAGCCCTTCGCCGAAGTTCTGGATGACGACGATCTTCCAGGTGCTGTCCGGCGCGGCGACCTTCCCCTCGTTCTTGAGCGTCGGCGGGTTCGGGCCGAAGATGCCGCCGGCGATGACGTACATCTCCTTGTGCTGCTGCTGCGCGAGCAGCTGCATGTACGTCTCGAGCTTGAGCCACGGCCCGCCGTTCAGCGCCTGGTACTGCGGCAGCGCGTTCGTCATCAGGAACGTGGAGCGGTTCTCCTCGCTGGTCGTCGTCCGCTCCTCGGACGTCACCATGTGGCCGCGGCTGTAGACCATGTTGCCGGTGTAGTCCGAGTCCAGCACGTGGTAGACGTCCGACGGGAGGCGCGAGTCCGGGTGCCAGCAGTCGCAGCGCGGCGCCGGTCCGAAGTGCGTCTCGTTCAGGTTCCAGCTCACCCAGTTCGGCCCGCCGCGGTTCTTGTTGTACGAGAGCGCGAACTGCGGGACGCCGCCGGGCTGCGCGGCCGGCAGGAAGATGTCGTCGCTCTGGTCGGCGTCGGTCGGCGTGCCGTACTCGAGGTGGTTGCGGTAGATCGCCGTCGTGCTCGTGCCCGCGGTCACCGTGAGCGTCGTCGAGCCGCTGATGCCGTTGGCCGAGCGGGCGGTGATGGTCGTCTGTCCCTGGCCGGCCGTCGTCGCGAGCCCCGACTGGCTGATCGTGGCGACCGTCTCGTCCGAGCTGGTCCAGCTGAACGTGGTGCTGGACGTCGCGCCGTTGGCGTCGCGCCCGGTGGCCGTGAACTGCCGCGTCGTCCCCAGCGTGTTGGTCGGGTCGGTCGGGGTGACCGTCACCGTCGTGACCGGGCCCGCGGGGGGAGTGACCACGGCCGCGTCGTTCGCCGCCTTCGGCGTGCCCCGGTCGGTTCGCGTGGTTCCGTTGACGACCGCGGAGTTGTACTGCGTCGTGGCCAGCGCCCAGTTCGGCCCGCTCATCAGGGAGTTGTCCGCCGCCGGGTCGAGCACCCCGCGCGAGCGCCCGGACGTCTGTGCGACGCCCCAGTCGACACGATCTTCCACCGTGAAGGTACCGGTGCCGGTCGGCTTCCTGAGCTCGATCCAGTCGGTGCTGCCGTTGGCGAGCACGATGGCCGTGCCGTACGACTGGTCGACCGGCACGTTCCCGTTGGCCGTGCGGTCGGCGCTGTTGCCGAAGACCACGAAGCCGCGCGCCGGGACGCTGAGACTGGTGACCGTGTAGGTCCGGCTGTCGTTGTTCGACGCGATGACGTAGCCCTGCATGTTCACGGCGGCCGCGTTCGGGTTGTAGACCTCGAACCACTCGCCGACTGCATCGTCCACCGACGCCGGGTCTGACATGACCTCGTTGATCACGAGCGGCAGCGTCGCGACCGGCGTCGTGCCGTCGCCCGGCATGTCCGCTTCGATCAGGAGCTGGAAGGTGAACGCCGGAACGCCGTCCGGGAGGTGGAACTGCCAGGTCTCGGTCGCCGAGGCGCCGGGCGCCAGCGGGGCCGGGTAGGCGAAGAAAGGCTGGCCGGTGCCGGTGAAGGTGCCGGTCCCGTTCTCGTTCACGACCTCCACGCCGTTCGTCGGCGGGACGTGGAAGAAGACCTGGATGCCTTGCGGGTCGGGGGTCGTGCCGTCGGGAGTCCCCAGCGGCTGGGTCATCAGGTTGGTGAGCCGCACGTTCGAGGTCAGGATGCGCGAGACCGGGTCGAAGGTGAAGCTCACCTGCTCGAAGCGGATGTTGACGTTCTGGCCACCGATCGTCCGCAGGCTGACGTGGCGCGCGGCTGCGCCCGCGGTCGCGCTCGTCCTGGCGCCCCCAGGGCTGCCGCAGCCGGCGAGCCCGCCCGAGATGTCCACCGCGCAGCTCACCGCGGCACTCGCCGGCGTGACGTCGTCGGGCGTGTCGCCCGGACCCGCGGGCGCGGCGTCGGCGCACGCCATGGCCAGCGCGGCGGCGACGCTGGTGGCGGTGAGGCGAAGCGCGCGTCGAAGCGGCGCGGCGGACGGCGGCGTGCTGCGGCGCGAGGCGGCGCCCGGGACGACCGGCGGCATCATCAGACTGGAGAACGGCAGGTGATGGAACGGAGCCGCCGCCCCGTCCGGGGCGGCGGTGACGGCAGACTGACGCATCATGCAACGGCTGATCCATTCTAACCCCGAACGGGAACCATCTGGATGACGGCCCGCTGACGCGGCGTGCTACCCTCGCTCCCCCGGCGTCGTGGAGTCGCCACGGCGCGCTCACCCCAGTCGGAGGGAGGGATAGCGATGCGAAGACACCACCGGCGTCTTCACCACGCCGCACCAGGCATCCTGCTGCTGCTCGTGCCGCCGGGTGCCGCCTGTACGCGCGACCCGGCCGCGACGCTGGGCGGTCCGCCCGCCGCCGTCCTCGTCGCGTCGCCGTCGGCGAACGCGTACGTGATCGTGTCGCCGCCGCCCGAGCCGCCACCGGAGCCGGAGCCCTGGCGCGCGGAGTTCGAGGAGGCGGCCGCCGGGCTGCTCTACACGAGCGAGGCCGACTACCCGTTCGAGTACTTCCGACTGCCGGCCCCGGCCTACGACTCGCTCACCGCGTCGCGCTTCCTCCAGCTGCTCGGCGCCGACCCCGCGACGCCGATCCGCCAGCGATCGTACGAGGAGTTCTTCGCGCGCCACACGACGCGCGTGGACCCGTCCGACGCCGTGTCGGTGGCCCTCATCCCGCGCTACGAGCACCTCGAGTTCGTCCTCGAGGAAGCGCTGGACGACCGCTCCACCTTCTGCCTGGGGCGGGTCTTTCTCCGCTGCTTCGTCGCCGGCTACACCCTGCAGGGGAGCGTCGTAGGGTTGGCGACGTGGGCGCTGGAAACGTGAACTACGGCTGCGACCGACTACATCTGCGACCTGCGACCTGCGACCTCACTACCTCGGGTAGCCCCGGCCTCCCGAGGTAGTGAGGTCGCAGGTCGCAGGTCGCAGGTGTAGTCGGTCGCAGGACGCAGCACGCAGCCGTAGTTTCTCTATCTTCCGAGCCGCTGCTCCAGCCTTTCCCGGTACCAGCGGCTCAGCTTGAGCTTGGTGCCGTCGGCGAGGAGGACCACGTACTCGCCGGAGAACCAGGGCTGCATCTCCTTGACGCGGTCGAGGTTCACGATCGTCGAGCGGTGGATGCGGGCGAAGCGCGCGGGGTCGAGCGTGCGCTCCAGGTTGTTCATCGTCTCGCGGATCAGGTGCGCGCGCGGGCCGACGTGGAGGCGGGCGTAGTTGCCGTAGGCCTCCACCCAGTCGATCTCCGAGGTCTTCACCACGTACATCCGCCCCTCCTCCTTGATCAGGAGGCGGTCGAGCGGTGCGCGCGGCGACGAGCCGCCACCGATCGATTCGGCGAGGGCTGGTGACGGCGGGCCCTCGCCCGCGGCGCCGCCGCCGCTCGGCATCCCCGCCTCGCCGAGCACGGCGAGGAGCCGCGCGTGGCGCTCGGCGGCCGTCGAGCGGGCGTGCTGCTCGCGCGCGCGCGCCAGGGCGACGCGGAAGCGGTCCGGGTCGACGGGCTTGAGCAGGTAGTCGAGCGCGTGCACGTCGAAGGCGCGCAGCGCGTGCTCGTCGAACGCGGTGACGAAAATGACGAGGGGCGCGACCGGCGGCGTGCCGTCGGCCGGCTCCGGCAGATCCTGGAGCTCGCGCAGCACGGCGAAGCCGTCGAGCCGCGGCATCTGCACGTCGAGGAACACGAGGTCGGGGCGCTGCTCGGCGATGGCCCCCACCGCCTCGCGCCCGCCCGCGCACTCCCCCACCACCTCGACGCCCCCCTCGGCTTCGAGCAGCCGCCGCACGCGCTGGCGGGCGAAGTCTTCGTCGTCGACGATCAGGACGCGCATGTGGGGGCGAAAGGCTGCGAATTGCGAGGTGCGAGATGCGAGAGGGAGTGCCTCGGGCAGCCCCGACGAGCCTCCCGACGCACTTCTCGCAGCTCGCAATCCGCAACTCGCAATGAGTTGTTAGGCACTGCGAACGGGAACGCTCATCGCCACGATCACCCCGCCGCCCGCGCGCTCGCGGACGGCGAAGTGGTGGGCGGGGCCGTAGAGCTGGCGCAGGCGGTCGCGGGTGTTGCGGAGGCCGACGCCGGAGCCGGGGCGCGCGGGGACGACGCCGGAGGGCGGGGTGTCCACCGAGGCGGCGTCGCGCAGGCCGCAGCCGTCGTCGCGCACCTCGAGCTCCAGCCGGTCCAGCCGGCGGCGCGCGACCACCTCGATACGCCCGCCGCGCTCCATCGGCTCGATGCCGTGCCGGATCGCGTTCTCGACCAGGGGCTGGAGGACGAGCGCCGGCACCATCACGTCGAGCGCGTCGGGGTCGGCGTCGATGTCGAACACCACGCGGTCGCGGAAGCGGACGCGCATGATGTCCAGGTAGCTGCGCAGGAGCGCGAGCTCCTCGCGCAGCGGCACCTCCTGCCGCTCCGGCCCGCCGAACGACGCCCGCAGCAGCGCGCCGAGGCGGGTCAGCATCCGGTCGGCGCCGGCGGGGTCGGTGTAGACCTGCTCGGCGATCGTGTTCAGCGTGTTGAAGAGGAAGTGCGGCCGCAGCTGCGACTGGAGCGCCCCGAGCCTGGCCGCCGCGAGCTGCGCCCGCAGCTCCGACGCCTGCAGCTCGCGGTCCCGGTACAGCGCGGCGTAGTCCACCGCCTCGGTGATCGCGACGACGACGAGGTAGCAGGTGACGTTCAGGAAGAGCCCGCGCACGAACGCGACCGGGATCGGCGGCGACGTCGTGCCGGGGGTGTCGATCCAGGGCGACATCGCCCGCCCCGCGAGCACGTCCGCGAGCGCGAAGCCGAGCGCGAACAGGACGTGGAGCGGAACGTAGGCAACCCACGTCTCGCGCTCCACGCGGTAGCGCCGCGCGAGCCACACCATCGGCGGCGTGAACGCGGCCCACAGCCAGCAGCTCGACAGCCCCAGCACGAGGATGTGGCGCCACTCGAACGGGACGTTCCGGTAGGAGAGCGTGAACGCCTGCTGCTGCGTCGTGAAGAGCGCGACCAGCGTCCAGAGCCCGAAGTACAGCAGCCCGCGCCGCAGCGCCCCCGTCCACGCGCCGACGGCGAGCCGGGGCGCGGCCGGGAGCGTGACGTCGGTCGTCGGGACGGGCGGGGTGAAAGTCGTCACGGGAGCCTGCGCGTCGGGTACATCGGTGTCGGGCTCCGTACGGATAATGCCTCCGGTGGCGAGGCGCCACAGCGCCGTGACGAAGTGCAGTGGTTTGGGGCGGACAGTCGGTCAGTCGTGGTGGGGCGGCTCGGCAGCGTCGTCGGTCGTATCCTCGTCCGATTACCGCCGACCCATACACAGGCGATCGGTCGGTGTGAGGCAACGGCATTTAGACAGGAGGAACACAGGATGGACGGGATGGTGAACAGGATGACGGGCCGCGGGATGCGTGGTCTCCCGGGGCCTGTCATCCTGTTCACCATCCCGTCCATCCTGTGTTCCTCCTGTCTCTAAATGCCGTGGCCGTTGCCACGGCTGTTGACAGATGCGCGCGCGCTCACGATACTCCCCGGAACATTTCCGGGGAAAGAAATGCCCGACTCGCGAGAGGATCTCGATCTGCTCCAGGGCACGCTCGACGTGCTCGTGCTGAAGGCGCTCACCTGGGGGTCGCGCCACGGGTACGCGGTCGCGCGGTGGATCAAGGAGTCGAGCCGCGAGGCGCTGACGGTGGAGGACCGCGCGCTCTACGTCGCGCTCCACCGCCTCGAGGCGCGCGGCTGCGTGGAGTCCGAGTGGGGGCTCTCCGAGAACAACCGCCGCGCCAAGTACTACGCGCTCACATCGCGCGGGCGCCAGGAGCTGCGCGCCGAGACCGCGCGCTGGGAGCGCTACGCAGAGGCGGTGACGCGGGTGCTGCGCACCGCATCCGCATGACGCGCATTCCCGGGGTGCGGCGGGTCCTCCGGCTCGGCGGGTGGCGGGGCGTCGAGCGGGACGTGGACGAGGAGATGGCGTTCCACCTCGACGCGCGGGCCGCCGAGCTCGTGGCGCGCGGGATGGAGCCGGCGGCGGCGCGCGAGGCGGCGCGGCGCGAGTTCGGCGACGTCGACGAGGCGCGCACCGAGATCAGCGCTATCGCGCGGCGAGGGCTGCGCCGCGGCGCGCGCGCCGAGCGGTGGGACGCGGTCCGGCAGGAGCTGCGGCTCGCGGCGCGCGGCGTTCGGCGGCAGCCCGGCTTCGCGGCGGTCGTCGCGCTCACGCTCGGACTCGGCGTCGGCGCCAACGCCGCCATCTTCGGCGTCGTCGACCGGCTGCTGCTGCGCGCGCCGCCGCACATTGCGCGCGCCGACGACGTCTTCCAGCTCCACTTCGACGAGCGGCGCCCGGAGTCGCGCGCGGCGGACGGGCGCATCACCTGGATCCGGACCGCCTACCCGGGCTACGAGGCGGTGCGCCGCGACGTGCCGGAGTTCGAGCGCGTGGC
>DATFPD010000660.1:0-7718 GCA_035265005.1 Gemmatimonadaceae bacterium | reverse complement strand
GCGCAGCTCCGCGGCGGCGCCCGCGTCTGGTTCCCCGAGCTCGCGCAGGCGTTCGGCAAGGACACCGCCGCCTGGTGGGCGCGCGACCCGGCGCGCCTCGCCCAGCGCAGCCGCGCCGCCGGCCGCGGCCCGCTCCCGGCGCTGTTCGCCGACGTCGGCCGCCGCGACCCCTGGCTCGACGACAACCGCGCCTTCCGCGCCGAGGCGCAGCGCCTGGGCCTGCCGCTCCGGTACGCCGAGTGGGACGGCGCGCACGACTGGCCGTACTGGCGGGCGCACGTGCGGGAGAGCCTGACGTGGCTGGGGGAGGAGATCGGGGGGAAGTAGGAGGTACGAATGCGCGATTCGCGAATCGCGTCTTCGTATCTCGTATTTCGTGGCGGTTGGGTTAACTTCCCTCTCATGGCGCACTTCTTCCCCCGGCACACGGTCGCCTGGAAGGTCGTCCACGAGCCGTCCGGGTGGCGGCGGCTCTCGCTGTCGCTGGCGGCGATGGCGGGGATCACCGGGGTGGTGCTGCGCCTCTACCGCGCGTTCGTGCTCGGGAGCGGCGCGCCGGAGAGCTTCGGGCTGGCGATCGCCGCGTTCGCGCTAGGCGTCGTCGTGCTCTGCGGGATGGCGACGCTGCACCTCGGCAACTACACCGTCCGCCACTGGTGGTGGCGCGCGCCGCTGTTCGTGCTGGTGGAGGTGGCGGCCGAGATGGTGACGAGCGCGGCACTGCTCGCCCTCGGCGACGAGTACCGGGGCAGCGCGTCGGCGACGTGGCACGACTGGCCGGCGATGGCGCTGACGGCGCTCCGCTGGCGCTTCCTCGTCGTCTGCTCGTTCGTGCTGATACTGGGCGGCGTGGTGCAGCTCGTGCGCTACGTCCTGATCAAGCGCGAGCACCGCGAATCCACCGCGGCGGCGGTCCGGCACAGCGCGGAGCAGGAAACGATCTAAGACAGCATTGCGAGGTGCGAATTGCGAGGTGCGAGAGAACGGCCCCGGGCAGCGCTGGCCTCCCGAGGCACCACCTCTCGCACCTTGCAACTCGCAGCTCGCAATTCGCACCTCGCACCAACAATGAACTAGCCTCACAAGATGCCTTTCTCGCACCTCGGCCTCCACCCCGACATCCTGCGCGGCGTCAAGGAGCTCGGCTTCACGCGCCCGACGCCGATCCAGGAGCAGGCGATCCCGCCGGCGCTGGCGGGGAAGGACGTGCTCGCCTGCGCGATGACCGGGAGCGGGAAGACGGCGGCGTTCCTGCTGCCGATCCTGAACCGACTGATGGCGAAGAAGCGCGGGCTCACGCGCGCGCTCGTCGTCACGCCGACGCGGGAGCTGGCCGCGCAGATCGAGCAGCACCTCAACGACCTCGCGGTGCACACGCCGCTCACCTGCGCGGCCGTCTTCGGCGGCGTCGGGATGGGGCCGCAGGAGCACGCCTTCCGCGCGGGCGTCGACGTGCTCGTGGCGACGCCGGGGCGGCTGCTCGACCACCTGAGCAAGCCGTACGCGTCGCTCGCCAACCTCGAGGTGCTGGTGCTCGACGAGGCGGACCGGATGCTCGACATGGGCTTCCTCCCCGACATCCGGCGCGTCCTCCGGCACCTGCCGGCCAAGCGGCAGACGCTCTTCTTCTCGGCCACCATGCCGGCGCCGATCGTCGAGCTGACGCGGGACATGCTGCACGCGCCGGCGACGGTGAACCTGGAGCGCAAGGCGGCGCCGGCGAAGGGGATCACGCAGGCGGTCTACCCGGTGCCGCAGGAGCTGAAGGGGGAGCTGCTGATCGAGCTGCTGCGGCGCGGCGAGATCAAGGACGCGATCGTCTTCACGCGCACCAAGCACCGCGCGAACCGCGTGTACGAGCGGCTGGAGAGGGCGGGGGTCGCGGTGGACCGCATCCACGGCAACCGCTCGCAGGCGCAGCGCACGCAGGCGCTGGACAACTTCAAGTCGGGGACGACGCACGTGCTCGTCGCCACCGACATCGTGGCCCGCGGGATCGACGTCGAGGCGCTCGGGCACGTGGTGAACTTCGACGTGCCGCTGGTGCCGGAGGACTACATCCACCGCGTGGGGCGCACGGCGCGCGCCGAGCTGACGGGCGAGGCGTTCACCTTCGTGTCGCCTGACGAGGAAGGAGAGCTGACGGCGATCGAGCGCGCGGTGGGGCGGCGGCTGCCGCGCGTGACGCTGCCGGGCTTCGACTACGCCCGGCGCCCCGCCGAGCGGCTGGAGATCCCGATCGCCGAGCGCATCGCCGCGATCCGCTCCCGCAAGGCGGAGGAGCGGGCGCGGGCGAAGGAGAAGCTGGCGCGGCGAGAGCAGACCGAGCGCGAGCGCGTCGATCGCGAGCAGGCGAGGCGGGACCGGGTCGCGCGCACCGAGAGCGATCGGGCCGAGCGGGAGCGGGCGCGGGCCGAGCGCGCGGCGCGGCCGGGTGGCGGCGCGGCCGGCGGGCGGCCCGGCGCCCCGCGGGGCGGTGCGGGGGGGACGCGGCCTAACGTCTACGCGCCGCCGCTCCGGCCGACCCGCGAGGACGCGGCCGACCCGTACCGGCGGCCCGCCGGCGCCGGCCCGGGGCGCCCCCGAGCGGCCGTGGGGAGCGCGGAGGGCGGTCGGGACGGCAATCGTGAGGGCGACCGGGACGGGGACCGGGACGGGGACGCGCGCCGGCGCCGGCGGCGCGGGGGCCGCGGGCGAGGGCGCGGCGGCCCCGGTGGTGGCGGCGGGGCAGCGGGCGGCGGGGCGGCGGGCGGCGGAGGCTCGGGCGGCGCCTGAGCGCGCGACTACTGTCACAACCTTTGGGGGGCCCCCCCCGAGAAGCAATCTACGATCGACCGCGGCCCCCGAGCGTCATCCTTCCATGGCGCCGGGGGCCATTTCCTTGCCGCCTCCGCGTCACGCCGCGCCGTCGCCCCGCTACCGGTCGGCCCGCCGCGTCGCCATCGCGTCCTCCACCGCCGCCCGCGCGAACCGCCTGACGATCTCCCCCGCCGCCTCCACGGAATCGATCCCGGCCACGCTCTTCCCCGCCTGCCAGTACTCCGTGGACACCTCGCCGAGCGACGCGCGCTTGAGCTGCCAGAGCGAGCGCAGCGCGTAGAAGCTGCGCATCCAGTGCTTCGTCTTCCGCCCGCGAAACATCCACCGCGCGACCGGCCCCACCCGCAGCCCCATCTTCTCGATGTACGGCGTGCGGATCACCGCCACCGGTACGCCGGTGATGCGCTCGCTCAGCACGATGTCGTCCTCCCCCGAGTCGACGATCGCCTGCTTGTAGGCGTCCGTCGTGCGGCACTCGGCGGTGGCGATGAAGCGCGTCCCCATCTGCACGCCGGCGTACCCCATCCGCAGGGCGGCGACGAAGTCCCGCTCGTCGCCGACGCCGCCCGCGCAGACGGCGGGGAGCCCGAGGTCGGCCACCTCCGCCAGCAGCTCCTCGGCGCCCCTGCCGCCGGCGTGGCCGCCCGCCCGGTCGTTCACGCAGATCACCCCGTCCACGCCGGCGTCCACCGCCTTCTGCGCCCACTTCCGCTCGGTCACGTCGTGGTAGACCACGCCCCCGGCCGCGTGCGCCCGCTCGGCCACCCAGCGCGGGTTGCCTAGCGACGTGATGAAGAAGCGGACCCCCTCCTCCAGCGCGCCGTCCACCCACTTTCCCATCCGCTCGCGGTAGGTCCGGGACGACTGCTCGATCAGCGCGTTCATCCCGATCGGCCGGCTCGTCAGGCTCCGGATGTAGCGGAGCCCGGCGCGGAACTCGTGGCCGTGCACGTAGGTGAGCGAGATCGGCTGCACGACCCCGATCCCCCCGGCCTCCGAGACCGCCGCGACCAGCTCTGGGTTGCTGCACGGGTACATGGCGCCGCAGATGAGCGGCACCTCGATGCCGGCGTCGCGGGTGAGCGGGGTGGAGAGAGGCATGGGGGGAATCTAGTTGCGTGCCCTCGCGGGAGTGGGCCGAACGCACGGCTGTCCGGCCGAAGGACGCTCTTTCGCTTTGCTGAGATGGTTGCCACAATTGGTGCGTTGTATTCGGAGCGGGCACCGCCGTTAGGACGCGCCGCCCGCCCTGCACGCAGCGAAGGAGTGCGGCAGTCGCGGCAGTCGCAGCAGTCGCAGCGCGCAGCAGCTCGCCGCCCACACGCGGAGGTGTGCATGCCGACGGCCCAGATCAGCTACCTCGACTTCGACATCTGCGTCGAGCGCACGCCGGACGGGCGGCGGTACCGCGCGCGGGTGCTGAACTCGCCCGGGGGGCAGGCGGTGACCGAGTTCGACGCGCCGCTCTCGCCCAACGACATCGAGCTGATCCGGCTCAAGGTCTCGCGCCCGCGCGGGGTCACCCGCGGGCACTCGCGGGCCGAGGTCGACACGGTGAAGGACTTCGGGGCGCGGATGTACGGCGCGCTCTTCGGCGGCGAGGTCGGCACCTGCCTCCAGCGCAGCAAGGACCTCGCGCAGGCCGGCGGCCACACCGGCGTGCGCGTCCGGCTCCGCCTCACCGAGGCCCCCGAGCTGGCCGAGCTGCCGTGGGAGTACGTCTACCAGCAGAGCGTCAACCGCTTCCTCAGCGTGTCGCCGCAGACGCCGCTGGTGCGCTACCTGGACCTCCCGGACCGCGTGCGCCCGCTCCAGGTGACGCTGCCGCTGCGCGTGCTGGTGATGATCTCCAGCCCCTCCAACCTCGACCAGCTCGACGCGTCCGTGGAGTGGCAGCGCCTCAAGGACTCCTTCGCCGACCTCGAAGGGCGCGGACTCGTCAGGCTCGACCGGCTGGACGAGGCGACGCTGCCGGCGCTGCGCGGCCGGCTCAAGAAGGAGGAGTACCACGTCTTCCACTACATCGGCCACGGCAGCTTCGACCGCAAGTCGGGGGAGGGGACGCTGCTGCTGGAGGACCACACCGACGGGCGGCGCGCGCTCGAGGTCAGCGCCGAGCGGCTGGGGGTCGTGCTGCACGAGGAGACGTCCCTGCGGCTAGTATTCCTGAACGCGTGCGAGGGCGCGCGCGCCTCGGCGAACGACCTCTTCGCCGGCACCGCGCAGGCGCTGGTGCAGCAGGACGTGCCGGCGGTGATCGCGATGCAGTTCGAGATCACCGACGGGGCAGCCATCACCTTCACCCACGAGTTCTACAAGGCGGTGGCCGAGGGCTCGCCCGTCGACGCGGCGCTCGCCGAGGCTCGTCAGGCGGTGTTCCTCGACGGGAACGAAGTCGAGTGGGGCACCCCGGTGCTCTACATGCGCGCGGCCGACGGGCGCATCTTCGACATCCCGCGCTCGAGCAGCGAGGTGAGGCTCCCGCCCGCCGCGGACGGCTACCGGGGGGCGCGCCCGGAGCCGAGGCCGCCGCGCGCGGCCGATCCGCCCAGGGCGCCCGAGGGGCCGCGCGTCTCGAGCCTCATCCGCGAGGGGTCGAGCGAGCTGCTGGCCGAGAACTATCCGACCGCGGTGCGGAAGTTCGAGGAGGCGACGCGCCTCGACCCCGGGAGCGCGGAGGCGGCGCGGCAGCTCCAGCACGCGCGCCGCCAGCAGGAGCTGGCGCTGCGCTTCGACGAAGGGTGCCGGCAGCTCGGCGCCGGCAACCTGCACGCCGCGCTCGCCGCCTTCGAGCGCGTGCGCGAAGCCGCCAACGCCAACTTCCGCGGCGTGGACGCGCAGATCGCCACCGTGCGGCGCGAGCTCCAGCGCGCCGAGACCGAGCGGATGCGCGAGGCGCAGCGCGAGGCGCAGGCGCGGGCGGAGGCCGAGGAGCGGGCGCGCCTCCGGCAGGCCGAGGAGGAGCAGCTCGCCGGCATACGCACCGAGCGCGAGCAGCTGGCGCGCATGCGCCAGGAGGCCGAGGAGCGGCAGCGCGCCGAGGAGCGCGGGGCGCGCGCGGCGACGTGGCGGAAGCGGATCAAGCGCTTCGTCATGGCGGTGGTCATCTTCGGCATTCTGTTCCTGATCCTCGTCGTCGCGGCCGTCGTCAGCGACGTCTCCGACTCGGTCCAGTCCTCGACCCCCGCGCAGGACTCGGCGCTGGAGGCGATCAGGAAGCTGGCGAACGAGGCCGGCAAGCCGAGCGGCGGCGGGGCGAAGTCCGGTGGCGTCCAGTCTCAGCGCCGCGCGCCCGACGCCGGCACGACGACCCAGCCGCGGCGGCGGCCGGCGGTCGAGGCCGGGCCGGACTCCGCGATGTTCGCGGACCTGTTCGGCGAGCTGCGCGACATGGTGCCGGGCGGCTTCCGCGCCACCGCCCTGCACGGCTCCGGCTACGCCACCGAGGGCAACCCCCAGCAGTTCCAGCTGCCCCTCCGCGCCGGCGTCGGCTATCACGTCGTCGCCACCTGCAACGACTGCGACAACACCGGGATCGCACTCAAGGACCCGGACGCCGCCCTGCCCCTGGTGGACGTCGCCCCGGGCGAGCAGGCGCACCTGGTGGTCACGCCGGCCCTGACGAAGCGGTACGACTTCTCCCTCGCCATCGAGGGATGCGCGGCCGCGCGCTGCGCGTTCGCCTATCGAGTGTTCTCCAACGAGGGCGTGGGCGCGAAGTACTGAGGCGGCTGGCCGCCGCCCGCCCGCTGGAGCCGCTCGGCGACCGCGTCGCGCGAGTGGACGCCGAGCTTGCGGAGCACGTTCTCCGTGTGGTGGCGTGCCGTGTGCGCGCTGATGCTGAGCGCGCGCGCGATCTCGGCGTTCGACCTCCGCCAGACCAGTAGCTGCGCCACCTGGGTCTCGCGCTCGGTGAGCTGGAAGCGGCCGTGCAGCTGCTCGGCGCCCGCCGCGGGCGCGGGCTCGCGCTCGGGCTCGGTGCGCGGCGCCGGGAGCGACACGAGCACGAAGTGGTCGGAGCCGCCCCTCTCGCTCTCGGGGAACTCGGCGATGGTGGCGTGCAGACCGCGCTGCGCGCCACGCATCAGCGCCTCGTACGCCGACCACCAGTTCGGGGCGACAGGCGCACGCGCCGCCGTCGCCGTGGCCCGGGCGACCTGGGTGAGGCTCTCGCGAACCCGCGCGCCGGACGGGCCGATCTGCGCCGCCACCTGCGTCATCGCCGGGTTCTGATGCAGGATCCGGCCGCTAGCGTTGCAGATCGCGAGCGGATGGCCCACCTCGTCGATCACCTGCGTGAGCCGTCGGCGGGCGGAGTTCCACCGCAGGTGCGCGTTGATGCCAGCCTTCAAGGCGGGCAGGGCGAGCGAGAGAAGTGCGGTCTGCCGCTCGGTGACGGCGGCGCTGGGCACGGGGCGGTGATGAAAGAGCGCGGCTCGCGCTTGCGCACCCAGCTCGCGCACGCGGATCGCGGCGCCGACGGCGTCGTGCAGCCGGTGCGGGCGCGCGAAGTCGTTGTAGTACTCGCTGCGGGCGAGCACGCCGGACTCCCACAGCGAGCGCCGGCTCCAGACCTCGATCTCCGACGTGCGCAGCCGGGCAGCCCCGAGATCGAGTGCCGCGAAGTGGCTCCGGTACGCGCGAATGACCTCCGCGTCCATCTGCGCGGCGTACATGTCCACGCGCTCCGCTTCCTCCAGCACGAACACCGCCTGGTCGGCCTTCACCAGGTCGCACAGCCGCCGCGCGACCTCGGTGCGCCACGATTCGCCATTCTGGTGCGCGAGTGGCGAAAGGAGCGTGCGGAGCACCGAGCCGAGCCGCTGCGTCTCGAGCGAGGAAAGGGCGAGCGCCATCCGGAAGACCTCGACGCACTGCGTTGTGACGGTCCTGGGACG
>DATFPD010000659.1:0-5661 GCA_035265005.1 Gemmatimonadaceae bacterium | reverse complement strand
TAGCCGCCCTGGCTACCACCGCCGTACCCACCCTGACCGCCGTAGCCGCTCTGGCCACCCTGCCCGCCACCATAATTGCCCTGACCGCCCCAGCCGCCCTGACCGCCGCCGTAATTGCCGCGGCCGTAGTCGTCGTAATTGGCCATCGTCGCGTCCTCCAATCAGTGGTGTTCTGGTACGCGTGGACCCGGTGTGCAGTGCATTCGCTCACCGACCCCGTCCGCACGCCGTCGTCGCCCGGTAGGGGGGACGGCGCTGTGCAAGGAGTGCGCACATCGTCGCGCGCGCTCCCGACTTTTCGACCCCGCGCTCGCGCTACATCCCGCTCGGAAAGGTCTCCGGCAGCTCGTGCTCGACCTGCGCGGGCATGTGCAGCGGGTCGAGCGCGCGCGTCTCGTCCACGTACACGAACGCGTCGTACCGCCGCGGCAGAACCGTCGGCACGTAGTTCCCCCACCGCTCCGCGTCCGGGTCGTACACGACGCCGATCGCGCGATGGACGCGCGGCTCGCCGAGGCCCGGGATGCCGCCATCATTCGAGCCTGCCCCGAGCGAAGTCGAGGGGTCGAACACCAGCAGCGCGTCGCCCACTCCGGCCTCGTGCATCACGTGCTCGACGCTGTCCGTCCGCGCGGGCGGGACGCGCATGCGCCGCATGGGCTCGCCCCACGCGCGGGCCGCGATCACGCTCCCGCGGTGCGTGCCGAAGCCGACCAGCACGGCGCCGGCGTCGCCCTCGTGCGCCTCCCGCACGAGCTGCCCCACGTTCACCATCCCCGCGCGCGCCATGTTCGTGAAGCGCGCGTCGCCGACGTGGGTGTTGTGCTCCCAGACGATCGCCTTCGCGCGCGGGCCGTGGTGCGCCATTAGCCGGTCGAGGGTGTCCACCATGTGATGGTCCCGCACGTTCCACGACGCGGGACCGCCGCGCACCATCGTCCGGTAGTACAGCTCGGCGTTGCGCGCGACGAGCGCGTTCTGCTCGGCGTCGAAGTAGGCGTCCCGGCCGTCCTCGCGGTACCGCGCGGCCCGCGAGTGCAGCGCGCGCAGCACCTCCACCGCCTCGTTCTCGCACGACGTCGGCACGAGCGCCGTCGCCCGCGCGTACTCCTGCGCGTCTTCGGCGAAGGGCTCGAAGCAGCGGTACGCCTGACGCGCGCCCCGCGCCAGCGCGGGGTCCATCCGCTCCAGGTACTCCAGCACCGCCGCCATCGACTCCCAGAGCGAGTACACGTCCAGTCCGTAGAAGCCGACCTGCTGCTCGGCCGGCAGCGGCCGGTTGTGGCGCCGCATCCAGGACGCGAGCTCCACGACCTCGCGGTTCGCCCACATCCACGTCGGCCAGCGCGCGAACGCGTGCAGCACCTCCTCGGCGTCGGCCCCAGAATCCGCGAGCCCCTTCACGAAGCGATTCACGCGGTAGCAGTCCGGCCAGTCGCCCTCGACGGCGATGAACGAGAACCCCTTCTCGCGGATCAGCCGCTTCGAGATCTCGGTCCGCCACGTGTAGAACTCGTGCGTGCCGTGCGTCGCCTCGCCGAGCAGCACGTAGCGCGCGTCGCCCACCCGCTCGAGCAGCGGGTCCAGGTCCGCGGCCGTGCGCAGCGGCCGCGCGGCGCGCCGCACCTCGCCGGCGAGCGCGGCCGCCACGTCAGTCCTCCAGGTTCCCGCAGGCGACGATCGTCCCCATGTCGCTGGGCGACGCGTGCACCGCCACGTGATAGCTGGACGCCTCATTGAGCTTGACCGAGAGCCTGGCCGTCGCTTCCGCACGCCCCTGGCTGCCGATAGTCAGGGCGGGGTACGCGCTCTGGTCGCCGACGATGGGCCCGCCCGAGGCGCAGGTGCCCTGGTGGACGTACCAGGGATAGCTGGCGCCGGCCGTGCCGCCGGTGAGCGTGATCGTCACGTTCGTCTCGTTGCCGAGCACGGCCGCGCGCGCCGTGGCGAAGACGCTCGGGAAGGCCGCCTTCCCGGTCAGGCTCGCGCTCCAGTCCTCGCCCTTCTTCAGCGGACTCTCGACGTCCGTGTCCACCCTGCCCGTGACCGGGTCGCGATGGAACCGCACGCATCCCAGGCTCAGGCACGCGAGCACGAGCACCAGTCCAGTTCGCATTCGAATCTCCAGTCGTCGCGGTCGTCGTCGGTGGGCCCGCATCCGGCGCGAGCGGAAAGCCGACGTGCAGATTGCGAGCCAGTCGCGGCGCCTAACGTCAACGCCGCGCCCGCGCCACGGCTCAGCCCGCCGGCGGGCCGCCGGGGACGGGCCGGCGGCCCGCCGCCGACCCGCCGTCGCGACAGCTGTTTCGCTGGCACCGCGCGTGCATGGGACCGCTTGGCCGAGCAGACGAGACAGTCCAGCAGGGGTGCCCGCGAGTCCGGTCGCCGCCTGACGTGATGGGCCGGGACCGCGAGAGCGACGAGATGGCACTGCGGGAGTTCAGGGACCGGGGCGGCGCGCTCTGGCGCGTGTGGGCGGTCACGCCGGATTTCATGCACCCGGCCACCGCCGCCGAGGACTACCTCGGCGACTACCAGGAAGGGTGGCTGACCTTCGAGTGCGAGCATTCGCGCCGCAGACTCGCGCGCATACCGCACGGGTGGGACGAGCTGCCCGAGGCCGAGCTCGAGCGGCTGCTCGAGAGCGCCGAGCAGGCAGTGCGCCGCCAGCCGGGCGTGAACTCCGGGCAGCACCCGGCGTTCGGCAAGCCGGAGACGGCGAACGCTCCGGCGCGGTCGGAGCCGCGCCCCGCGCCCGCGGCTGCCGCGCCCCGGCCGGCGGCGCCGCCCGCCTCGCCGGCGCGCGAGCTCACGCCCACCGGCCGGCGCCGGATCTTCACCGACCCCGCCGGGCACGTGGTGATCGCGGGCGTCGAGCGCCCCTCCGCGGAACCCGCTCCGGCGGGAGGCGCATCGACCTGCGACATCACGACCGGCGTGCTGCGCTTCCGCGCGGACGACAAGCACATCTTCGACCTGCCGGAGTGGCCCGACGACTGGGAGCGCCTGCCCAAGGCGGAGCTGGTGGCGCTGTACGAGCGCGCCCGCCAGACGGCGGAGCGTGAGGCCGCCCAGCGCGCGGCCGAGCGCGCGTCGCGCCCACAGGAGCCGGCGGCGAGCCCGCGCCGGCGCGCCACCGACCGACGCGAGTAGCGCCATACGGGGCGCGCTATTCGATCAGCCGCCGTCGTCGGTTCACGAGGCGCGCGGTCTCGCACAGGCGCGCGAGCTCCTCGTCGCTGAACGCTTCCCAGCCCGCGGGCGGCGGGGCCAGGCGGCGGCGCTCGCTGCTGCACTCGAACGCGAGCCACCCGGCCTCCAGACCGGGCGACACCCGCACGCGCGGCTCGGCGGAGCGCCGTCGGTCCGGGCCGGACCGCCGCTCCGCTCCTCGCCAGCCCGGGTCGGGGCCGAGCCGTCGGTCGACGACGAGCCGCCGCTCGGCCCCGCCGGGGTACACCGACCAGACGTTCCACTCCGTGCCACGGGCGTCTCGAAAGGTCCGGTGCGACATGCCCCGTCCTTCGGGACTACGCGTGGACTAGCGCGAGCGGCTC
Source organism: Gemmatimonadaceae bacterium (assembly GCA_035265005.1). Lineage (GTDB taxonomy): Bacteria > Gemmatimonadota > Gemmatimonadetes > Gemmatimonadales > Gemmatimonadaceae > DATFPD01. Next base: position 2,104 of record DATFPD010000659.1, on the reverse strand, counting down.
AGTGCGGCCAGCTCGGCGTCGGCGAGGTCGCGCCATCCGGGCGGGTAGGACCTGACGCGGCGGAAGATGCCGTCGCCCACGAAATAGAGCGACCGCCCCTCCGGGTCGTTTCCGCTGCCGGACGGCGAGCGCTCCACGACCGTCCACCGCGTGCCGTCGGCCGGGTCCACGTAGCTTCGGCGCTGGCCGGCGGCCACGGACGCGCCACCGCCGCCGAACGCCGAACGGGCGATCGGAATGGGAGCGTCGGCCAGCGGCTCAGCGCTCTCATCGGCCGCGAACGACGGCGCCCGCGGTCTGCTCGGCATGTTCTTCGGAACCATCGACGACGTGTGGTCGGATCAGCGCGGGCCCGCGGTCCGCAACCCGGGTGCGAGACCGGCGGGAAGCGGCGCGGCTCACGGAGTGAAACACCACTCATGCCGCAAGACGAAGGCCGACCACCGCGCCGCTCGCCGAAAACCGACCGCGGCTACGGCGCCACGTCGTGGAAGGTGAGCGCCGTCTCGCGCTCCAGCGTCCAGCGCAGCGCCCACGCGTCCTGGAACAGCAGTAGCGGGTTCCCCTTCGCGTCGTAGAGCAGCATGCACCCGCGGTCGCGCGCCACGCGGGCGATCTCCTCTTCGGGGCCCACCACCCAGCGCGGGAAGCGGCCGCCCAGCTTCTCGAGCTTGCACGGCACCCCGTACTCGTGCTCCAGCCGGTGCAGCATGACGTCGAACTGGAGCAGCCCCACCGCGCCGACGATCGGCGTGGGCCCCGACACGTCGCTGCCCGACGTGTAGAACACCTGCGCCGCGCCCTCCTCGGTGAGCTGCCGGAGCCCCGTGTCCAGGTGCTTCCGCCGCATGGGGTCCGCCGAGATGATGCGCGCGAAGTGCTCCGGCGCGAAGCGGGGGATCCCGCTGAACTCGAGGTCGCCGTTCGCCGACAGCGTGTCGCCGATGCGCAGCGTGCCGCGGTCCACCACGCCCACCACGTCCCCCGGCCACGCCTCCTCGATCGCGGTTCGCTCGCGGGCCATGAACTGCTGCGGCGCCGCCAGCCTGACGAGCTTCCCCGAGCGCACGTGCTTCACCTGCATCCCGGCCTCGAACCGCCCCGAGCAGACGCGCACGAACGCCACGCGGTCGCGGTGCCGCGGGTCCATGTTCGCCTGGATCTTGAAAACGAAGCCCGTGAACGCAGGGTCGGTCGGCTCGACGGGACCGGCCGTGGACTCGCGCGCCACCGGCGGCGGCGCCAGCTCCAGGAACTCCCGCAGGAAGGGCTCGACGCCGAAGTTCGTGAGCGCGCTGCCGAAGAACACCGGCGACATGTCGCCGGCCAGCACCGCCTCGTGGTCGAACGGGTGGCCGGCGACGTCCAGCAGCGTGATGTCGTGCACCAGCCGCTCGTGCGCCTCGGCGCCGATCATCTCGCGCACCTCCGGCGCGTCCACGGCGCCCACGCGCACGCCGACGCGCGAGGCGCCGTGGTCCTCGCCGCGGTCGAACAGGTGGATCTGCCCGCGCCGCCGGTCGTACACGCCGACGAAGGCGCCGTCGCGGAAGATGGGCCAGGTGATCGGGTGGCAGAGCACCCCGAGCTCGGCCTCGACGTCGCTGACCAGCTTGAGCGGGTCCTCGCCGGCGCGGTCGCACTTGTTCACGAAGGTGAAGATCGGCATGCGGCGCCGCTTGCACACCTCGAACAGCTGGCGAGTCCGCTCCTCGACGCCCTTCCGGTTGTCGAGCAGCATCACCGCGCTGTCGGCGGCGACGAGCGTGCGGTACGTGTCCTCGGAGAAATCCTCGTGGCCGGGCGTGTCGAGCAGGTTGATCTGGTAGCCGTCGTACTCGAACTGCATCACGCTCGACGTCACCGAGATGCCGCGCTCCTGCTCCAGCTTCATCCAGTCGGAGGTGGCGTGCCGCTGCGCGCGCCGTGCCTTGACGGACCCGGCCATGTGGATGGCGCCGCCGTACAGCAGCAGCTTCTCCGTCAGCGTCGTCTTCCCGGCGTCTGGGTGACTGCTGATGGCGAAGGTCCTGCGCTTCTGGACGGCGGCGGCAAGTTCCGCAGCCGCCACTTTGTGTGCGTTCGTGTCGCTCGTCAGGTCCTG
>DATFPD010000658.1:0-9343 GCA_035265005.1 Gemmatimonadaceae bacterium | reverse complement strand
GCGGCTCGACCGCTCGATCACGTAGGGGGAGTAGATGGTCGGCATGAATCGTCAGGCGATGGCGGTGTGAATGGCGCGCCGCGTCGGGGCGCCGCACCAGATGGGGCGGACGCGATGCCCGAGGCCCGCCAGGGCGCGCGTGAGACGCATGCGCGTCGCGCAGGCCGAGGGCGCCGAGGGGCCCGTGTGCGTCACGGTGAGGCGCGTGCCGTCAGCGCCGCCCACGTCGAGCGGCTCCAGGTCGTAGCGCACCACCGACGGGCCCTCGTCGCCCGTGGCGCGCCAGCTCTGCTCCAGGCGGCGCGGCGGGTCCACCACGCGGTACTCGCCGGCGGCCTCACGCTCGGCGCCGTTAGGCGGCTCCGCGGTGCGCACGCGCCACGCCCCGCCTGGGCGCACGTCGGCGTCGCAGTCGAGCACGCGCGCGCCGTCCCCGCCCCACCACGCGGCCAGCCGGCGCGGGTCGGTGAGCGCCTCGAAGACGCGCGCCGGCGGCGCGGCGATGTCGACGACGGTGCGGACGACGCGCGGCGGCGGCGTCGTCGGCTCGGCAAGCTGCGTCATGGCGTCGGGTCCTCCTCCGGTGGGTGGGTGCCCTCGAGGTGGTGCTTGAGGCGGGCGAGGTGCGCGGGCCAGAACGCCTCGTACCTGGCGGCCCACTGCGCCACCTCGCGCAGCGGCGCCGGCGTCAGCTCGTACACCCGCTGCCGGCCGTCGTCGCCCCCGCGCCGCTCGCGCACGAGCCGCGCGTCGCGCAGCACGCGCAGATGCCGCGAGACCGCCGGCCGGCTCATCGCGAACCCCGCCGCGAGCACCGCCACGGGCGCGTTCCCCTCCCGCAGCCGGTCGAGCAGCGCCCGGCGCGTGGCGTCGGCGATGGCGTAGAACGGGTCGGTGCTGGCCTGGGCTCGGGGCATCGGAAAGTGCGTAACGTATCGTTTACGTATATTGCCACATGCATCCCGTGCCGTCAACCCTTGAGAGATTGAACCGCGGAGGACGCGGAGGGCGCTGAGGACTGCCGCTCGGGATGCGAAATGTCCCGAGCGGCAGTCCTCAGCGCCCTCCGCGTCCTCCGCGGTTCAAACCTTTCAGGTCGCCGCCGGTAGAGCCAGACGCCGCTCGGCCTTTACCTCTTCGACGTCCGGCGCCGGCGGCGGCAGGACGCGGCCGGTGCGGCGCGTGTCGAGCTGCGCCTCGGCGAAGGCGGCCGCCATCTCGCGCGCGCCGCGCACGAACGCGCCGGCGACGGTGCCGAGGAAGCCGCCGAGCGCGGCGGCCCAGTCGTCGCGCCTGGTGCCGGCGACCGACGGCTGGTCGCCGCGCAGCGAGGCCATGATGCGCCCGTGCATCCGCAGCGCGATCGGCGTCGCGAAGTCGACCGCGTTGAAGTACGGGTCGTAGCGCGTGCCCAGCCCCTCGATCAGCGCCGCCGTGCGCGCGAAGTAGACCATGTCGCTCGGCAGCGTCACCGGCGCGTCGTAGAGCGCCTGCATGATCTCGTCGGCGAGCAGCATCTCCAGCTTCTCCGGCACCGTCGCCCGGATCTCGGCCAGGGCGAGGAGCTGGTGCGCCAGCTCGCGGATCGGGTCGAGCTCCGCGTTCGCCTCGATGACGCCGAGCGCCTGGAAGCCGCGGATGATGCGCTCGACGTCCTTGCGGATCGCCGCGAAGACCGTGTTCACCAGCTCGAGGCGCGTCTCGCGCGGCACGCGCACCACCATGCCGAAGTCGAGCACGATCAGCTGGCCGCGCGGCGAGACGAGCAGGTTCCCCGGGTGCGGGTCGGCGTGGAAGAGCCCGTCCACCAGCATCATCTGGATGTAGAGCTCCATCACCGTCCGGATGACCGCCCGCGGGTCCACCTGCCGCTCGGCGATCCAGCTCCCGAGCGCGTCGATGCGGCGCCCTTCCATGAACTCGAGGACGAGCACGTGCTGGCGCGTCATGTCGTCCATCACCCGCGGCACGACGATGTTGGAGCGGCCGGCGAAGTTCCGGCGGATCGCCGCGGCGTGTGCCGCTTCCTTCCGGAAGTCCATCTCGTCGAACACCCGGTTGCCGAACTCGGCCACGACCGTGCGCAGCGCGACCACGTGGCGGTTCGGCCAGCGGCGGGCGAGCGGCTCGAGGATGCGCTGCGCCGCCCGCACGTCCGACGCGACGAGCGCCTCGACGCCGGGTCGGAGCACCTTCACCACCACCTCCTCGCCGTTGTGCCGCGCCCGGTGCACCTGCCCGAGCGACGCGGCGGCGAGCGGCGTCCGGTCGAAGCGCTCGAACAGCGCGTCCACGGTCGCGCCGCCGTAGCTCTCGGCGATCACCCGCTCCACGGCCTCGATCGGGACCGGCGGCACCTGGTCGGTGAGCGTCCCGAGGGCGCTCAGGTACGGCTCGGGCACCAGGTCGGCGCGCGCCGCGAAGATCTGCGCGAGCTTGACGAAGGTCGGCCCCAGCGCGGCCAGCACGGCCACGAAGCGCTCGGCGCGGCGCCGGTGGAACTCGGGCGTCCGCACCGGCGGAGCCCCCGCCACCAGCCAGCGGCGCTGGTCGCGCACGAACGACAGGACGAACGGCAGCAGCCGAGCAAAGATGACGACGGATCGCATGACGACAGGTAGACGACTCGAGGCGGCCAGGAGTCTCGGGGCCGCGTAGGCAATACTGTTTCGGCGAGGGTGGGGTTCCAAACGGCCGGGAGGCGGGACGCGGGATGGGGGATGGGGGATGCGGGACGGGCATGGACGGTTGCGTGGTGCGAGGCGGGCACCGCGGCCGGGACGTGGGAGGGGCGTCGCGCGCGACGCCCCTCCGGCATCCCGATCACGAACCGTCCCACCGCCGACGCGACCGTCCCGTACGCATCCCGTCCCCCGTCCCGCATCCCGCACCCCGCGTTCCGCGTCCCGCAATTGAGCCCCGCTTGAGCCGCCGATGACCTTCCCCTTGCACGTTCGGCGCGTCGATGTCCCGCCATTCGGGGCAACCCGCCTCGACGCGCGCGCCGAGCGCCGGGGCGGCGCGTGTGCGCGGGCGACGGTACGGCGCGGAGGTTCCCAGCAATGTTCCAGACAAAATCCCGGCAGCCCGAGGGGGTGAGCCGAGCAGCCATACGAAGTCCCTCCGCCCCCGGCGCCGCGAAGCGGGCGGCGGCCCAGGCCAGCGGGCTCGACGTGCGGGTGGGGCACGTGCACCTGCGCGTCGCCGACCTCGCGCGCGCCACCGCGTTCTACCGCGACGTGCTCGGCTTCACCGTGACCGTGGACGGGCCGGCGATCGGGCTCCAGGCGGTGTTCCTGGCGGCGGGGGACTACCACCATCACATCGCGCTCAACACCTGGCTGAGCGCGGGCGGGGCGCCGGCGCCGGCCGGCTATACCGGGCTGCACCACTTCGCCCTCCTGTACCCCGACCGGCCGGCGCTCGCGCGGGCCATGCAGCGCTTGGTCGAGCACGACTACCCGCTGGACGGCGCGGCCGACCACGGCGGCACGGTCTCGGTCTACCTGCGCGACCCGGACGGCAACGGGATCGAGCTGTACTACGACCGGCCGCGGGAGCAGTGGTTCGACGCGTCGGGGCGCCCGATCGTCCGCAACGACCCGTTCGACCCGCGCCACCTGCTCCTGCCGGAGGCGGACGATGCCTAACGTGGCCGGCCGCCGGCCGGGGCCGTGACCGGGGCGTGGCGGGTGAGCGAGGTCTGGCGGCTGATCGACGAGGCGGCGGAGGCGCGCAACCGGGTCGCCGCGGCCGCGGCGCGCCTGTCCGCCGAGCAGGGCGCGTTCGCCCCGCCGGCGGAGGGCGGGCGCGAGGCGTGGTCGGCGGCGCAGCTCGTCGAGCACCTGGTGCTGGCCGAGCAGGCCGACGTGCTGGCGGCGTGGGCGGCGCTCGACGCCCTGCGGGGGGGGAGCCGGCCGGCGTGGACGGGCGAGCCCGTGCACCGCGGGCGGCGGATCGAGGAGGTGGTGTGCGCGACCTGGCGCGAGCGCGAGGACGCGCCGGCGCCGACGCGGCCGCGCGCCGCCGGCGGCCCGCTCGACCACTGGGTGGCCGCCCTCTACGCCCGCCAGCCGCTGCTGGAGGCACTCGGCGCGCAGCTCGGCGACGCGGTGGCCGTGGGGATCACCCTCGACCGCGTCGTGCACCCGCACCCCATCTGCGGCCCGCTCGACGCGCGCCAGCGCCTCGAGCTGCTGCGCTTCCACATGGACCGCCACTGCGCCCAGATCGACGCCCTCGTGGCGCACCCCGCCTTCCCGCCGCCCCCGCCCGTGCGCCCGCGCCGGAGCTCGGGGCGGGGGAGAGTGAGGGCATTGGCCGCGGATGACCACGGATAGGAAGCACGGATGACCACGGATCGCTCCGTGGTAAGCCGTTGCCGTTGATGTCTGGACACTACCCTCCGCGGGCCACATTCTCTCTCGGTGATGATCGCATGTCTCAAGTCGCTACGGACGTGCTGCGCCTGACGACGCTCGGCGGGCTGGCGCTGCTCGAGGACGGGCGGGCGCACGCGGGGCCGGCGAGCCAGCGGCGGCGGCTGGCGCTGCTGACGCTGGTCGCGGCGGCCGGGCGGCGCGGGATCTCGCGCGACAAGCTCGTGGCGAACCTGTGGCCGGACGCCGAGTCCGAGGCCGGGCGGCACTCGCTCCACCAGGCGATGCACGCGCTCCGGCGCGCGCTCGGGAGCGACGAGCTGTTCGTCGGCACCGCGGCGCTCCAGCTCAACCCCGCCGTGCTGACGAGCGACGTCGCCGAGTTCGAGGAGGCGGTGGAGCGCGGGTCGCACGAGCAGGCGGCGCGGCTCTACGGCGGCCCTTTCCTCGACGGCTTCCGGCTCGGCGCCGGCGAGGGGAGCGACGTCTTCGAGCGGTGGCAGGAGGGGGAGCGCGCGCGGCGCGCCCGCGAGTACGCCGGCGCGCTCGAGGCGCTCGCCGGGGCGGCGGCGGCGCGCGGCGACCACGTGGCGGCGGCGCAGTGGTGGCGCCGCCTCGCCACCGCCGAGCCGCTGAGCACGCGGGCCGCGCTCGGCCTGGTCGAGGCGCTGGTGGCGTCGGGGGACCGCGCGGGCGCGCTGCACTTCGCCACCCTGCACGCCTCCCTCGTCAGGCAGGAGCTGGACGCCGAGCCCGACGCGGCGGTGGAGCGGTGGATCGCGCGGCTGCGCTCGGGCGCCCCGGTCGCGCCGACGGCGGCGGGGGCTGCTGCCGCTCCGCCGCCCTCGGCCGGGCGCTCGGCGCCGGCCGCCGCGCCGGGCGCGGGCGAGGCGGACGAGCTCACCCGCGCGCTCGGCGCCCGCTACCGGATCGGCGCGAAGTCGGGCGAGTCGACGATGGTCGTGACCTACGCCGCCCACGACCGCCGCGACGCGCGCCCGGTGGAGCTGCACGTGCTGCGCGCGCGGCTCGGGGCGCCCGCGGCGCGCTCGCGCGTGCTCGGCGTGCTGGAGCGGCTCGGCGCGCTGAGCGACCCGCGCGTCGCCGCGCCGCGCGACTGCGGCGCGGCGGGCGACGTCGTCTACTTCGCCACCGACCCGGTGGAGGACGGCGAGACGCTGCGCGACCGGCTGACCCGCGAGCGCCAGCTCCCCGTGGCCGACGCCGTGGCGATCGCCGCCGACGTCGCCGGCGCCCTCGCCTACGCGCACGAGCGCGGCGTGCGCCACGGCGACCTGCGCCCCAAGCACCTCCGCCTGACGAGGGCGGGCGTGGTGGTGTCGAACTTCGGCGTGCTCGACGCGCTCGACGGCGCCATCACCGGCCCCGAGGCCGCCACCACCGCGGTCACGATCGGCGCCCCGGCCTACCTGAGCCCCGAGCAGCTCGCCGGCGAGGTGGTGGCCGACGAGCGCAGCGACCTCTACAGCCTCGGCTGCATCCTCTACGAGATGCTGGCCGGCGAGCCCCCGTTCGGCGGCGGGAGCCAGTCGCTGCTGGTGAGCCGCAAGCTCACGCGCCCCGCCCCGTCGATCCTCGACGCCCGCGACAGCGTCCCGGACGAGCTCGACCGCGCGATCGCCCGCACGCTGGCCCGGCTGCCGGCGGACCGCTTCCGCACGGCGAGGGAAATGGAAGAGGCTTTGTCGAGGGGACTGCTGGGCGGCACGGCCGCCCGCGGGACTGCTACGCGCGCCTAGGGGCGCGCACGGCCCTGAGCGAAGCGAAGGGCCGCAGCAGTCCCCTCCCAAAGACCCCCATCCTTTGGCAGTTGCCTCCTGGGCGATTAACGCCAATTGTGTAGCGTGAGCTACCGCCGCCTGGAGCCTCGATCGCTGCCGTTCGCGGCCGACGATCTCGCGTTTCTTCGGAGCGCCCTCGCGGGGCGCTACGGGATCGAGTGCGAGCTCGGGCGCGGCGCATCGGCGGCGGTGTACTCGGCGGTGGACCAGAAGCACCGGCGGCGGGTGGCGCTCAAGGTGCTGCACGCGGCGGTGGGGTCGGCGGTGGACCACCGGCGGTTCCTCGCCGAGATCGAGATCGCGGCGCGGCTCCAGCACCCGCACATCCTGCCGCTGTTCGACTCCGGCGAGGCCGGGGAGCCGCGCGGCAGCGCGGGCGGCGGGCGGCTGTTCTACGTCATGCCGCTGGTGGACGGCGGGTCGCTGCGCGACCTGCTGCGGCGGCGGGTGCAGCTGCCGATCGAGGACGCCCTGCGCATCACGCGCCAGGTCGCGGCGGCGCTCGACCACGCGCACGCCGAGCGCGTGCTGCACCGCGACATCAAGCCCGAGAACATCATGCTCTCGGAGGCCGGCGACCGCCTGCACGCGATGGTCGCCGACTTCGGGATCGCCTGCGCGTTCGACGAGCCGGGGTCGGGGTCGCTCACCGAGACCGGGATCGCCATCGGCACGCCGGCCTACATGAGCCCCGAGCAGGGGAGCGGGGAGCGGACGCTCGACGCGCGCTCCGACGTGTACAGCCTGGCGTGCGTGCTCTACGAGATGCTGGCGGGGGAGCCGCCGTTCACCGGGCCTAACGCGCGGTCGATCATGGCGCGGCGGCTGCGCGAGGCGGCGCCGTCGGTCCGCGAGGCGCGCGACACGGTGCCGGCGGCGGTGGACCGGGCGCTGCGGCGCGCCCTCGCCCGCGTGCCGGCCGACCGCTACGCCGCGGCTGGGGAGTTCGCGGCCGCGCTGCGCGGGGAGGCGCCGGTGCGGGTCGTCACCTTCGGCGGGCTCACCGTGCGCGCCGGCGACCGGCCGCTGGAGGGCCCGGGGGTGCACGCGCACGGGCTGGCGCTGCTGGCGCTGCTCGCCCGCGCCGGGACGCGCGGCGTGACGCGCGAGCGCGCGCTGTCGCTGCTCTGGCCCGGCGCCGGGCCGGCCGCGGCGCGCGAGCAGCTCGACCGCACGGTCGGCGAGCTGCGGCGCGAGCTGGGCGTGCCCGACGGCCTCGTGCTCGCCGGCCCGCACGACCTCCAGCTCGACCCGGACGCCGCCTCGGCCGACGCCGCGGAGTTCGCCGAGGCGCTCGCCGACGGGGACGCCGCGCGCGCCGTGTTGCTCTACGCGGGCCCGTTCGCCGACGGGCTGCGCCTCGACGGCGCGCCCGCATTCGAGCGCTGGGTGGAGCGCGAGCGCGCGACGCTCCAGCACGAGTACCATCTCACGCTGGAGGGGCTGGCGCGCGCCGCCGAGCAGCGCGGCGACCACGCCGCCGCCGCCGCGTGGTGGCGCCGGCTGGCGGCGCAGGACCCCCTCAACGCCCGCCTGGCGCTGGCGCTGATGGCCGCGCTCGTCAGGGCCGGGGACCGCTCGGCGGCGATCCAGCACGCGCTGCTCTACGAGGCGCTGATCGAGCAGCAGGTGGAGCTGCCGCTCGACCGCGAGGTCGTCGCGCTGGCCGACCGGCTGCGCGCCGAGTCGGCGCCGCCGGCCGCACCCGCGCCCGCACCGGCGGCGCCGCCCGCCCCCGCGCCGGCGCGCCCCGCCGCCGTCGCCGCCCCGTCCGCCGCGCCGGCGCGGCTGGCGCGGCGGACGGGGCGGCTGCTGCTGCTGCGGCGCCTAACGGTGGGGGGGCTGCTGGTGGCCGGGGGCGCCGGCACGGCGCTCTGGCGGGCGCGGGACGGGCGGGCGGACGCGGGGCTGCACTACGCGGTGGGCGGGCCGCGCGAGCCGGCGCCGCTCTCCGGCCGGCGCGAGCCGGTGATCGCCGTCGGCCGGATCGTGGACTACCGGGCGAACCCCGAGGGCGCCGAGCTCGCGCGCCCGCTCGCCGACATGCTGGCCACGAACCTCGCCCGCGTGCCGGGGCTCCGCGTCGTCAGCACCGCGCGCATGTACGAGCTGCTGCGGCAGACCGGCGGCGACCGCGACAGCGCCGCCGGCGCGCTCCCCGAGGCCGCGCGGCACGCCGGCGCGTCGGCGCTGGTGGACGGGGCGATCTACGCCCTGCGCGGCGGGCGGCTCCGGCTCGACCTCCGACTGATGGAGCTGGAGAGCGGGGACGTGCGGCAGGCGCTGAGCGTGAGCGGGGGCGACGCCTTCGCGCTCGTCGACAGCGGGACGGCGCAGCTCGCCGCCCGCCTGGGCGAGCGCGTCGGGGGCAAGGCGCCGTCCGGCATCGCCGACGTGACCACGCGCTCGATCGCCGCCTACCGCCTCTACGAGGAGGGGCTGCGCGCGCGGTCGGCGGGGCGCAACGAGGCCGCGGCGTCGCTCTTCGAGGCGGCGCTGCGCGAGGACTCGACCTTCGCGCTGGCGGCGTACTACGGCGCCGTCACCGCGCCGACGTGGGCGGAGCGGTGGCCGCGCTTCGCCCGCGCCGTGCGCCTGGCCGAGCGCACGACCGACCGCGAGCGGCTGATCATCCGCGTGGGGTGGGCGAACGGGACCTTCTCGCCGTCGCTGCGCGCGGTGGCCGAGACGCTGGCCATCCGCTACCCGGACGAGGTGGAGGGGCCGCTCTACGCCGGCATCGCGGCGACGGTGGAGGGGCGCTTCCCGGCGGCGATCCCGTACTTCCGCCGCGTGGTGGCGATGGACTCGTCAGGGCTGCGCGGCGAGGGGGCGCGCTGCGCGGCCTGCGAGGCGCTGGAGCAGACGGTGGCGGCCTACCAGCAGATGGACTCGCTCGCCGCCGCCGAGCGCGAGGCGCGCTCGTGGATCCGGCTGCAGCCGAAGTCGGCGCGCGCCTGGATCTGGCTCGTGTCGGTGCTCGACCTCCAGGGGCGGCACGAGGAGGCGCTCGGCGCCTACCGCACGTTCGCGACCCTGGCCCCCGAGTACGACGGCGGGCTGCTCTTCCTCGCCACCCACCGCATCGCCGAGGGGAGCTACGGCGAGGCCGAGCGGATCCTGCGCGAGGTGGCGCACATCGGCACCGCGGCGCAGAAGGGG
>DATFPD010000657.1:0-3050 GCA_035265005.1 Gemmatimonadaceae bacterium | reverse complement strand
CGATGATGCCGAGCGGCTGCCGCTGTCGCCGCGCGCCGAGCTCGCGCGACTGCTGTCACGGCTGCCGGCGGTGGCGCTCTGGGCGAGCAGCGCGGGCGGGCGCGGGGTGAGCGCGGCCGCGGCGAGCGCCGCCCCGGCAAGGAGGAGCGAGCGGAGGGCGTGGATGCGTGGGGTGCGGCTCTGAGTCATGATGCGAATTCTCCGTTCCAGCGTAGAGGTCGAGTGCAGAAAGGCGGCGGCCGGGACGTGGTGCCAGCCGACCACGCCGCGCGCGGCGCGGCGGCCGACGTCGAGGAGCAGGGCGCCGTAGCCGCCGACGTCGGGGTGGGTGCGCAGGACGCGGGCGTCGCAGTCCAGCTCCACCGCGCGGCGCAGCCCGGCGGCGATCCACCAGAGCGCCGGGTTCCACGGCGCGAGCGCCACGGCAGCGTGCGCGGCGGCCAGGAGCAGCGGGTCGCGGGCCCGCACGTGCTCGCGCTCGTGGGCGATGATGAGCGCGCGGCGCGCGGGGTCGAGCTCGAGCACCCAGCGCGGGAGGACGATCTCGCTGCCGAAGGCGCCGACCACCGCCGGCCCCACGTCGCGCGAGACGAGCACCGCGACGTCGTCCACCGTCGCGCGGTGCCAGCCCCGGCGGGCGTGCCGGAGCCGCAGCGCGCTGGCGGCGAGCCAGAGCGTCACCAGCGCCGACGCCGTCACCCAGAGCGCGACGAGCGGAGCACGAAGCGATGGCAGAGACGGGAACCGCCCGATCGACGAGGTGGTAGTCGCGCGAGCGGCCGGACCACCGGCGAAGGCGGCGCCGGCGGCGCCGGCGGCGACCGCCGAGCCGCGGGCCGGGGTGCGCCCGTCGTGCGTGGCGGCCGGCGCGATGGCCGGCGCCGCCCGCCTGGCGGGCGTGTGCGTGAGCGACAGCGCCCCGGCGAGCAGGGCAACGCCGAGCGTGGTCGCCCAGATCCAGCGCGCCTCGCGGCGCGACTCGCGGTCGCCGCCCGACCGGAGGGCCCGCTCGGCGGCCGACGCGGCACCTCCCACGAGGGCGGCAACGGCGACGCAGTAGAGCATCCAGGCGCTCATCGCTTGCCCTCCTCCTTCATCCGGTCGTCGAGCATCCGCCGCATGCGGCGCAGGTCGTCCTCGCTCAGCGACCGGTCGTTCACGAGGTGGGTGAGCAGCGCCTCGGGCGAACCACGGAAGAGCTTCTCCACCAGGCGCCGCACCGCGCTCTGCCCGGCCGCCTGCCGCTCGACGAGCGGGGCGTAGCGGTGCGCCTTCCCCTCCTCGATGTGCGAGACGTACCCCTTCTCCTCGAGCGTCCGCAGCACGGTGAGCACGGTGGTATACGCGAGGTCGTCGGCCAGGTCGGCGCGCACTTCGGCGACGGTGGCCGAGCCGCGCTCCCAGAGGACGTTCATGACGTCCAGCTCGCGATCGGTGAAGGCGATGGGCATGGCTGGTTCTACTAGTTGTTTAGTAGATAATACAGAAAGCGCTGGTGGCTGTCAACTATCACTTTAGTAGCAAAAGAGCGCTCGAGGGTTGCCGGCGCTCCGGCCGGACTCTCATCCGGCCGTCCGGTTCGAGCGCGGCGCTGTTGCTGCTCCAGGCGATCTACGGGATGGACGCGGGGGCGTTCCGGTCGGGCGGGGCTGGGAGGCGAGCTCGGGTTGACAGGGCGAGCGGCGCGGCGCTATTCCGTTGGAGCACCCGCCTCACCGTCCTCACGCCGGAGCCAGCCCGATGCGCACGTGGACCAGCGCCTTCTGCTTCGCGGTACTGCTGCACGCATCCAGTGCCATGGCGCAGCAATTCCGCCCGCAGCTCAGCGAGGGGATGGAGGCCGGCGGGGTGGTGGTGTTCTTCAGCGCGACCACCGAGGGAGCAGTCGCCGTGTCAGCCGTCGACGCCAAGCGGCGTGTCGCCCGAGTCTACGTGGCGCCGGATTCCGTCGGTCCGTGGCTCGACAGCGCCGCCGCGGCCGTCACCCGGCTGATGCAGACCGCGCTGCCGATCGCGTTCGACTCCACCGGTCCCGTGCTCACCGGCAGCGTCGTGCCGGGAGAGCTGCGGCTCGAGCGGCGGCAGTTCTCCACGGAACGAGAGATCCGCGTCATCGCCCGCGACCGGGACGGGACCGAGCTTCGCGTGCCGATGCAGCAACAGGAGTTCCTCATCTTCGCCAAGGGGCTGAGGTCCGCCGCGGCGCGCACGCGGGACCTCGCAGCCGGGAGGGTGCGGCCGGACGACAAGCCCGATCCGGTCACCCTGGTCGAGGCGCCCAAATCCGAGAGCGACAGCCGGAGCTACTTCGAGTTCGAAGTCGAGAAGCCGGCGATGCCCCGCGGCGGCTGCGCGCCGACGTATCCGGAGGCGCTCCGCCAGCTCGGCAGGCAGGGGACGGTCATCGCGCAGTTCGTCGTGAGTGCGGACGGCCGGGCCGACCCCCGCACGTTCCGGGTGATCCAGAGCCCGGACCCTCTCTTCGGCGACGCGGTTCGGGAGGCGCTCCAGTGCATGCGCTTCAAGCCCGCGGAGATCGGCGGTCGCAAGGTGCGGCAGCTCGTCCAGCAGCCGTTCGAGTTCGGCCTCACGAGGTGAGCTGCACAGACCGCCGAGCATCGCGCACTTGCGTGCCAATGCTTTGAGATGTAAAGTACTCGTCACAAGAGAGTGCAGCGCGCGGATCGCCCTCCGTACCGGGAACTCCCATGACTGCCTTCCTCCGCGAGCTCCGGCTCGCCGCCCGCGCGCTCCGGCGCGCGCCCGCGTTCGCGCTGGTCGCGGTGGCCGTCGTCGCCGTCGGCGTCGGGGCGAACGTCCTCGTGTTCAGCCTCGCCAACGCGCTGCTCCTGCGGCCCCTCCCGGTGCCGGACGCCGACGAGCTGGTGCGGGTGGGGCGGAGCACGCGCGGCGCGCGCTTCGGCACGGTCTCGTACCCCGAGTACCGCGAGCTGCGCGACGCCGGCGCCGCGGGGGCGTCCCTCGACCTCATCGCCCATCACCCGAACAGCGCCATCCTCACGGCGGGCGGCGAGCCGCGCCCCACGTGG
>DATFPD010000656.1:0-12606 GCA_035265005.1 Gemmatimonadaceae bacterium | reverse complement strand
CGATCACCTTCTGGGGCGAGGGGGCGCGCCTCATCAAGTGGTGGACGAAGGACCAGGCCGAGGGCGCGCACCTGCGCCTCCTCTACCCGACCGGCGGCTCGGACGACGGCACCGCCGAGGAGCACCTGCAGCAGGCCGCCGAGCGGGGCGAGTATACCGGCGAGGGCCTCCGGATGCGGAGCGATGGCTCCACCTTCTGGGCCGGCGTCACACTCACCGCCCTCTGGGACGAGGACGGCACCCTCCTCGGCTTCGCCAAGGTGACGCGCGACCTGACGGCGCGGCGCGCCGCGGATGCCCTGCTGCAAGCCGCGGCCGTCGCGGCCGAGACGGCGCGCGCGGACGCGGTGGCGGCGAGCACGGCCAAGAGCGGCTTCCTCGCGTCCATGAGCCACGAGATCCGCACGCCGGTCAACGCCGTCCTCGGCTACCTGGAGCTGCTGGACCTCGAGACGGACGGCCCGCTCACGCCGGGACAGCGGCGGTACCTGCAGCGCGCGGCCGCGAGCGCGCGGCACCTGCTGGCGCTGATCACCGAGGTGCTCGACTTCTCGCGGATCGAGGCCAACCGTGAGGTCGTCAAGCCGACCGCGTTCCGGATCGGCGACGCCGTCACCGGCGCGCTCGAGCTGATCGCGCCGCAGGCGCGCGCCAAGGGGCTGGATCTCGCCGATGCGGTGAGCGGCTACGCGTCGGGGCTCGCGGTGTGGGGCGAGGAGATGCGCGTGCGGCAGATCCTCGTGAACCTGCTCGCCAACGCGGTCAAGTTCACCACGGCGCGCGGCGGCGAACGCGGGCGCATCACGGTGAGCGCGGGCACGGCCGCGCAGGCGTCCCCGGACGCCCGGCTCTCGGGATCGGGACCCTGGGTCTACGTGCGTGTGGAGGACACGGGCGCCGGCATTCCAGCCGACCGGCTGCAGCCGATCTTCGAGGCGTTCGTGCAGGCGGACATGTCGCTCACGCGCGCCCACGGCGGCGCGGGGCTCGGGCTCGCCATCAGCCGCCGACTGGCGCGGCTGATGGGAGGCGACATCACCGTGCGGAGCGAGGTCGGCGTCGGCTCGACGTTCTTTCTGTGGCTCCCCGCGGCGCCCGTGGAGTCGCTTCAGACGGGCGGTCTGGAGGGACACGGGCCGGGTGGCGAAGCGCCCGGTCCGGTCGGCGCGATGGTCGACCCGGGCCGCCCGGTGAGTGGGGCGCCGGCCGGACTCGGATTCGCCGGTGCAGCGCCGTTCGGGCGCGAAGCGCGGCCGCGCGGGCCGCTGCGCGTGGTCGCGGACGCCGTGCTCGGGGAGCTCGAGCGCGTGCTCCACTCGTACGTCGCCCGGCTCCGGAGCGATCCGGCCACGCCCAGCGCCCACGCCGCGACCGAGGCGCAGGTCGAGGATCACCTGGCGAGCTTCCTCGCCGACGTGTCCGGCGCCCTCAACTACCTGGACTCCGCGGAGGGCGGCGTCCCGACGGGCGAGCCGACGGCCGCCGTGCGGGACTCGTCGGCGATCCAGCGGGTGGTGGCGGAGCGGCACGGAGCCCAGCGCGCCCGCCTCGGGTGGTCGGAGCAGGAGCTGCGGCGCGAGTTCACGGTGCTGCGGGAGGAGCTCGCGGCCGCGGTCCGGCGCCGGTCGCCCAACCTGATGCCCGGCCCGACCACAGCGGCCCGCCAGGGCGACGCCGAGCGTGCGGTCGAGGTGCTCGGCGAGTTCATTGCCATGGCGGAGCGCCTGAGCCTCGCGAGCTTCCGACGGATGGCACTCGTCGAGTCACAGAGGTCGACCGGCTAGCGCGGTTGCCGCCTGGCTGTTCAGCACGGAGAACGCGGAAGGCCGCGGCGGAGAACCCCTCCTCCCGTCCGTCCGTTCGTCCGTTCGTCCATCCGTCCGCTGACGCCGGCCGCACGCGCGCTGACGCGCGGCTGACGCCCGAGCGTAGCTTCGCCGGAGACTCAAGACGGAGCGTGCGCGTGCAATACACGGTTTCGAGTCGGGGCCGCCCGATCGGCGTGACTGACCTCGGGTTCGTGCGGATCGGCGGGCCGAGCCGGTTCGGCTGGTTCCACCCCAACGCGGAGGGGGAGCGGCTGATGCCATGCATCGCCGCGGTGCTCCCGGCACTGCGGGCGTGCAATCGGCGCGACGCCGCGGGAGAAGCATGCAGGCCCGGCGCCCGGCCGCAGCTGCGTGACTCCGCCGAATTCGCCGACCTCGCGGAGGCGCTGCATCACGCGGAGTCGCTCGACCTCACCCTGCACCACGAGGACGGGTCGCTCATCCCGACCGAGGACATCGGGATCCAGGACACCGAGCAGCTCCTGGCGCTCGCGAACTGGGACGAGCTGGACGGCGAGGCGCAGGGAGCGTTCGACGAGCCATTCGACGAGCTCGATGACCTGTTCGACGATGGCTTCGACGAGATGCTCGGCGAGTACCCCGCGATCGCCCAGGAGCTCGACTCGGACGCGGCCGAGCCGTTTCGCGACGAGGCGTGGGACCGGGTCCGGCCGTGGACGCCTGCCGACGACCAGCCGGCGGTGTTCCCGCGCTACCAGATTCACGTGCGGCTCGTGGCGGGCGTCGTGCTGCCGTGAGCTCGTCGGAGGACGTAGAGACGCGGATCGACAAGGCGGTGGCAGCGGCAACGACTTTGACAGGATGAACTGCGACAGGATGAACACAGGATGAACAGGATGACTGCGTCGGGAGACTTCGCGTCCCGAGCGGCCCGCATCCTGTTCTCATCCTGTTCTCATCCTGTTCATCCTGTCAAAGCAGTTGCCGCTGGCGTTGGCGTGGCGTACTCCTGCGATCAGGAGCCCGCGACTCAGACCGGCTCCGAGCGGCCGAGGGTCGGCACGAGCCACGCGCGCTCGCCCTCGACGCCGAGCGCCTCGCGGCTCGTCGCCAGGATGCGGAGCTCCGGGCAGTCGCGGAGCAGCGGGGCCGCCAGCCCGGCGGCGGCTTCGACGACGTGCTCGCAGTTGTCGAGCACGAGCAGCGGGGCGAGCTCCACCCAGAGCACGCCTCCCGCGTCCTCCGCCGCCGCTCAGCGCGCCCGACTCTCCTGGGCGTGGAGTCGGGCCAGCCGGGCACGCACCTCCTGCACCGACGGCTGCAGCTCGGGGTCGGCGTCGCTCCAGAGGTCGACGAACTTCTGGTAGGCGGCGATCGCCTTGCCGACGTCGCCCCGGGCCTCGGCGAGCTCGCCGACGCGCTTGTACGCGCCGGCCACGAACTGTGCGTCGCCCCCGTTTCCGAAGTCCGCGCGCGCGAGGAAGCGGTCGTAGCTCGCTTCCGCGCCGCGCTCGTCGCCGGCCAGGTCCTGCGCGTAGGCGAGCATCGGCGTGGCGACCATCTGGATCTGGAAGCCGGTCACCGAGCAAGCCACGCAGCGGGAGGCCTCCGCCGCCTGGAAGTCGGGCACCGCGTCGCGCGCCCGCCCCTCGGCGAGCGCGACGACGCCGCGCAGCCAGTGGCGCTGCGCTTCCACCTCCAGTCCCTTCGCGTGCGCCCACTGGCGCTCGAACGCCGCCAGGTGACGCCGGGCGTCCGCCGCGCGGCCGGCCACGAAGCTCACCCACACCAGGTGCTCGTAGGGGCGGTTGCGCTCGGGGAGCCGGTCCAGCGCGCCGGCGCGCTGGACCGAATCCAGGAGGCGGCCGAGGGGTGCGCGGTCGCCCGTGATCCACGCGCGCTGGGTCGGGACGTTCATCGTCCGGAGGACACGGCCGCGCGCCGTGTCGGCCAGTGCCGGGGGCGGAGTGCGGCGCGCCGCTGCGTCCGCGCGGCCCCTGAAGTGCCCGCGGACGGTGGCGACGATCGCCAGCCGGCCTGAGCACGCAATCTCTTCCTGCGGGGTGTGCGCGCCCGGGCGGTCGCAGTATTCGTGCAGGCGCCGCTCCCAGCCCAGGTAGTCCCTCCGGTGCAGCGCCGAGTCGACGCGCTCCGCCCACGCGTTCGGAAGCGCGGGCATCGCCCGCCGCCGCGCGGCGAACACCGAGTCGTACGACGCCGCGTCCCCACGCGTGACCATGAGGACGCGCGACAGGTTGCCGTACGCCTGCGTGCCCCAGGTCGGCGCGATCGCAATCACCTGCCGGTACAGCGACTCGGCGCGCGCCGCGTTGCCGGCGAATATCTCGGCGTTGGCCAGGGAGTGCAGCGCCTCGGGGTCATCCGGCCGGAGCTCCAGCAGTTGCTGGGTCGCGCGCCGCGCCGCCTCCGCGTCGTCGCGGACGAACCAGGCGTGGCTCGCCTCGACGGCGAGCCGCTCCGCCGGCGTCAGTCGCTCGCGCCGCGCGTAGGCGGCGTCGAGCATGCGCGCCGCGCGATCGAAGTCGCCGCGTCCCGGCGCGAGGTACATCCCGATGCGGGCGTAGGCCGACGCGAAGCCGGTATCCGCCGCGACGGCCTCCTCCAGGAGCTGCACGGCCAGCCGCGTGTCGCCGTTGGCCCGCGCCCGTACCGCCGCCGAGTACTTGCGCAGCGCGTCGAGCGAGCGCGTGGTCACCGCGTCCAGCGGGCGGCTCGCGCGCACCTCGTGCAGCGACTCGCCGACGCGGCCGCGCAGCTTGCGCGTGAGGCGGCCGAGCGTCTCGACGAGCGCGCCCGCGTCGGCCGCGGTCGCGCGGTAGGCCGCGAGCTCGGTGGCGCTGTCCGCGCGCACGAGCCGCAGCGTGAGCAGGTAGCTCGTGCCGATCTGCCGCACCTCGCCGTCCACGATCGCCGCCACGCCCTCCCGCGCGGCGACCTCGCGCGCGAGCGGGAGGTCGAGCTTCGCCGCCGGGTTCTGTTCCATCCGCCGTAGCGCGTCGGCGACGCGGTCCGCGCCCAGCAGGGTGATCGCCTTCGACTGGGCGAGGTCCGAGCGCACCGCGTCGGCCATCACGGTGCCGAGCGAGGTGTCCCCCACCGCGCGGAAGTCGGCGACGAGCAGGGGCACCTTCGCGTCGATCGTCCCCGCGGCGAACAGCGACGCCGCCGGGCCGACGCCTAACGTCCGGAGCGCCATCACCGCGCCGACGGCGAGCAGGAAGAGCGCAGCCGCCGCGACGCCGAGCCGGCGCGTGCGGCGCCAGTTCACCACGGGCGCGGCCTTCAGCGCCATCGACGCCATGGTCCCCTGCGCGGTCCGCGTGCCCCCCGGCGTGAGCGTGGGCGTGCGCGTCGCCTCGTGCATCGCCACGCGCTGCACCCAGGCGGTGAGCAGGACGATCGGCAGCCCGACCGCCATCAGCACGAGCGCCGCGGGGAACACCCAGTCGGGGACGTCGAGCGCGACCGTCGCCGCCTTGGCGAGGAGCGCCACGACCACGAACGCGCCCGCGTACACGGCGAGCGCCTTCCGCAGCCGAACGGCGCCCAGCAGCGCGGCGGGGATCGTCCCCGTCCTCCCGCTGGCGCTGATCCCGTCGAGCACCGCCACCACCTCGCGCGCCGAGGCGGGGCGCGCGGCCGGCTCCTTCTCGAGGCAGCGCATCACCAGCTCGGCGAGCTCCGGCGGCGCGTCCGGACGCAGCTCCCGCAGGGCGCGCGGGCGCTCGGTGAGGTGCGCCGCGAAGAGCCGCTGCGGCGACATGCCGTGGAAGGGCGCGACGCCCGCGAGCAGCTCGTAGGCGAGGCAGCCGAAGGCGTAAAGGTCCAGCCGGTGGTCCGCGTCCGGGTCGCCCGCCGCCTGCTCGGGCGCCATGTAGGCGGGCGTCCCGAGCGTGCTGCCGAGCGCCGTGAGGGCGCCGCCCGTGGCGGCCGCGCCGTCGCCGTTCGTGCGCGCGGCGCCGAGGGCTTTCGCAATGCCGAAGTCGGTCACGACCGCCGTGCCGCCCGAGAGCAGGACGTTGTCGGGCTTGATGTCGCGGTGCACCACGCCGCGCGCGTGGGCGTACGCGAGCGCCTTCGCGACGTCGCGCAGGACGCCGAGCGCCTCGCCGACCGGGAGCGCTCCCTGACCGAGCCGCCGGCGGAGCGACTCGCCCTCCACGTAGGGCATCGTGTAGTACGGGAGGCCGTGCACCTCCCCGGCCGAGAGCACGGGGACGATGTTCGCCTGCTGGAGCGAGGCGGCGAGGCGGATCTCGCGCGCGAAGCGCTCGACGCTGATCCCCTCCGCCAGCTGCGGGGCGAGGAGCTTCACGACCACCTGCCGGCCGAGCGCCGTCTCGGCGGCGAGGAAGACGCGCGACATCCCGCCGCCGCCGAGCTCGCGCTCGAGGGTGTAGGCGGTGCCGAGGGAGCGCTGGAGCTGCTGCTGGAGCGAGTCGACTGGCACCACGAAGCTGACCGGCGGAATGCGTTGGGTAGGGGCCAACATACGTTCCGCGGGCGCCGGCGTAAACGCCAGTTCGCCGCCGGTCTCCGGCGCGTGATCCGCCCGGGGGCCCGGGGCGTCGCGTCACTGCGCCGGCGCGATGAGCGTGATCTGCATCAGGACGGTCTTCCACGCGCCACCGCGCTTCACCAGCACGCGCTTGTGGCGTCCGCTCTGCATGCCCGGCAGGGTCGGAACCGTACCCGGAGGGAGATAGGCGAACCCCGTCAGCTTGCTGTCCACGTCGAGGATGGCCGTGGTCCCACTCAGGAAGGTGATGCGACGGATCGTCCCCTCGATGTGACTCCCCTTGAATGGGCCCGCCAGGTTCACGGCGTGCTGGGCGCCGATCTTGGCAGCCCCGAACGCGACCTGGCCACGGCCGTTGATGAACTCGGCGGAATCCACGAACGTCGCCGCGATGCTGTCGGAGTTGGCCGCGTTCCAGGCGGCGTCCCACGCCTCGACGACGCGGGCCACGCCGTCCGTGTCGGCTCGCTGGGTCGCTACACCTCGGCGGCGTCGAACAGGTCCATCTGCACATCGCCATCCTCGGGCGCCGGCACGCGCCCGCCCGCCGCGCAGGCCTGCCCCTCGGACGTGTAGAGGGTGCCGATCAGGTACGGCTCGGGATCGCCGGCCGACGTGAGAATCGGCCGCCGGCTTCAGCGCCTCGTTGGACCGTCTGGCGCCCGAGTGCTTACCTACGGCCTCCGCGCCGCGGCAGCCCGCAGCCCCTCCGCGAGTCGCCCGTGGGCAAAGATCAGATCCGCGATCTGCCACCCGCGCGTGGCCGCGCGCTGGAGGGCGACGGTCACCCGGCGCGTCTCCCGGCCATTCCCGACGTCTGGTGGATACTGCACCGTCACGTCGACCAGCGCCGTATCGTGCGCCCACCGCGCCGCGCCGACGGTGTAGCGCGCCGCCGCCTCCTGGCCGTCCACGAAGGGATCGCCCTCCAGATAGCCGACACCCGTGGTGGAGGCATCCGCGTCGTCGACGAGCAGGGCGGCGAGGGTCGGCGTGAACCACGCCTGCCGGGCGTGGACCATCTCGCGCGTGAAGCCCTGGCCGGCGGCGAAGTGCTCGGCATACCGCCGTGCGACGGTGGCTTGCGCCGAATCGAGCGCCGACGGTGCGGCGACCGCCACGGGCGACGCCGTGGCGGCGCTCACCGTGGCGGCGGTCACCGTGGCCGAGTCCACCGCGCTGCCTGCCGGCCGGCACGCGAGGCAGACGAGCATCAGGGCGCACCGGAGCCGGGCGGCGAACATGAGTCTCGTCATGCGGGAGATGTACGTGGTCTGACGCCCACGTTGAGCTGCAAGCGATCTCGCTCGCCATGCGCGTACCACGCACCCGAGCTGGAACCCGCCAGGCAAGAGTCCGCGATGATTCCGGCGCTCGTCACCGTCAACGTGACGTTAGGCCGCGCGCGGTGGTGCGACGTGAGGGCGCTACCTGGTCCGCACCCAGTCGCCGGGCATGTCCGAGCCGGGGCTCTGGGTGATCCGCCGCGAGGGTCCGCCGTCGGCGCTCACCGCGTACACGTCGCCATCGCCGACGCGGTCACTCCAGAAGGCCAGCTGGGTTCCGTCCGGCGACCACGTCGGGGCGAGGTCCTGGACGTAGTTCAGCGGGCCCGTGGGCGCGCTGAGCCGCACGGGGTCGCTGCCGTCGGCCTCCGCGAGGTACAGCTCGGCGCCGTAGCTGGTGTCACAGGCGAAGGCGAGGCGGCCGCCGTCGGGGGACCAGCGCGGACCGACGGTGTTGAACGGGCAGGTGCGCACGAGCGGCCGCCGGCCCGTTCCGTCGGCGTTCATGACGTACGGCTTCCTCCATCCATCCCCCTCGACATTCGTGAGATAGAGCAGGCGCCCACCGTCCGGGGACCAGTCGGCGACGAGACTGTACTCCGGATACGCCTCTGTCACGAGCATCGCTTGCCCTGACCCGTCCACGTTGGCGACGACGACCTGGTAGTTCTGGCCATTGGGGTCGGGGGTGGAGAAGGCGATCCGCTGTCCGTCCGGCGACCAGCGCGGGGCACTCTCGCTGCTCTCGGCGCCCTCGCGCTGGCCGAGGCGCCGCAGCTCCGACCCGTCGGCGCGCATGAGGTACACGTGCGGGACGTGCCGCGTCGGCGTCCCGGGCGCATGGGCGAGCGTATCCCGGTAGCTCACGAACGCGATCTGCTGGCCGTCCGGGGACCAGCTCGGGGCGAAGTCCTGCTCGGGGTCGTGGGTCAGGCGCCGCGCGTCCGTGCCGTCCGGCCGCATGACATAAATCTCCTGGTTGCCGTCCCGCAGGCTCGTGAAGGCGATCCACTCGCCCGCCGCTAGCCCGGGCTCCGTGGGTGAGTCGGGAGAGTCTCCGCAGGCCCCGAGGGCGAGCGAGAGAACGAGCACGAGGCACGTGGGGCGCCACGCGCCGCCGTCAGGCGGCGGCGAGCGGTGGAGCATCGAGCTGACCATGGGCGATTCAGGTGTGCAACGGTAGCGAGGCGGCTCCGGCGGAGTCGGCGGAGTCGGCGGCGCGCGAGGCCGCCGGTCGCAGGTGGGGGCGAAGATGCAGGGTAAGCCTTGGTGCGCAGACCTGCAATGGAAGGTCGCCTGACGCATCGCTGCTCACCCACGGCGGGAAGGGCCCAGCGCGAGCGACGGGCCGCCTCGAAAATAGAGCATGCGGCCTAACGCCCTAGCGAAGCAGCGCGCGCCAAGCACTCTCCCGTCGCCGCTCGAATCGCCGCACCGATGCCCTGAACGCCAATCGTCCAACGGGGCGATGACCCGTGTGGGCTCGAGCTTCCACACGACCTCAATCGCCTTTGATGCGAGCAATAAATACTTAGGTATTGACCTTAGTATTGCTCGGTGGTAGAATCTTTCCGTCAGATCGGGTCAACCCAACCAATCGACTGGTGTTGAAATGGTTCAATCCACAGTCGCTGACGAAGTTTTTTATGCCTTGTCCAATTCGACTCGGCGGAAAGTCCTGGAGCAACTGTCTGTCGGACCGGCCACAGTCAGCGAGCTGGCAGCACCGTTCGACATGAAACTCCCCTCGTTCGTGCAGCACCTCTCGGTGCTCGAACAGCGCCGACTGGTGAAGTCGAAGAAGCGAGGGCGTGTGCGGACGTATGAGATCGTACCCGAACGCTTCCAGGTCGCTGAGGACTGGCTGTCCGAGCAGCGTCAGTTGTGGGAAGTCCGATTGGACCGGTTCGACAAATACGTCAAACAACTAAAGGAACGGAATCCAAATGATGAGTAAGGACTTCGCGATCAATCCGAAACTCGATTTCGTTCTCGAGCGGTTCATCGACGCTCCCAAGCATCTCGTCTGGGAAGCGTTGACGAAACCGGAACACCTCAAGGAGTGGTACATGCCCAAGCCTTGGGGCGCTGTTTCGAATTGCGAACTGGACGTGCGACCGGGCGGCATCTTCAGCATCGACATCGCAACGGCAGACGGTCAGGAGGTCCCGAATCTCGGCTGTTTCTTGGAAGTCATTCCGATGGAGCGGCTCGTCTGGACTTCCATGTTGTTTCCTGGATATCGTCCGGCAGTCTTTGACGACATTCCGATCACTGCCATCATCACGATGGAAGCCGTGGGAGCCGGAACTCGCTACGTCTTCACGGCACTGCACCGGGATGAAGCTGACTCTGAGAAGGACAAGGCGTCGGGTTGGCAGCAGGGGACCGAGATCGCCATGGATCAATTTGTGGCGCACGTGAAGTCGATGAAATAGTTCAGGGCAACGTGCGGCGGGCGGCTCCCCGCGTCACTAACGCTCGCGCCAGCGCGGCGAAAATGCGGCGAGTCGTCCGCGGGACCGAGCCCACGAAGCCCGCAGGCTAACGCGCACTGATGCCTGCGGGATGGCGCCGCTTCCCCGTCGCTCCCCTATCTTCGGAGTCTGGCGGCGCGTCCAACGGGCCAGGCGCCGCCCGGCCGCCGCCATCGCGGGCCGGGCGGGCCGCCCGCCACACCCATGCTCGGCCGCGCTGGAACTCGTCGAGTCCGAGTCGATCCCGGCGAACGGTGCTACCGAATCCGCCCCCCGAACACGTAGCTCGCCTTCACGAAGAACGCGTCGCTCACCCGCGTCAGGTCGCGCAGCGCCAGCGCCTCCGGCTCGACGAGCGTGTTCCCGTAGCCCACGAAGAACACCGCGCCGGGCGACGGCCGGTACGAGAAGAGCCCGTCGGTCCGCAGGCCGTTGGACGCGCGCGCCCCCGCCGGCGCCAGCTCGCCCGGCACGGGACCGAGGAGCAGGACCTCGCCCGTTCGGGGGTCGCGCAGCGCGGCGCGCATGGTCGACTCGTACTGCGACACGATGCGGACGAACAGCGGCCGCGCGATCTGGTACTCCGCCTTCACGCGGGGGATGCGCGTCGACAGCGTGCGCTCGCCGTCCCGCCGGCGCGTGAGGCTGGTGCTGACGTAGGTCGCCTGCACGCGCAGCCGGTCGTCCGGCCGCAGCGTCAGCGAGGCGTTGTAGTCGCGGCGGCGGACGCGCGACGTCTCGAAGAAGTCCACGTCGTTCCCCACCGTCGCGCCGGCCGAGGCGGCGAAGCGCGGGAACTGGGGCGTGCTGACGGAGAAGCCGCTGCCGACGGTGCCGATCCGGTCGGAGGGGACGAACGGGGCCGGATCGGCGCCGGCGCCGGCGGGCGTCCAGACGACTCGATAGGCGTTGGGGTCGAACGCGTAGCTGGCGGCGGCCGGATTGACGCCGATCGACCAGCCGCCGCGCAGCGTGATCTGCTGGTTGAACGAGAGGTCGTTCTCGAGCATGCCGCGCCCGGCGTAGAAGTCGTCGTGCCGCCAGAGGCCGCCCGTGCGGATGAAGACGTTGTACCGCTCGAACACGGCCCCGGGGCGCCCGTACACCGTGAAGCGGTTCGCGATGCTCGGCTTCACGTACCCCGTCCGCGCCACGAAGCCGTTGTCCGTCTGGAATCCGTCGCCGATGCCGATGATGTTGTAGTGGAAGCCGAACGAGCGGCCGGTGCGGTCGACGACCGCCTCCCACATCGGCGCGCGGCGGGTGGCGCCATGCACGGTCGTGATGCTCTGCACCGCCTGGAGCTGCGCGAAGTACAGTCGTCCGAAGACGATCCGGGTGTCGCCGCCGAAGACGTGATTGCGGCGCGCCGCGCTCGTGCGTCCGCTGTAGAGGAGCCCGGCGGCGGACTGGCCGCCGAACGCGCGGCCGAGGCGCGCGATGTTCACCAGCGGCCGGGACGAGTCGGCGGTCGTCGAGCGGTCGTCCACCGCTGAGAGCACCGCGACGTCGGTGCGCCCCAGCTTGCCCGTGAGCTTCGCCGCCGCCTCCGGCTGCACGATGCGCCGCGTGTACACGAGCGTGTTCGGGACGTTGAACTGGTCGCTCCCCTCGACGAAGAAGGGCCGGCGCTCCGGGTAGAAGAGCGCGAAGCGCTGGTCCGCGGCGATCTGCGCGGCGTCGGCCTCGACCTGCGAGAAGTCCGGCCGCACCGTACCGTTCACCACGAAGTTGCTCCCCGCCGCCCACCGCACGTTGCCGCCGAGCCGCACCCGGCTGTCGTAGCGCCAGTCCGGAGCGGCCGCGATTGGCGCCGGCGCGCCGACGACGGTGCTGGTGAGCTCCGGGTTGAGGTCCACCACCTGCCCGTGCCGCATCCCGGCGAGCCCGGTGAGCCGACCCGCCTGCGCGATGAACGAGGCGGACGCGCGCCGCGCGGGCGTCCACGTCTGCTCGTAGCCGCTGTGCTGCACGCGCCGCAGAACCTGGAAGCCCCACTGCTGCGGCGCCCCCGCGGGATAGCGCAGGCTCGAGAACGGGATGCGGAGCTCCACCTCGTACCCGCCGTCGGTGACGCGGCCGCGCGACTGCCAGACGAAGTCGGCGCTCAGGTCCGTCTGCCCGGGCATGACGTTGGACCCCGGAATGAACCCACCCCGCTCGTTCTTCGTGCCGTCCGCCTGCACGCCGAGCGGGTTGACGATGAACACGAAGGCGCGGCTTCGCTCGTCGAAGGTGTCGAGATGGATCTCGACGTTGTCGTCGCCGCTCACGCGATCGCGCTCGGCGAGCGTCGCGCGGACCCCGCCGTGCGGCTCGAAGGCGCGGACGCCGATGTGCAGCTCCGTCGCGCTGTACCAGACGAGCACCTCGGTGGAATCCGGAGCGGGGCGGTCGTCGGCGGGCGCGTAGAGCGAGAACCCGGTGAGCAGCGCCGCGCGGGCCCAGACGGGCTCGTCGAGCCGGCCGTCCACGACGATGGTCGCGTCGGCGCGGACCGCCGCGGCGGCGAC
>DATFPD010000655.1:0-1753 GCA_035265005.1 Gemmatimonadaceae bacterium | reverse complement strand
AGGCGGCCGGCGTTGCCGGAGCTCAGCCACACGCCGCGCACGCGCCGCAGCGGCTCGACGAACGCGTCGCGCTCCGCGGTCGCCCGGTCGCGCGTGTGGAGCACGGTCACGCGCCTGACGCCGAAGAGGCGCGCCAGCTCGGCCTCGAACTCCACCGTCTTCGGGTTGGCGCCACTGTTGGGCGGGTCGTAGACGTAGCCATTCTCCAGGCGGATGCTCGACGCCGCGGTGGGGACGTAGACGATCTCGGCGTCGGCGCCGCCCGCGAGCTCGGCGAAGCGGGCGCGGACGCCGGGGAGCATCTCGCCGCCGGTGAGGATCAGCGTTCCGCGACTTGGGCCGCCGGAAGTCACCGGCGCGAGCGTCCGCGCGCCGCGAGCGGCGCAGCCGAGGAGGGCGATCAAGAGCATTGAACCGCGGAGGACGCGGAGGGCGCGGAGGACCGCCGCTCGGGAAGCAAGAACATCCCGGGGGAGTCCTCCGCGCCCTCCGCGGGCTCCGCGGTTCAATGCCGTTCCGGAGCCAGAAGACTCAACGGCACCCCCACCAGCACCACCGTCACCGCCCCGATCACGTTGTGCCAGAGGAACGACAC
This sequence comes from Gemmatimonadaceae bacterium, assembly GCA_035265005.1. Classification (GTDB taxonomy): domain Bacteria; phylum Gemmatimonadota; class Gemmatimonadetes; order Gemmatimonadales; family Gemmatimonadaceae; genus DATFPD01. The sequence goes on along the minus strand of DATFPD010000655.1, from coordinate 1,158 downwards.
GTCGGGCAGCCCGAAGTTGACCGCCCCCACCGCCGCCATTCCCGCGATGAGTCCCACGAACGCGCCGAGCGCGCGCACCCGCGGGATCATCGCCAGGAGGAAGACGCCGAGGATCGAGCCGTAGAAGAAGGAGCCGAAGCGGTTGACGACCTCGATCAGCGAGCCTAACGTGGCGGCGTAGGTGGCGATGACGCAGGCGAAGACCCCCCACACCCCGGTCGCGGCCTTGGAGACGGCGAGGAAGTGCGCGTCCGGGGCCTCGGGGCGCACCCAGCGGCGGTAGAAGTCGATCACCGTCGCCGTGGAGAGCGAGTTCAGCTCGGCGGCGATGCTGGACATGGCGGCCGCCATCACCCCGGCGATGAACAGGCCGATCAGGCCGACCGGCAGGTGGTGGAGGATGAAGCTCGGGATGATGTAGTTGACGTCGCGCGCCGGCGAGTGCGTCACCCGCTCGGCCATCGACAGGGCGCCGGTGCGCACGGCCGAGACCGAGGAGTCGGCCGCCAGGAAGGCGCGGCGCGCCTCGGGCTCGGCCGCCTCCGGCGCGGCGGCCAGCTCGCGCGCCGCCGCCGAGCGCGCGGCGAGCGTCTGCTGGTAGCGCTGCTCGAGCTGCGCGTACGCCGCCCCGTCGGCCGCGCGGACGCGCCGCTCGTGCTCCGGGTTGAAGAGGAGCGGCGGCGGCTGGAACAGGTAGAAGACGAACACCAGCACGCCGATCAGCAGCACCAGCGCCTGGAGCGGGATCTTCCAGTACGCGCTCATGAGGAGCGACGTGCGCGCCTCGTCCACCGACCGCGCGGTGAGGTAGCGCTGCACCTGGCTCTGGTCGGTGCCGAAGTACGACATCATCAGGAACGTGCCGCCAATGATCCCCGACCAGAACGTGTAGGTGTTGCTCGCGCTGAGCGAGAAGTCGAAGACCCGCAGCCGGCCGGCGGCGCCGGCGATCGTCAGCGCGTCCTGCGGGTTCACCGGGATCTTCACCAGCAGCACGACGATCACCGCCACGATCGACGCGACGATGATCACCATCTGCTTCACGTCCGCCCACGTCACCGCCTGCACGCCGCCGACCATCGTGTAGAGCACCGTCGGCACGCCCATCAGCGCCACCGACCAGGTGACCGGCCAGCCGAAGAGCGCCGAGAAGACCAC
>DATFPD010000654.1:0-1965 GCA_035265005.1 Gemmatimonadaceae bacterium | reverse complement strand
CGTTCTTTGATGCGGCCGGCCCGGCCTCGATGCGCTCCCTCTGTGTCCTCTGTGTCCTCTGTGGTTGCACTGCAGTTCACTGCTCCTGGGCCGACGCCGGACGCGGCGCGTAGTGGCGTGCGATGCGGGCCCGGTCGTTGCGGCCGGTGAGGAGGAAGACACCGCGGTCGGCGTTGGCGATGAGAAAGCCGGCGAGCGAGTCGACCTTCGCGGTCACCGCCGCCGAGTCGGCGCCGGAGGCGCGGGCGTGCTGGATGTCGAGGTCGCGCGCCGCGTAGTCGAGCATCAGCGCCAGGCGGCCGAGCGGCGGCGTGGCGGGCCGGGCGCGCACGGCGGCGAGAACGCGCGTCAGCCTCGCCCGCGCCGCCGCGATCTCGGCCGCCGGCCGCGGGCGCGAGTAGGGGACGCTGCCGTAGACCCGCACCACGTCTTCCAGTGTGCCCAACGCCGCAACCGCGGCCGGGGCGGCGTCGCCGTAGCGCGCCCGCGCATAACGGGCGACCAGAGTGTCGGCGTCGAGCGCCGGGTGCCAGGCGAGCTGCCCCAGCGCCCAGTGGTTCAGCTCGTACGTGAACCAGTCCCCTGGCTCGGCGTAGGTCGAGATCCCCTGCAAGGGCACCGACGCGTACCAGCGCAGGTCGCGCGCGATGTAGCGCGGGATCACCACCGGCAGCGACAGCCAGGCGTACTTGCGGTAGTACGAGTAGAGCCCGACGTCCCCCGCGAACGCGCGGCGCCAGGCCCGGATGGCCGCCACGTACTGCGCGTTGTTGGCGCCTGACGAGTCGTCGATCTGGACGTCGAAATTCTGCCCGATCGGGCAGAAGTCCACCAGCACGTCCGGGTGGAGCGCTACCGTCTCCGGCGGCAGCTTCGCGTTCGCGTAGGCGATGACCTCCAGCCGGAGCCCCGGCCGCTCGCGCGCCAGCTCGCGGACCAGCGCCTCGCGCACCGCGTTCACCAGCCGCGCCTGCCGGTCCTGCGGCGTGCCGAGCGCCGCCCACTCCGCGCACTCCGCCCAGCGCGCGCCGTCGGGAGGCCAGAAGTCCAGGACGTCGATCTCCGGCCGCTCGCGCACGTAACGCACCACCCGCTCGGTCAGGTACGCCACCGCGTCGGCGTTCGCCGTGTTGAACACCAGCCGCTCGGCGCGCGCGGGGCGGCACGACGGGTCGCGGCCGAACCAGTCCGGGTGGCGGTCGAAGAGCGTGCTCCCGTCGGTGGCGGAGTCCATGCCGGCGGCCAGGAAGTTCTGGTAGCCGTGCCCGCCGACCTCGAGCAGCAGCCCGCGCCGCTTCAGCTCCGGGGCGAGCGCCGCGCGCCAGGCGTCCCACCGCACGCGGCCGGCGCCGTTGTAGTCCATCGGCACCTGGAGCGTGTTGTAGCGCGCCTTGGGCATCCAGGCGACGATCCGCCGCAGCGACGCCTCGTCGTGCGAGAGCCCCTCCTCGACGTCCAGCTTCCGGATCGCGAACGCCGGCCGCTCGATCGCGCTCCCGCCGTCGTACGTGAGCGTCCGGCGGGCCGGCACGTACTCCGCGTCGCCCCCGTAGAACGCCAGCTCCGGCGCGACGAACGCGCACCCGAGCCGCGCCAGCAGGTCGTACGCGGCGTAGAGCACCGCGCGCCCGCTCCGCCCCGCGAGCAGGAGGGAGTCGCCGCGCACCGCGATCGCGTACGCGTCCCCGCGCCGCGCGTCGGCCGCCCACGCGGCGCGAGGGAGCGTGTCGCCGGGGAGCCCCTCGTCAGGCGCGACCGTGCGCAGCACGATCACCCGCGCACCGGTGCCGCCCGCGCGCACGGGAAACGTCGCCCCACTGATTCGCCCCAGATACGTCGAGAGCTCCGCCGCCGCCAGCCGCTCGGCGTCCGAGGCGCCAGCCGCGTGGACGATCGCGTAGCCCGTGTGACCCTCGCGCGCCAGCTCGAGCGCCTGGGCCCGGAGCAGCGGTGGGCTGAGGAGCG
>DATFPD010000653.1:0-9635 GCA_035265005.1 Gemmatimonadaceae bacterium | reverse complement strand
GCCGCGAAGGAGGCCGCCCCCGCTGTGTGCTCCGTGGTGGACCGTCCCGGCGCCCCGGCTCGCCGGGAGGCAGACCCACACGGCAAGTGCCCTAGCGCTCGCGTCCACCGTAGACGCCCGACAGGCCCGCGAGCCCCACCGATCCGAGCTCGACGAATCTCGTTCCGCGGCCGGGCGGGCGTGGGCGTGCCGGAACGAGCGCGACCGCCTCGATCTCGACGAGCGCTTCGGGTCGCAGCGCACTGCTCTTGCCCGTGTCCACCGCACCGCCGCCGATCGCAATCCCGATGGCCCGTCCGGCCAGCGCAGTGTCGCCCGCACTGCCCAGCATGCCGAAGCTCACGCGCAGGTATCCGCGCTCTGGACCGCCTATCGAGGACAGCTGCCGCTGCGCCACCGCGCTCAGCGACGCGAGGTAGCCATCGTCGTCGCTCGATCGGTATGCGACCTCCCCCACTCGAGCCTCCACACCGAGGCCCGAGCCTCGATCGGGAAACACCATGAGGCGCACACACACTCCGAGGGCGACGCCGAAGCCGCCCACCTGCGCCCGGTCAGGATTCCAGGCACGCACCACGTGCCCCGACATCCCGAGGTAGAGGGCAACGCCGGGCGGGTGAGGCACCGCGGCACTGCCCTGCGCCGTGGCGACCCGGGCGGCCGGTCCCAGCGCGAGCGCGAAGAGCACGAAGGCACACCGATCGATCCGCATCGTACCCGATCCTCCGTGGCTGCCGGCCCCCTTGTAGAGGCCGCAGCTGCGCGGTTCGATCTATCAGAAGCGGCCCGTTACCCCGCCGAGGCCGGTTAGGCTGACCTGGGCGAGTCGCTTGTCGGATCCCCGCTCCTGCGGGAAGAGGCGAAGCGCCTCCAGCTCGGCCGCGAGCTCCGGCGGGAAGTGCCCGCTGCCAATGGCGTAGACGTGCGAAGCGCCGATGGCGAGCGCCCCGACGCGGCCGTCGACGCCGGGGTGGCCACTCGACGCGGTCATGGACCCGGCGCTCGCTTGGACGTACGCGTGACGCACGCCGCCCACCGCCGCGGCGTGATACTGCGCGAGAAGCGTGATTCCGAAGTTGTAGTCGCCGGCGCCCGACGCGCGGCTTCCACCTTCCTGTCTCAGCTGGGCGCCTACGCCTACGCCGCGGACCGGATACAGCACCAGCCGGAAGTGCACGCCGCCACCGACGCCTGACGAGGACCGCGAGATCGGCTCGCGCTTCCAGACGCGGATTGCGGCAATCGACGATCCCATCTGGAAGGCTATCCCCGCGGGATGCCGCGTCCACGCGGGCGTCTGCGCGGCGCCAGTGCTAGCGGCGAGGCTGGTGGCGAGGACGGCGGCGATGACGGCTCGGCGACCAGCGCGCGCGCGCATCATCCGATCCTCCGCGTCGGACGGCCGTCACGAACGTGTGGCTCGTCCTCCGGCTGCGCCGGCGGGCGTGGAGGCGGCGCACCATCGCGGCGCCCGAAGCTCATCCCGACGAGCAGCCGCCCGTACGGACCCGACGTGTTGACCATCGGCCCGCGGATCGTGTCGGCGCCACTGATCCACTTGTTGTAGGCGGCGCCGACGATGTAGCCCATGCGCGCTCCGATCACGAGGCCGTACGGCCTGGACGGCGATCCGGCGAGGTAGTGTGCGCCGACCGCCAGGTCGCCGACCACCTGCCCGGGTCCCTCCCACTCGTCGTTGCGGCGCAGTGCCATCGCGAAGCGCGTCGCGTCCTCGCGCGGAGACGGGGCCGCATCGGGATTCGCGCCGGTCACCTCGAGGAAGTGGATCCGCACGCCGACACCGAGCAACGGGTAGACGCTGGTGCGGCCGCTCGTGACCACCGGCGCGCCCGCGTGAAGCATGACGTCTCCCGCCCAGAAGTTCATCCGTCGGCCGTCGGGGGCGGTGCGCGGCTCCCACTGCACGACGTTCACCTCCAGCTGGAGCAGGCTGCAGCCCCCCGGGTTCGTCATCCAGAAGCCGAGGCCGCCGACGATCGCGTTCTCGGCGAGCGGGGCGAAGCCCTCGGCCGCGGTGACGCCGTTGAGCCGCCGGTGGGCGCCGGTGGCAGAACCGATGGAGGCATAGAGCACCCTCGGCGTCGACGCGGTCGGGACGCAGCGCGGGCGCTGAGCGGATGCGCCTGACGGGACTGCCGCCAGCAGCGCGAGGGCCAGCACGCGTTTCAGGCCTGTCACGAATTGCATCGTCATTGCTCTCTGGTGGATGCGCCCTGCGGCCGAGCCGCCTCGTGCGACCGGTCGCGTCGATCGACGACTCGAGAGTAGCGCGGCGAGCGCGCGGCATCCGTCCGCCGAGCGACGTACCCGCGCGGGGCTGGTGACGTAGACGCGCGCCGATCGAGACCGAGCGGCAGCCGTGGCTCTGGCGGTAGTGGCGTGTGTCCCCGCGGCGAGGAAAGGTTCCCTCCGGCGGGAAACATTCCCTGCCGATGTCCGTCCCGGCGGACCTCCCGCTGACGGCGCGCTGACGACCGGACGATGCGCCGCGCGCTCGCCGCCGCCGCGGACGCTATATTTCCCGTCCCATGACCGACGTCCGGCCCGACCTCGTCTACCGGCCGCGCGTACGCGAGTCGCTGCGCCCGCCCGACGCCCCGCCGACCGCCGACGCGCTCGCCGCCGAGCTGAACCCCGAGCAGGCGCGCGCCGCCGCGCACGGCGACGGGCCGCTGCTCGTCATCGCCGGCGCCGGCACCGGCAAGACGCGCACGCTCGTCTACCGCGTCGCGCACCTGATCGCGCGCGGCGTGCGCCCCGAGCGCATCCTGCTCCTCACCTTCACCCGGCGCGCCGCGCAGGAGATGCTCTCCCGCGCCGAGCGGCTGGTGGGGCCGCCGAGCCAGCAGGTGCAGGGCGGGACCTTCCACGCCACCGCGCACCGCCTGCTCCGCCGGTTCGGCCCGTCGGCCGCCCTGCCGCGGGACTTCTCGATCATGGACCAGGGCGACGCCGAGGACCTGATGCAGCTCTCGCGCGCCGCACTGGGCTACGGCGCCAAGCAGAAGCGCTTCCCCAGGAAGGAGTCGCTGCACTACGTCTACTCGCGCCACGTCAACACCGAGCGGCCGATCGAGGAGATCCTGCGCGAGGCCTACCCGCAGTTCCTCGACTACCTTCCCGACTTCCGCCGCGTCTTCGCCGACTACACCAACCGGAAGGCGGAGCGGAACCTCGTCGACTACGACGACCTGCTCCTCTTCTGGGCGGCGATGCTCGACGCCCCGGAGCTGGCCGCGCGCATCGCCGGGCTCTACGACCACGTGCTGGTGGACGAGTACCAGGACACCAACACGCTCCAGGCGCGCATCCTCCGCGGCATGTGCGTCACGCACCGCAACCTGGCGGTGGTCGGCGACGACGCGCAAAGCATCTACTCGTTCCGCGGCGCGAGCTTCCGCAACATCCTCGACTTCCCGGCGCAGTTCCCGGGCACCACCGTCGTCACGCTGGAGCAGAATTACCGCTCCACCGCCCCGATCCTCGAGGCGACGAACGCGCTCATCTCGCGCGCCGCCGAGCGCTTCACGAAAAACCTCTGGACGCGCCGCGAGGGGGGTGAGCCGCCGTGGCTCGTCTCGGTGCGCGACGAGCAGCAGCAGACGCAGTTCGTCGTCGACCGCATCCTCGAGCTCTACGAGGAGGGGACGCCGCTCGCCGAGATCGCGGTGCTCTTCCGCGCCGGCTACATGTCGGCCGACCTCGAGATCGAGCTGACGAACCGCAAGATCCCCTACGAGAAGTGGGGCGGGCTCAAGTTCCTGGAGGCGGCGCACGTGAAGGACGTGCTGGCCTTCCTGCGCATCCTGGAGAACCCGCGCGACGAGGTGAGCTGGTACCGCATCCTGCTCCTCCTCCCCGGCATCGGGGACGCCACCGCGCGCTCCGCGATCGACGCGATGGCCGGCGCCGCGTGGGACGCCGAGGCCTTCGCGCGGTTCCGCGCCCCGGCCCGCGCCCGCGCCGCGCACGAGAAGCTCGTGCGGATGCTGGCCGAGCTGCGCGGGCCCTCGATGAATCAAGGGCCCACGGGCTCGGACGCGGGGGCCGACATCGCCCGGATCCGGAAGCTCTACGACGACATCCTGAAGGAGCGCTACGACCGCGCCGAGCCGCGCCTGGCGGACCTGGACCAGCTCCAGGCGATCGCCTCGGGCTACGCGGGGCGCGCCACGTTCCTGGCCACGCTCGCGCTCGAGCCGCCGTCCGGCACCCAGGACCTCGCCGGCGCGTCGGGCAGGGAGGACGACCTGCTGATCCTCAGCACGGCGCACTCGGCGAAGGGCAAGGAGTGGGACGCCGTCTTCCTGATCTGGGCGGTGGACGGCTACTTCCCTTCGGCCCGCTCGTTAGGTGACGACGAGGAGATGGAGGAGGAGCGCCGCCTGATGTACGTCGCCCTCACCCGCGCCCGCAACGCGCTCCACGTCGTCTACCCGCTCAACGCCTACAGCTCGCGCCGCGGCGACGACTACTCCCTCGACCAGCTCTCCCGCTTCCTCGACCGCGGCGTCCGCGACACGCTCCAGCGCGTGGTCGTGGGCGACGGCGGAACGGCGGCGCCGGCGCCGCCCGAGCCCCCGCAGCGGTCCGGCCTCGACCTCAGGGCGATGCTGCGTGGGCGGTTCGGAGGCTGAGGGCAGGCGAGAGGTGCGGGGTCCGAATTGCGAATTGCAATTCGGACCCCGCACCTCTCACCCGCCCTTCAGCCAGTCGCGTATCGCCCCGTACGGGTCCTTCTCGCGGGACTTCGCCAGCTCGAGGATGCGGGCGATCGCGCGGCGGACGTCCCGCCCTTCCCGCTCCCACACCGCGTCGAAGAGGCCCAGGTCCGTGGCGTAGACGCGGCGGGCGAGCAGTGCCGCGTTGTCGAGGCGCGCGCGGTCGGGGTACCACTTCGGGTACGTCGTCAGGCGCGGGCCCACCTCCTCCCGCAGCCGCTGCCGCGCGCGTGCGTACACCGTGTCGCGCACCGCCAGCCGCGCCGCGCGCGCCGACGAGTCCTCGCCCGGGTGGGCCGCGAACGCCGAGTCCATGGTGCGGTAGAGCTGCCCCCAGAACTCGGCCATGACCTTCTCGTCCTCCCACTCGGCGACCACCCGCGCCGCCGCCGCCGGCTGTCCGCGCGAGAGGAAGAACCGCTCCGCGCCGCGCGCCCCCACGAACTCGGCGAACGACTCGTTGAACACCGCCTGCCCCTTCCCGTAGAACGTGTTGTGCGTCAGCTCGTGGATCACCGTGTTCGCCAGCGACACGGTGTCCATGCGCAGCGTCGTCGAGAGCAGCGGGTCGTTGAAGAAGCCCAGCGTGCTGAACGCCGCCGCCGGCCGCACGTACACGTCGAACCCCTTCCCCTCCAGCTCCTTGCCCAGCTTCTGCGCCGCCTTGAAGTCGAAGAAGCCCTTGTACGGCACCCGCCCGACGATCGGGAACCACCAGGTGTAGGGCTTCAGCCGGTCGCGGTAGGCCGCCGACACCAGCAGCACCAGCGTGTCCCTCGTCAGGCGCGTGTAGGCGGTGAAGCTCTTCTTCGCCCGCAGCCCGATCGAGTCCTGCGCGAACTGCCGCGCGTGCAGCACGATCTCGAGCTTGGCGCGCGTCACCGGGTCGGTCGCGCTGTCCGCCACCAGCCGCGCGATCGGCTTCCGCCCCTTGAGAATCTTCGCCTCCTCCCACCCCGCCCGGCTCAGGTAGCACCCGGTGGGCGTGAGCAGGAAGATCACCAGCGCGGCGAGCGCGAGAAGGCCGAGGACGCGGCGGAGACGACGCATGGAGAAAGCTACGGGAGTGACGGGGGAAAGGCACTGAGGGCAGGGACCGAGGGACTGAGTGGGGTGCCTCGGGGCTCGGTCCCTGCCCTATCTCCACCACCGAACTCCGACCCGGTGCACGCCGCCCAGGTCGCGGAAGCTCTGGAAGGCGTAGTCCACGGCCACCCGTTGCTCGCGCTCGCGGAGGGCACCGCCGGCGACCGGCGTGGCGTTGTAGACGACCGAGCCGCCGACCGAGAGCGGCTGCGCGTCGCCGCCCCGGGAGCGGGCCGCGGCGCCCACTCGCGCGGCCAAGTCGAACGGCGACGCCGCCCCGAGCCAGCGCAGCTCCGCGCCGCCGGCGGGCGTCACGCCGACCGCGCCCGACTGCCGCCGAATCTCGCCGACAATCGTCAGGCCGAGCGCGGCGGCGACCTCCCGCTCGTGCGCGACGCCGACGCGAATGGCGCGCGGCAGCGGCGCCGACCGCGACCCGGTCCGCATCTCCCCGACCGGCTGCTGCGTCGCGACGGCGATCGTCGTGCCGGGCGCGACCAGGCCGGACGCACCGACGTCGAGCGACAGCGCGCGCCCGGAGACGCCTGCCACGCTCTGCTGCACGAGGGTCACCGACCCGCCCGCCCGCAGTCGCGCCGAACCAGCCGCGTACGCCGCCGTCATGGCGAGATCGTTCGCGCCGACCTGGCGACCCGTCTCGCGGCCCAACGTGCACAGCGGCGGGTCGGCGCACTCCACCTCCGGCTCGCTCGCGTAGTCGAGCGCGCGCACCCCCACCCCGACCGAGCCCGCCCAGGCGCGCAGCGTGGCCGACGCGGCGACGAGCGCCGACTGCTGGAGGTAGCGGCCGAACGACGCCGCGGCGGCAACCCGACCCGCGCGGTCCGCCGCGGCGTCCACCTGTGCGGGGTTGGAGAAGAGCGCGTCCGCGTCGTCCGCCGCCGAGTACGCGCCGCCGAGCGCGGCCGAGCGCGCGCCCGCCGGCAGCTCGAGCAGGATCGCGGCGCGCCCGCCCGCCTGCGCACTGGCCGCGTTCGGCGTCGTCAACACGACGCCGAACGCGGCCAGTGCGACTGCCGCCGCCGCCCGGTAGCCCCGGCGCACGAGGCTACGGCAGGCGGAAGATGCCGACCTGCGGGGCGAGGTCGCCGTTCAGGGCGCGGCGGTCCGTGCGCGAGAAGCGCACCGGCGTCGCCGCGCCGCTCGCGGCGGTGAGCGAGTAGTGCTTCATCGTCCCCTGCACCATGGAGTTCGTGACGCCGCTCGGCGTCGGGTCCGCCTGGTCGAGGAAGAGTGGGTACGGCGCCAGGTCGCGGCGCAGCGTCCGCGTCTTGAAGCGGAAGCGCTCCGGCACCGACGAGCGCGGGTAGCCGGGGATGCTGTCCGTGTACAGCGCGATCCCGAACGCGCCGAAGAGCTGCCCGAAGCTCTCGTTCGCCACGGCTTCGACGTTCTCGACGCCGGTGCGGTTCGTCTGCACGAGCGCCCGCAACACCGCCGTGCCGCCGAGCGTCGGGTCCTTGAGGTCCGACAGCCAGCGCAGGAAGAGCCACGTCGCGCCGCGCTCCGGAAGCGCGCCGAAATCGCTGTACGTCGTCACCGAATAATCGGTGATCGAGCTCAGGTACGACTTGCCGTTGCCCCGGTTCCCGCGGACGAACGGCTCCGCCGAATCGGGCCGCGAGCGGGCGGTGTAATAGTTCGCCGCCAGCTCCTCGGCGATGTGGCTCAGCCCTTCGTTCAGCCACGTGTCCTCGTCGTTCCCGCCGCGCTGCACCACGTGCGCGCCGAACGAGATCATGTGCTGGAACTCGTGGATGAAGGTCGCCGGCACGTACTGCGAGACGTTGAAGATCGGCTGCACGCAGCTGAACTGGCCCGTCGGGTCCGGCACCATCGAGTAGAAGACCTCTCCCTTGTTCGAGTTCGTCTGCGTGGTGAGCAGGTCGACCCCGTAGAAGTAGCCGGTCACGAACTCGTTCTTCGTCTCGCAGTCGGACTTCGTCGTCAGCGCGTTGATGAGCGGCGTCATGAGGACGACGATCCGCTGGTTGGCGTCGATGTCGCTCGGCTCGCCGAACGCCGCGATTTCGAGCGGGAAGAGCGTCTCGTCGAACAGCTTCCCGAAGCTCTGGATCTGGGCGTCGGTGAAGCCGGTCGGCGCGGTGACGTCCACGTAGACCAGGACGTTCGACCCCGTGTACTTGAGCGAGGCGTTGCTCGTCTTGATCGACTTGCCGTCCAGGTCGCCGAGCACCTTGAAGGAGCGCGAGAGCGCGGGGTCCACCGCTACGGTCGAGAGCCTGGGCGAGTTGCCGCCCGCCTTGATCCGCGCGGCTCGCTCGGACTGCGCGACCGGGACCAGCTCGCGCTCGCGGGCGCGCAGCGTCCGGTCGAGCATCTGCTGGGGCCCCAGCCCGGCGTCACCGTCGCCCGCGGCGACGCCGAGCGAGGCGCGCGACGCGCTCGCCGCGAGCGAGGTCGTCGCGGTGGTCGTGGTGGGGTCCCCCGGCCCGATCAGGAACGAGGTCTTGGTCGGATTGTCCGAGGCAATGGCGAACTGCGGGACCACGAGGTAGCGTCCGCCGGCCGGCAGGGCCGCCGCGCAGGTCTTTCCGCCGTCGAGCGCGACCACCGTCCCCTGGAAGATGCTGAGGTTCGGCGAGGTCTGCGCGTCGGCGGCCGTGCACCCCGGCACCGGCCCGAGCTTCTTGTCGGACTTGCATCCGCCCAGCAGCGACAGCACGAGTGCGAGCGGCAGTGCCCTGACGGGCGACGGTCGATGTATGGTCAAGTCGATCCCTCGTGATCAGTTTTCGCGCTCCGGTCTGGATGAAGACACCGGATTCGCTCTGGTACCCTCTGTTGCGGTGCTCGTGCCAGCGCGTTGGTCGCGCGCCGCCCTGTCATAAGACTGTCGAAGTGCCCGTTCCGCCACGGTGGCCGAGTCCGCCTGGGGGGTGCGGGACGACAAACATTGGGAAGTCATTACCTTCCAACGACTTGATCGGGCGCCCGCGCCTTCGGCCGCTTTGACGTAGCCGCCCGGCATCGCTATTGTTCAGACCTGATGTCATTCGTTCACCTGCACTGCCACTCCGAGTACTCGCTCCTCGACGGCGCGAACCGGATCGACGGCCTGATCAAGCGGGCGCTCGAGCTCGAGCAGCCTGCCCTGGCGATCACCGATCACGGGAATATGCACGCCGCCTGGGAATTCCAGGAAAAGGCGAAGAAGGCGGGCATAAAGCCGATCCTCGGAATGGAGGCGTACGTGGCCCCGGGCGACCGGCGGGCCCGCGCCCGTCCCGCGCCGGGGGCGAAGCCGTACTATCACCTCGTCCTGCTCGCGCAGAACGCGGTCGGCTACAAAAATCTCGTCAAGCTCTCTTCGCTTGCCTACACGGAAGGCTTCTACGTGAAGCCGCGCGTGGACCGCGAGCTGCTGGCGAAGTACAGCGAGGGGATCATCGTCTCCTCCGCCTGCCTGGCCGGCGAGGTCGCGACGCACCTCATGGAGGGGCGTTACGACGACGCTAAGGCGGCCGCCGAGTGGTACGCGGACGTCTTCCGCGACCGCTACTTCCTCGAGGTCCAGGCGCACGACAGCGAAGGGCAGGCGCAGCTCAACGAGCACATCTTCCGCCTCGCCGGCGACCTGAATCTACCGCTCGTCGCGACGAACGATGCGCACTTCCTGCGGGCGCAGGACCACGACGCGCACGACGTCCTGCTCTGCATCGGTCTGGGGAAGGACCGGGCGAGCAACGACCGGATGAAGTACGACCGGGGCCTCTACTTCAAGAACGCCGGCGAGATCCGCGAGCGCTTCCCGAGCCGCCCCGA
>DATFPD010000652.1:0-12722 GCA_035265005.1 Gemmatimonadaceae bacterium | reverse complement strand
AGCCTGCCCCCCGACCGGGATGCTCAGGGCCCTTGATGAATCAAGGGCCCACCCGTGCCCCAGGATGCCCCACTGCCGAGTGCCGAGTGCCGAGCCCCGATGGCCGAGTCCCGATGGCCGAGCCCCGATGCCCGAGTCCCGATGCTACGCCGCTGAGACCGGCCGCTCGCGCGTTCGCCGCGACCGCTTCGCCACCGGGCGGGTCCGCGCGATCAGGTCGAGGTAGCAGCGCACGTGCGCCATCCCCGCCACGCCGCCGGCGAGCATGAGCGCCAGCGGGCTGCGGCCGTGGAACGGGGCGTCGCTCCGCGGGGTGCGCAGCCACTCCCCCTCGGGGGCGCCGAGCCGGATGCGCGGCGATCGGAGGGCCTGCGTCAGGTCGAGGAGCAGCGCGGCTCGCGTGACGACGTCCGCCGGGAGCGGCGCCCGGCTGCTGCGCCACGCGAGAAACGTCTCGCTATTGGCGGCACCGAGCAGCGCGCACTCTTCGGCGGGCGAGAGGACCCAGTCGGCGGTCAGCGCGAGCACCGAGCCGAGCACCGGCGTGACGTGCGAGCGGAGCGCGGGCGCGGACGCCGGCCGCTGCGGACCGCGCTGCTGCGTGCCCCGGCGGAGGCGGCCGGCCGCCGACGGGCGCGAGAGCGACGCCGCAGCCGGTGGTGCGGGGCTGGTATCGAGGGACGTGGCGTGCGGCATTGGTACGGAAGGGGACCGTTGGCGTAGACGCGGGGGCGTCGAAACGAGGGTCGGCCGAGCGGCGCATGTTTCGTTCCGCCACGTGCGGTCGGGCCGTGGTCCGTGCCCACCGGGGAGGCGCGCCCTCCGTCGCGCGCCTAACGCGCTGCCCGCAGGCGACGATGCGCTCCCCCGCCGGTTACGATCGTTTCATCCGCCCTCACCCGAACGGCGAATGCTACCACAGAGGCACAGAGACACCGGGGAGGGGCACAGGGACGAGGGACCCCCGGCCGGTCGGCTTTGCTGAAGAACGATTGAACCGCGGAGGGCGCGGAGGACGCAGAGGAGGGCACACGGGAGAGGAGCCCTCTTCCGGGACGATGCGTGAACCGCCTGCGAGGGGTCGCGGCCGCGGGGTGCACCCGCAGCCGTTCAGCATCTCCTCCCGATAGAGGGGCCCTCTCCCGTGTGCCGCTCCTCTGCGTCCTCCGCGTCCTCTGCGGTGGACCTCAGCGCATCGTCCCGGCCGGGGGCCTCTGTCCGGTGTGCCCCTCCTCGGTGTCTCGGTGCCTCGGTGGTCGATCCTACAAGACGTCCCGAGCGAGGGACACGCCTCACGCCGCGAGCGACACCGGACTCGGCCCCGCCTCCGCGGCCGGAGCCTCGTCCGGCTCGGCCAGCAGCTCGTACAGCACCGGCGTCACCAGCCGCGCCAGCAGGGTGGACGAGAGCAGCCCGCCGATGATCACCCACGCCAGCGGCGAGTAGAGCGCCGAGCCTTGCAGCGCCAGCGGCAGCAGCCCGCCGATCGCCGTCATCGTCGTGAGCAGGATCGGGAAGAAGCGCACCTCCCCCGCGCGGCGGATCGCTTCGCGCAGCGGGACGCCCTCGGCGCGGAGCTGGTTGGTGAAGTCCACCAGCAGGATCGACGTCTTGATCTCGATCCCGACCAGGGCGACGAAGCCGATCATCGCCGTGAACGAGAGCGTGTTCCCGGTCAGCCAGAGCGCGGCCAGCCCGCCCACCACGCCGAGCGGGATCACCGACGCCACGATCAGCGTCGCGCGGAAGGTGCGGAACTCGAGCACCAGAATCGCCAGGATCAGGAACGTCGCCACGATCACCGCCCCGCCGATCCCGCCGAAGCTCTCCTGCCGGCTCTCGATCTCGCCGGCCGCCGTCAGGCGGTAGCCCGCGGGGAGCGACAGGCTGTCGAGCCGCGCCAGGGCGTCGCGCGTCACGCGGTCGGTGTTGAAGCCCGTGCGCACGCGCGCCGTGACCGTCACCGCGCGCTCGCGGTCGCGGTGCTCGATCAGCGGCGGCGTGCTGCGGAAGCGCACCTCGGCGAGCTGCCTGAGCGGGATCTGCGCGCCGGTCACCGACGAGACGTACACGCGGGCCAGCGCTTCGGCGTCCGGCGTTCCCGACGGGTGCGGCAGCCTGACGACGACGTCGTACTCGTCGCCGCCGTCCGTCCGCACCACGCCGGCGCCGAGCCCCGCGATCGCCAGCCGCAGCGTGCGGTCGATCTCCGCCGATGGCACGCCGAGCAGCCCCGCCTTCTGCCGGTCCACCACCACCTGGAGGTCGGTGCGCTCCACCCGCAGCGGGTTGCGCACGTACTGGGTGCCGGGCGTCGCGGCGAGCGTGCGCTCCACCCGCGCGGCCAGCGCGCGCAGCGTGTCCAGGCCGTCGCCCGAGAGGCGGAGCGCGATCGGGGCGTCGATGGGCGGGCCGTTCTCGAACTCCCGCAGCTCGATCCGCGCCCCGGCGTAGTCGGCGAGCCGGGCGCGCAGCGTGTCGAGCAGCGCCGGGGTGCGCGCGGGGTCGAAGCGGTCGAGCAGCACGAACAGCTGCGCCGCCTTCGCGCTCTCGGAGCGCGGGATGACGTTGTAGTAGATCTGCGGGTTGTCGCGGCCGACGTTCGCGAGCACCGTGCGCACCTCGGGGCGCGCGGCCAGCACGCGCTCGGCGAAGCGCGCGGCGCGGTCGGTCTCGGCCAGGCTCGCGCCGTCCGGCGTCTCGATGTGCACCAGGAACTGCGGCGTCCCCGCCTTCGGGAAGAGCGAGAACCCCACCGCCGGCACCAGCGCCGCGCTGGCGACGACCAGCGCCAGCGCCGCGGCCAGCGTCGCCCACGGGCGCGCCAGCGCGCGGTCCAGCACCGGCGCGTACGTCGCGTGGATCGCCCGCTCCATCCCGCGCAGGAAGACGTTCTTCTGCTCCGCGCCCTCGCGGTCCCGCATCAGCAGGCTGGCGAGCCACGGGATGATGGTCATCGAGACCAGCAGCGACGCCAGCACCGTGTAGATCACCGCCACCGGTAGCGAGCGGATGTAGCGCCCCGGCAGCCCGGGGAGGAAGAGCAGCGGCACGAACGCCAGCACCAGCGTGGCCGTGCACCCGAGCACCGCGACGGCGATCTGTTCCGTCGCCAGCACCGCCGCGTCGCGGCGCGAGTGCCCCTCGCGCAGGAAGCGCGCGATGTTCTCGACGACGACGATCGAGTCGTCCACCAGCAGCCCGAGCGCGATCACCGCGCCGACGATCGACAGCTGGTTGACGCTGAAGCCGGTGAGGTGGAGCAGCGTCACGCCGATCGCCAGCGAGAGCGGGATCGAGATCATCACGATCGCCGACGCCCGCGTCCCCAGCGGCAGCAGCGTCACCAGGACGAGGAGGATGGCGATCAGGAAGTCCTCCCCCAGCCGCGACAGCCGGCGCGAGACGTTCCGCGACTGGTCGAACGCGCGCTCCAGCCGCACGCCGGCCGGGAGCGTGCGCTCGAACGCGTCCAGCTCGCGCCAGATCCCCGCGCGCACGCGGGCGATGTTGGTGCCCTCCTGCTGGGTGGCGGTGACGAACGCCGCCCGCCGCCCGTTCCAGCGCGCCAGATGTACGGCGTCGGCGTACCCCCACTCCACCTCCGCCACGTCGCCGAGCCTGACGACGCTGCCGCCGGCCGCGCCGACGACGGTGCCGCGCACCGCGTCCGCCGAGGCGTAGGCGCCGTCGCGCTTCACGGTGAAGCGCCGGCGCCCCACGTCCACCGTCCCGCCGGGGATGTTCCCGGCGTCGCTGCCGATGGCGGCGAGCACCCGCGCCGGCGCGATTCCGAGCGCCGAGAGCCGCCCGAGGTCGAGCGAGACGCGCAGCTCGCGCTCGGGGATGCCCCACACCTTGGCGCCGCGCACTCCGGGCACCGCCTCGACCCGCCGCTCCAGCCGCTCCGCCAGCTCGTCGAGCTGGTGGAAGGGCGCGCGCTCCGAGACCAGGGCGAGCTGCACGACGTTCACCTCGGCCGAGCTGTACTTCTCGACGGTGAGCGAGCGCAGCTCCGCCGGCAGCTCGGGGCGCAGCGCGTTCACCTCGCGCAGCACCTCGTCGTACTTGCGCTCCGCGTCCACCGACGTCTCGAACTCCACGCCGATGATGGCGAGGCCGTCCTGCATGCGCGCGGTGAGCTTCTTGAGGCGGTCGAGCGTCGCCATCCGCTCCTCGACCTTGTCGACGACGAGCTGCTCCAGGTCCGCCGGGCTCGAGCCCGGGTAGACCGCGACCACGGTGTAGATCGGCGCCGGGAAGGTGGGGTCCTCGCCGCGCGGGACGGCGAGCCACGAGGTCACGCCGAGCGCGGCCAGCATGGCGAAGATGAGGACCGTGAACTGGTAGTGCCTGACGCTGAAGTCGACGATCTTCTTCACGGGAGCACCCTCACGGCCGAGCCGTCGTCGAGGTAGGGGGCGCCGTCGGTGACCACCGCCGACACGCCGTCGAGGCCGCGGCGCACCGCCACGCGCCCGCCGCGGACGAACGCCACCGCCACCGGCACGCGCCGCGCGCGCCGGCCGTCGGGCGAGAGCGCGAACACCGCTGCCTGGTCGCCGTCGGCCTCCACCAGCGCCTCCACCGGGACCACCGGCAGCCGCTCGCCGCGCGCCGGCTCGATCTCCAGCCGCCCCACCATCCCCGAGGCCAGCCCCGCCGCGTCGTCGAGCGCGACCTCCACCGCGTAGGTGCCGGCGCCGGGCGTGGCCGCGGCGGCGATCTGCCGGACCGTGCCCGCCACCGGGCGCCCGGGGAAAGCGTCGAAGCGCGCGGTGGCCCGGTCGCCCGCGCGCACCCGCACCACGTCCCGGTCGGCAAGCCCGGCGCGGAGCACGGTGCCGCGCGCGGCGCTACCTAACGTGATCACCGGCGCCCCGGCCGCCACGAGCTGCCCGGGCTCGGCGGCCCGGCGGAGCACCACGCCGGCCGCCGGCGCCACGACGTCGGCGTAGCGCCGGTTCATCGCCGCCGCCTCGACGTCCGCCCGCGCCACCTCGGCGCCCGTCGTCGCGTCCTCCATCTGCGCCAGGGTGGCCACCGAGTCGCGGTAGAGCGCGCGCACGCGCGCCAGGTCCCGCTCCGCCTTCGCCGCCGCGCTCCGCGCCTTGCTCACCTGCGCGTCGATCTCCCGCGCGTCGATCGTCGCCAGCACCTGCCCGGCGCGCACGGCGTCCCCCTCGTTCACGAACACGCGGGCGATCACGCCGCCTACTTTGAAGCTGAGCGCCACCTCCTCCTTCGCCGCGACGACTCCAGTCGCCACGACCGGCGGCGCCACCGTCTCCTGCCGCACTTCCGCGACGCGTACGGGCGTCGACTCGTCAGGCTTGCTCTGCTGCACCGCGTCGGCATCGCCGCAGGCGGCGATGAACAGAATCGACCACAGAGGCACAGAGAACACAAAGGAACGGCACACGGGAGAGGGTCCCCCTGCCGGGACGGGATGCGGCCTCGGGCTTGAGGGGCCCTCTCCCGTGTGCACGTCCTCTGTGCCCTCTGTGCCTCTGTGGTGGAACTGCAGTATCGAGCGCATGAGAGTCTCCAGGGTCAGAAGTCGAGGTCGCGAAGGGCGGCGGCGCGCTCCAGCTCCACCCAGCGGGTGGCGTAGGCGTAGCGCGTGAGGATCAGGTTGAGCCCCGCGCGCGTGTACGCCGCGCGGGCGTCGAGCAGCTCGAGCTGCGACGCCAGCCCCTCCTGGCAGCGGCGAGAGACGAGCTCGTAGGCGCGGCGGGCGGCGGCGAGGCGCTCGTCGGCGGTCGCGATCGCGCCGCGGGCGACGGCGGCGGCGTCGTACGCCTGGCGCACCTGGAGCTCGATCGCGCGCTCGGCGTCGGCGCGGGTGAGGCGGGCGCGCCGGCGGTCGAGCGCCGCCTGGTCGCGCCGCGCGGCGTCCTGCCCGCCGCTGAACAGGTTCCACTGCACCACCAGCGAGGCCACCAGCACGTCGGAGCGGCGGTCGAAGCGGTACTCGCTCCCCTGCACGCCGTAGTCGACGGCGACCGCGGCCGTGGGGTAGAACGCCGCCGACGCCGCGCGCTGCTGGGCCGCCGCCACGCGCTCGCCGGCGTCGGCCTGGGTCAGCTCCTCGCGCCGGGCGCGCGCGCTGCGCAGCGCGTCGTCCAGCGTCAGGCGGTCGAGCGGGAAGTCGAGGAGCGAGTCCGCGAGCAGCCGCACGTCTTCCGCGGCGTCGCCGTCCGGCCGGCCGAGCGCGTAGCCCAGGGCGCGGCGCGCGCCGTCCCGCCGCTGCTCGGCCTCGGCGAGCTGCTGCGCCACCTCGCCGCGGTCGGCGCGCGCGCGGAGCACCGCGTCCGGGGTCGCGGTGCCGTTGGCGAGCAGGCGCTCGGTGACGCGCACGTTCTCCTCGACCAGCGCCAGCGTCGCGCGGTAGAGTCCCGCCACGCGCTCGGCGCTGGCGGCCGCCAGCCAGGCGAGCTGGGCGTCGGCGGCGAGCTGGCGGGCGGCGGCGCGCGTCCCGGCGTCCTGCGCGTCGCGCAGCCCCGTGCTGGCGCGGTAGCCGGCCACGATCGCCCGGTTGTAGAGCGGCTGCGCGAGCCGGAGCCGCGTCTCCTGCGCCTGCGGGAGCGTGGCGCTCACGTTCGTCGGGAAGGCGTCGCGGCCGAGCACCTGGTTCAGCGCGCGGTAGGCCGGGTTGACGAAGTCGCCGACGTCCACGACGCCGCGCATCTCGGAGCGCCGCGAGTCGAGGGTGAGCGACGGCAGGTAGAGCGCGCGCGCCTGTCGCACCGCGGCCTCGCCGCGCTCGGCGGCCAGCCGCTCCCGCGCCAGGCCGAGGTTGTTGCGGAGCGCCTCGCGGACGACCGGGGCGAGCGGGTCCTGCGCGCCGGCCTGCTGCGTTAGGCACGCCGCGGCCAGCAGCGCCAGGAGGGCAGTGAAGGAAGCTTGGTTGAACATTGGTGGGACTCCTAACACTGTTAAGTCATGGGGCAAAAAAGAAGCGCGCGCTCCCGCGGCGCGCGCCGGCGCGGCCCGCGCTAGGCCGCCGGCGGGTCACGCCGCGTGCCGCGCGCCATCACGTCCACCATCGCCCGCGCCGTCTCGCGCGCGTCCCGCCAGGCGATGTGGCTCTTCGTGTCCTTCACCACGTGCAGCGAGGCGATCCCGTGCACGCCGGCCCACATGATCTGCGCCAGCTCTTCGGCGTCCGTGAACTCCGGGCGGAAGCGGCCCGCCGCGATCCCCTCGGCCACCGTGTCGCGGAGCATCGCGTAGGCGTCCTCCTCGGGGCGGCCGAGTCCGACTTCCGCCTTGGCGTAGGCCGACTCGGGCTTGGGCGTCATGAACATGAACCGGTAGTGGCTGGGGTGCGAGAGCGCGAAGTCCACGTACGCGAGCCCGATCCGCCGCAGCCGCTCGACCGGGTCCTCGATCCGCCCGATGCGCCCGAACGCCTGCGCCAGCGCGCGGAAGTCCAGGTAGCAGAGCTCCTCGAGCAGCGCCTGCTTGTCGCGGAAGTGGTGGTAGATCGCCGTCGGCGTGTACTCGATCCGCTCGGCGATCGCCCGCATCGTCACCGCCTCCACGCCGTCGGCGGCGAACATCTCGCGCGCGGCGTCGAGGATCATGGTCCGTGTCTCTTCCCGTTCGCGGGTCCGGCGCTCCTTCGTCCCCATAGCCTCGTAAGGTTACTTAACGATGTTAAGTATGATGCCGTCCGCCGCCGCTGTCAAGGCCGGCCTGCATCGGCGGCCCCCGCTGTCACGCCTCGGCCCCGACGCCGTAGACCTGGCCGGTCTCGCCCCCTTCGACGCTCCGCTGGTACGCCCGCGCCACCTCGGCCGCGGGCGTGCCCTCGCCCGGGTCGCGCCGCATCTTCGCCAGCGTCTCCGACACCCATCCGGGGCTGACGACGTTGATGCGCTCGCCGCGCGGCAGCTCCAGCGCCGCCGCCCGCGCGAACGCCTCGACGCCGGCGTTCACCAGGCTCACCGCGGTGCTCCCCGGCGCCGGGCGCTGCGCCAGCGTGCCGCTGGTGAGCGTGAACGACCCGCCGTCGCGCACCGACTCGATCCCGTAGCGCACCAGGTTCACCTGCCCCATCAGCTTGTTGGCCAGGCTGAGCGCGAGGTCCGCGTCGCCGAGCGTGGCGAGCGGGGCGTAGCGCGCGCTGCCCGCCGCGCTCACCACCGCGTCGACGCGCCCCGCCTGCCGGTACATGGCGCGGATGGAGTCGGGGTCGGCGATGTCGACCCGGAGTTCGCCGTGGCGGCGGCTCGCGGCCACCACCTCGTGGGTCGGGGAGAGCAGCTCGACGACGGCCTTCCCGATCGTCCCGGTGGCACCGACGACGAGGATGCGCATGATGGGTGTCTCCTGAGTCCTGAGTGCGGTGTGCGTCCTGCCCGGGCTCGCGCCGGAGCAAGCGCCCTGCCAGGCTGCGAGGGTGTATGGTAGCTTGGCGGAGTCGTGCGCGCGCGTGCTCTTCCTCACCAGGATACCAACGTGCTCCCATCCAGACACCGCTCCCTGCTGGCGCTCCCCCTCGTCGCCGCGCTCGCCGCCTGCCCCGGGCGCCGCCCCGCATCCGTGGAGCCGGCGATGCCCCCGGCGCCGCCGCACGCCCTGGTGCCGATCCCGGCGGCGGTGCGGCTCGCGCCGCCGGACAGCTTCGTGCTGGACACCACGACCACGGTGGTCGTGGACGCGGGCGCCGGCGCCGAGGCGGAGCGGATCGGGCAGTACCTGCTCCAGCTCATCGGCCGGCCGGCGCGCCCCGAGCTCGGCCGGGCGGCGGCGGGGGCGGCGCCGGCGGGGAGTATCGCCCTCCGCCTGGACCCGGGCGCCACCTCGTTAGGCCTGGAGGGGTACGAGCTGACCGTGGCGCGCGACCGTGTGACGCTCGTCGCCAACCAGCCCAACGGGCTGTTCTACGGCGTCCAGACGCTGCGGCAGCTCTTCCCCTGGACGGTCGAGCACCCGGCGGCGTTCAACCGCGGGCTCAAGCTCCCGGCCGTCCGCGTGACCGACGGGCCGCGCTTCGCCTGGCGCGGGGCCATGCTCGACGTCTCGCGCCACTTCCTCCCGGCGGGGGACGTGAAGCGCTTCGTGGACCTGATGGCGCTCTACAAGCTGAACCGCCTGCACCTGCACCTGGGCGACGACCAGGGGTGGCGGATCGAGATCCGGTCGTGGCCCGACCTCGCGCGCGTCGGCGGCAGCACGCAGGTCGGCGGCGGCCCGGGCGGCTACTACACGCAGGCCGAGTACGCCGACATCGTGGCCTACGCGGCGAGCCGCTTCATCACCGTCGTCCCCGAGATCGACATGCCGGCGCACATCAACGCCGCGCAGGTCGCCTACCCGGAGCTCAACTGCCTGCCGCGCACGCCGACGCTCTACACCGGGACCGAGGTCGGCTTCAGCGCGCTGTGCGTGAGCCGCGACACCGTCTACCGCTTCGTGGACGACGTCGTCCGCGAGATCTCGGCGATCACGCCGGGGCCCTGGTTCCACATCGGCGGCGACGAGGTGCAGAAGCTGACCCACGAGGAGTACATCCGCTTCGTCGAGCGCGCGCAGGGGATCGTGCGGTCGCACGGCAAGCAGATGATCGGCTGGGGGGAGATCGCCCAGGCCGCGCTGGAGCAGGGCTCGATCGTCCAGAGCTGGATCCCGGACTCCTCGCGCGTCCACGCGGCGCGCGGCGGGAAGATCATCCTCTCCCCGGCCAAGCGCGTCTACGTCGACATGAAGTACGACAGCACGACGGTCCTCGGCCTCCGCTGGGCGGCGCTGATCGACGTCCGCGACGCCTACGCGTGGGAGCCGGCCACCTACGTGGCGGGCGTCCCCGAGAGCGCCATCCTCGGCGTCGAGGCGCCGCTCTGGTCGGAGACGGTCGTGAAGCGCGAGGACTACGACTACATGGCCTTCCCGCGCCTCGCCGCCGTCGCGGAGCTCGGCTGGTCCCCGGCCGCGATGCGCGCCTGGGACGACTTCCGCGTCCGACTCGGCGCCCAGGGCCCGCGGCTCCAGGCGTTAGGCGTGAACTTCTACCGCTCGCCGCAAGTCCCCTGGCGGCGGTGAGGCGGGGCCGGGACTGAAGGAGAAATTCTCCGGGTGTGCACTGGCGGGGCCCTCGATTCATCAAGGGCCCACGGCTGTCACTCGACGACCAGGAACCCGATCGCGCCCTTCTGGCCGTGGCCGAAGCCGTGGTTCACGAACGGGAACTCGCCCGGGACGTCGCAGAGGAGCTCGAAGCACATGCCGCCGCCCGGTGCCACGTCCCACGTCTGCACGCCGCGGATCGGCGTGGCCGGCGGCGCGCCGAGGTACATGGTGTCGAACTGCTCGCCGACGACGTGGAAGTTGCAGGGGTGCGTGGGCCCCGCGTTCACGAGCCAGAACCGGACGCGCTCCCCCGTCTTCACGCGGATCGGGTCGTTGATGTACTGGTTGGGGCGCCCGTTGAACGCGACGAAGTCGGGGAGCGTCGAGAGCATCTTGTTGTAGTCGAACGGCCGCGCGCCGCTGGCGGCGGCGCCGCCGAGGTAGAACTCGCTCTGCACGAGCACGAACTCCCGAGCGGCAGGCAGGCCGTCGCGCGGCGAGACGATGATCGCCCCGTGCATGCCCGAGCCGATGTGCATGAGCACCGGCGCGGTGCCGCAGTGGTACATGAAGGCGCCGGCGAACTTCGGCCTGAAGCTGAACGACACCGACTGCCCGCGCGGCACCGACTTGAAGGCCTCCTTCGGGTTGATCTGCGCCGCGTGAAAGTCCATCGAGTGCGGGACGATGACGTCGTTGGTCAGCGTGAACTCGACGGTGTCCCCCACCCGGCAGTGCACGATCGGTCCCGGGATGTCGCCCTCGAAGGTCCACGCGGCCACCACGGTGTCGCTCGAGATCCGCACCGGCGCCTCGCGGGCGTGCCAGTGCAGCTGGATCGTACCGCCGGGCGCGAGCGGCGGCAGCGCCGGGTCGTAGCGATGAAAGGCGACGCGGTCCGCCCCCGCCGCGGCCCCGGGCGTGGCCGACGTGGTCCCGTGCGCACCGCCCTTGAGGACGGCCGTGTCCAGCCGGCTGTCGGAGTTGTGGTGCCGGAGCGAATCCTGTGCGGCCGCGGCGGCCCCACCCTCGCCCGCGCCGCCGCCGGCCTTGCTGCTGTCGCTCCTGCCCCCGCCTCCGGGCGAGCAGGCTGCGCTCAGCGCTGCGCCGAGGCCCGGAAGCGCCAGGGACAGCGCCGACGCTCGTGTGAGGAACGCCCGCCGGTCGCTCGGCGCGCCCCGCGGCGAAGCGGGCGGCGGACCCAGCACCAGCACCTGGTGCTCCGCGTCGGCGTCGCTGGTGGATGGAGCCAGGCCGTCGACGAGGTCGGAGAGACGCGGGGCGCGCGAATCGGTCATGCGGAATCTCCAGGGTCCGGTGGTGATGCGGCCAGGCGCACGGCCGCGAGAGTCACCCGGGGCGCTGCAATGGACATACCGGCGCGCCCGGCGGCGCCGGCGTAGGGGAATGCCCGACGCCGGCTCGCGCGTCAGGCGTTAGGCTGGGATGGAGGATGCGGGATGCGGGATGCGAAACGGCCCCGGGACGCCGGAGCATCCCGAGGCCGTTCGCGAATCGCGCAACGCGAATCGCCGTTCTACTTCAGCCCTCGCAGCGCCGCCATGCACGCCCCCGGCCCGCCGTTCAGGCCGCGGCGGAAGTTCTGAATGCGCTGCTCCTGCGTGCCGTGGCCCATGAGCGAGGCGCGGGCCAGGATGCGGCGGTCGACACGCGGGTCGCCGGTAAGCTGCGGGTCCGGATCCCCGGCCCTGGACATCCCGTAGAACGCCTCGTCGATGTCGCCCTCCTCGAGCGAGCCGTCGCGCCCCGCCTGACGAGTGAACGCGCCGGCCAGGCAGTCGGCGGTGGACTCGTTGTCGTACGTGAAGCGCGAGGCGTAGCCGAGCTGGAGCGCGACCGCGTGCCCCATCTCGTGCGCGATCACGCCGATCGCCGACATGTCGCCGTCGGTGCCGAGCTCGCGCGCGGCGGCCTTGGCCTGCGCGGCGACGAACACCTCGTCGAAGTAGACGGCGTTGTCCCGCAGGCAGTACCCGGCGTTGCCGGAGCCCATCACGCCGCACCCCGTGCGGGCGGCGCCGCGGTAGCGGTACAGCTCCGGCGCCTCGAAGCGCTCGCCGAGCTGCTCGAAGCCCGCGCTCCACATCGCCACCAGCGCGTCGTACGCCGCCCGCACCTTCGCGTTCGAGGCGGCGATGTCCCGGCTGGTCACCGTCGGCCTCGACTCGCGCGGCGCGGCCGCGGTCATCCCGACGACCCCACCGCCGAGCGCCAGCGCCAGCGCGGCGGCGCGAATACCCCCTGAAATCCTGGAAAAAAGTCGAGTCATTGGTGTCTTCACCTCCGCCGATTAGTACCCGGGGAGGGTGTCCAGGTTGCGGCTACAGCGCTCGGCGGACGCCATGCGTATGAGTGAGATCCAGGAAAGGCATTGAACCGCGGAGGGCGCCCCGAGGCACTCCTCCGCGTCCTCCGCGCCCTCCGCGGTTCAACTGCCGTTCTGTAAACCCCCCGGAGCCTGCATGCGTCTTCGTTTCTCCCTGCTCACTGCCGCGCTCGCTTTCGCGCTCGTCCACCCCACCCTCGCCCAGCAGCCGGCGCCACGTGAGGTCCTCGCCGCCGAGAGCTACGTGCGGCCGCCGGCGCAGATCGAGCGGCTGGTGACGGCGCCGCGGCAGAACAAC
>DATFPD010000651.1:0-2733 GCA_035265005.1 Gemmatimonadaceae bacterium | reverse complement strand
CGGCGGCGGCGTCCCGATGGCCCACTGGCGCAAGCGCCTGTTCGCCTTCCTCCAGCGCAACGCGCCATCCGCCCAGGACTTCATGGCGCTGCCGCCGGGACGGGTCGTCGAGCTGGGGAGTCAGGTGGTGATGTAAGGGAGCTGCGACCTGCGACCTGCGACCAACTACGACCTGCGACCTGCGTCCTGCGACCTCAGTGCGCTCGGGAAGCAATAGCGTCCCGAGCGCACTGAGGACGCAGGTCGCAGGTCGCAGGCCGCAGGTCGGATGCTCCGTTTCTTCCACGCCACGCTCGTCCGGTACAAGAACGCCCCGCGTCCGCGATGCTATGGTCTCGGCCCGCCGGCTGGTTCCGGGCGGTGCGGCTTCCCGAGACGCGGAGGGAGTATGGACTGGAGACGGGGTCTGGGTGTGGCGCTGTGCGGCGCGGCGGTGCTGGGGTGCGCGGGGCCCGACGCGCCGGCGCCGTCCGGGCCGCCGGCGCGGCTGTCGAACGAGGGCGGCGCGCTGTACGCGACGAGCGGCGGCGGGAAGTTCCTGGCGACGCTGGCCACCGGCGCCGTGCTCGAGGGGAAGTTCGCCTTCACCGCCCGGCAGTACGCCGACGGCAGCGCGGGCGGCGAGTTCCACCAGTACCGCCCCGACCTCGACATGCTGATGTGGGGCGAGGTCACCTGCCTAACGGTGGACCCGGTCGAACGCCGGGCCTGGGTCGGCGGCGTGATCACGAAGGTGCAGAGCGACAACCCGGCGGTGCTCGCCGACCCGGTCCTCCAGCCGGGCCGCGACGTCTGGTTCCGGGTGGTGGACTACGGCGAAGGGGCCGACGCGCCGCCGGACCGCACCACGGTCTTCGGCTTCGAGGGCGTGATCCCGAGCTCGGCGGAATACTGCCGCACGCAGCCCTGGCCGGCCGGCGACGCCAGGACCTGGCCCGTCACCAGCGGGAACATCCAGGTGCGGTAGCCGGCATTACCGGTCGTCAGCGGAAACAGCCCCCCCGTCCCGCGAGCCGGGGCCCGGTCCCCGGGCTCTGGCTCTCGCGCGCCCGCCCATCCCATCTTGGGGTGCGAGCCCTCTTCCTTCGCCCCACTCTCCCCGCCACAGCCCCCCTCGTGCCGCGCCCGTCCGAGCCCGTCACGACCGGCGGTCGGCAGCTGAGCGGCATCGTCGTGGACGGGTTCCGCGTCAGCGAGTTCCTGCTGCCGCCGCTGCTCGAGCTGCCGCCGCACTACCACGAGACGGCGTGCCTCTCGGTGCTGCTCGACGGGTCGGTGGAAGAGGCGGTTGGGCCACGCACCCTCACGTACGCGCGCGCCAGCCTGTTCGTGAAGCCGGCGGGAGAGCGGCACAGCAACCGGATCGGTCGCGTCGGGGCGCGGGCGCTGGCCGTCGAGCCCAGCGCCGCGCGCGCCGCCACGCTCGACCTGTCCGCGGACCCGCTCGGCCGCGTGCTGCACTCCCAGGACCCACGGGCGGCGGCGCTGGCTTCGGCGATCGCGCGCGAGCTGCGCGAGCCGGACGCCGTCTCGCCGATCGCCATCGAGGGGCTGGCGCTGGAGCTGGTCGCCCTGGCGGCGCGCGCGGTGCGGCCGGGGGCACGGCCGCGCCACTCGGGGGGCGCCCCGCCAGCGTGGCTCGCCGCCGCCCGCGAGCTGCTGCACGACCGGTTCACGACGACGCTGCGCCTGGCGGATGTCGCCGCGGCGGCCGGCGTCCACCCGGCGCACCTCTCGCGGGCCTTCCGCGCCCACCACGGCGCGTCGGTGGGCGAGTACCTGCGCCGCCTGCGCCTGGACTGGGCCGCCGCGCGCCTGGCGACGTCGCGCGACTCGCTCAGCGCCGTCGCGCTCGGCGCCGGCTTCGCCGACCAGAGCCACTTCACGCGCGCCTTCAAGCGGTACGCGGGGGTAACGCCGGAGCGGTACCGGAGGCGGGTGAGGGGGTGAGAGCTGCGGACTACGCCTGCGACCTGCGACCTGCGAGCTGCGACTCAACCCCCTCGGGAAGCCAGGAGCCTCCCGAGGCAGCTAGGTCGCAGGCCGCAGGTCGCAGGTCGCAGGCGTAGTTCGCAGCTTCATAGCATGATGAGTCCCCGCCGCGCTCCGATCGTCACCGCCTCGGTGCGGCTGGACGCGCCGAGCTTCTCGAAGATCGAGGCGATGTGGAACTTGACCGTGTGCTCGCTGATGCCGAGCCGCGGCGCGATCAGCTTGTTAGGCAGCCCCTCGGCCAGCATCCCCAGCACTTCGGCCTCGCGCGGCGTGAGCGACTGGCCGGGCGACCCGGCCGGCGCGGGGGCGCGGGGCGGGAGCGCCGGCGCGGCCGCGGGCAGCAGCGACTCCACCAGCGCGCCGGGGAGCACCACCAGTCCGGCCGCAGCGGCGTCCACGGCGGCGGCGATCTCCGCCTCGCCGGCCTCGCGCGGGAGCACGGCGCGCACCCCCGCGCGCAGCGCCGCCGCGGCCCACGCCGCGGGCTCCGCCTCCGGCAGGTCGGCCAGGAGCACGACCGCGGGCGACGCGCGCCCGTCGCCGCCGGGCGTGGGGAGCAGCGCCGGGAACGCGCCCCCGGGCGACGTGTCGGCGTCGGGCGCGTCGTGCGGCTCCAGGGCCACCAGGACGACGTCCGGCTCCAGCTGCTCCACGTGCTCCGCGAGCTGATGCGCGCCGGCGCCGGGCGCCGCCCCCACGACCACGTGCGCCGGGTTGCGGGCGACGAGCGCCTCCAGC
>DATFPD010000650.1:0-8841 GCA_035265005.1 Gemmatimonadaceae bacterium | reverse complement strand
CCGCGTCCCGCATCCCGCGTCCCAGCTTTTCGCACGTATAGATCCGCTCCGGCGCCGGTGGAGTGGTGCGGCGGCGGCGGGCGTCGTAGGCGCGCCAGACTTCGGCGATCGTCAGGCGCCGGCGGAGGATCAACGTGAAGTGCTGCGTGGGGCGCGCGCGGGGGCAGAGCTGGCGCGCGGCCCGCAGGTAGGTGCGCTCGGCGGGGTAGGCGGGGACGCGCAGATCGGCGAGCGACCACGCGGGGAGCGCGACGGCCCGGCGATCGCCGCGGCGCTGGTCGATCGTGACGAAGCGCGGCAGCACGGGGTCGGCGTCGGCCGAGCCGTCCGGACTCCACTGGACGCGCGCGGTCCCCAGGTTCCCCGAGTAGAGCGCCGCCGACAGGTACGGGTCCCAGCGGTTCGCGAGGCTGAGCGCGGGGAGCGCGCCGAGCAGCAGCAGCGCGGCGCCGTGCGCCAGCTCGGGCCGCGGGGCGAGCAGCGCGCGCGGCCCGGCCTCCGCCGGCATGCGGCGGAAGAGCGCCAGGACGAGCGCCGCCGTCGCCAGATGCCAGGGCCACACGACCGCGTTCAGCCTCACCCCGAAGGTGCCTAGCGAGAGGAGGGTGAGCAGCTGCAGGGCCACGGCGCCCGCCACGGCCGGCCCCCGCACGCGCGGCACCAGCAGCCCGAGCCCGACCACCAGCTCGGCCAGCCCGACGGCCGTGTTGAGCGGGATCACCACGTGCAGCAGTCCCTGGCCGAGCGCCGCGGCCAGCGGCCGGGCGAGCGGGAGCAGCAGCTCGCTCCCGCCGCCGGCGAGCGTCTGCACGCCGCCCCACGCGATCGTGAGCGCCACGACCACCCGGCAAGTGTCGAGCGCGCTGGCCTCGCGACTGTGGAGCGAGGCCAGCGCGAGGAGCAGGAGCGCGTACTGGTACGCCCACGGCTGCCAGCGGTTCTGATCGCCCGCCGCGAGCAGCAGCAGCACGCCGAGCGCGCCGGCCGCCGCGCGCTCTGCCCCCCGCGCGGTGCGCGCGAGCGCCAGAGCGGCGAGCAGCGCCAGCAGCGCGACCGCGAGCGGCACCTCCCACCACGGCGCCCACCGCGCCGCCCCCTCGAGCGCGCCGAGCACCGGCACGCGCGGATACGAGCGCCCCACCCCGGCCCAGAGCCGATGCGAGATCAGCAGCGAGGCGGCGAACGCGGCCGCGACGATGACGCGAACCGCGCGGAGGCGGGAGGGGTCGGACACCAGATGCCAGGTGCGAGGTGCGAGGTGCGAGGTGCGAGGTGCGAGGTGCGAGACGGGCCCCGGGAGACATCGCTTCCCGGGGCCCGTCTCGCAACTCGCACCTCGCACCTCGCAGCCGTTATTCTCGCACGAACCCCGCCATCGTCGGCCCCATCGCGTCGATCGTCTCCTTGGCGTTCCAGCGGTCGTTGCCGTTGTAGACGAAGCTGAAGGCGAGGACCTCGCCGTTCTGGGCGGTGACGTAGCCGGCGAGCGAGATCACCGTGTTCGTGGTGCCGGTCTTGGCGTGCAGGTTCCCCTGCGCCGGCGTGTACTTCATGCGGTGGCGCAGCAGCTCGCTCTCGCCGGCCACCGGCAGCGACGCGTGGAACGCCGAGGCCCAGGGCGACTCGTGCGCGTACGCCAGCAGCTTGATCATCGCGCGCGGCGTCACGCGGTCGAGCGTCGAGAGGCCGCTGCCGTCGGCGGCGAAGACCGCGTTCTGCGGCGCGCCGGCCTTCTGCTCCAGGAAGCCCTTGAGGAGCGTGTAGCCGCGCTGCGCCGTCCCCACCGTGTCGCGCTCGGGGCCGCGGGCGGCGTTGCGGAAGAGCAGCTCGGCGAAGTGGTTCACGCTCTCGCGGTTCATCACCGCCGCCAGCTTCTCCAGCGGCTGCGACTCGAGCGACGCCACCTTGGCGGCGGCGGCCGGGGTCGGCCCCAGCTTCACCGCGCCGGCGACCTCCACCCCCTCGGCGCGCAGGGCGTCGCGGAAGGAGGCGGTCGTGAAGATGGCCGGGTCCTCGATCACGTACTCGTAGCGGCGCGGGATCGAGCGGCTGCCGATCCAGCCCGTGACGGTGACGGCGCCCTCGCGGTTCCGCGTCAGGCGGATCTGTGCGCCGGTGCTCCCCGGCACCGTGCGCACGTTCGCCGTGAGCGGCACCGCCGCGCTGGCCGAGGGCTCGATCGCCACCCGCGCGGCGCCCTTGCCGGCGGCGGGGTAGACGGCCACCCACATCAGGTTCTCGTTGATCGAGAGCGCCGACACGCGCGCCGCGTACCCCGACTGGAGGTTGCGGGCCAGCCAGCCGTCCGGGACCTTCTGCGCCTCGAAGCCGGTCGCGTCGCCAATGACGTCGCCGGACACGCGCTTGACGCCCGCCGCCGCCACCCGGCGCGCGAGCTCGCGCATCGGCGCGTCGGCGCCGCCGGGCATGAAGCGGTTGGAGAAGCCCGGGTCGCCGTCGCCGCGGATGATCAGGTTCCCCTGGAGCGTTCCGTCGGGGGCGAGCGTCCCTTCGCGCAGGACGTCGGTGCTGAAGCGGTACTGCGGGCCCAGCCGGTCGAAGGCGAGCGCGGCCGTGAACAGCTTCATCGTCGACGCCGGCTGCATCGGCTGGTCGGCGTTGTAGCTGTAGAGCGTGTCGCCGCGCGTGACCGAGACGACCATCACGCCCCACTGCCCGCTCCGGACGCGGCTGGCGACCATGTACGAGAGGTCGTTCTGGAGCGCGTTGGCGCCGTGGGGCGAGGTGTAGCGGAGCGCGGCGACCGGCGCCGCGGCGGCGCGGCTGGCCGAGCTGCGGCGGCGGGGCGTCGAGCGCCGGCGGCGCGACTTCCCACCCTGCGCCGGATCCTCGACGACTCGGCCGTTAGCGGCCTCGACAGTGACGGTTGGTGGCTGGAGCGACGCCGCGGCCGCCGGAGCGGGCAACAGGGCGAAGAGGCTCAGCGCGCACGCCATGCCCCCAACGAGCTCAGCTACCGACCGAATGCGTACAACCTTCATCGTCTCTTTGGGTTGGCAACGAGCATTCCAATGCCCGCCCGAGAGGCGGGAGCGAAAAGCTGCCACGCTGCTGTAGAGAAGCTGGCTCTGCCGACGTCTTACGGGCTCAGCCGTTCATACACGGCCCGCGACGTTGGGTTCGAGAGCGCAGCAGGCGGGCGCAAACCTCGGCCCGCCAACCGGTAATGAGACGTCTCACCTCAGGATTGGTCACCGGAAAACCGCCCATCGTCATCCCGAGCGAGCCGGCCGCCGGGATGACGAAGTCGGGCTAGACCTTCAAGACAATGTTCTTCCGGTACAGCACCCAGAGGATCGCCAGCCAGACCAGCACGAAGGTCAGCGCGAAGGCGATGGAGGCGTTGCGGGGCTCGAGCCAGGAGGCGAAGGCGCTCTGGTAGATCGCGGTCTCCAGGGCGGTCTGCCGGCCGTGGTACTCGACCTTCTGGATCGAGTAGATGTAGCGCGCCATGAGCCCCGATCCCAGGAAGGCGATCATCGGGTTCACGCCGTAGATCACGAAGGGCTTCGTCCACCCCGTGACGCGGTGGACGTCGATGATCCACATGCAGGTGCCCAGGGCGACGCAGGCCATGCCGGCGGTGAAGAGGACGTAGGAGCTGGTCCAGAGCGACTTGTTGATCGGGAAGGACCAGTGCCACATGAGCCCGACCATCATCGCCAGCGCGCCGCCGGCGAAGAGTCCGGAGAGGCGCTCGTGGATCGGGCGGGCGGTCCCGATCCACCGCCCCGCGAGCACGCCGAGCATCGCGGTGCAGACCGCCGGAATCGTCGAGAAGAGCCCCTCGGGGTCGCGCACCCCGCCGCCGCCGATCCAGAGGTGGCTGGGCGTCAGGAGCACGCGGTCGAGCCAGGCGTCGAGCGTTGCCCCCGGACGGTCGAGCACGAGGGCGCCCAGGTAGCCGGTGTCCGGCACCGGGAGCAGCGTCATCGCGAGCCAGTAGCCCAGGAGCAGCGCGGCGATGATCGTCACCTGCTGCCGGAGCGTGGTGCGCAGGGTGAGGAGCGCCGAGAGCGTGTAGGCGAGGCCGATGCGCTGGAGCACCCCCATGATGCGCAGGTGCTCGAAGCGCCAGACAATCCGCTCCCAGACCCCCGGGTCGGCCGACCGCGGGTCCCCGGCGAACCCCCACGACGCCGGCGGGCCCCACTGGTAGAAGGGGAAGGCGTTCAGGATGAGCCCGAACAGGAAGATGAGCGCGCCGCGGCGGAGGATCTGCCGGACGATCGCGCCCTCGTCGTCGCCCCGCGCGCGCCGCGTGCTCAGCGACAGGTGCGTGGTGATGCCGACGATGAACAGGAAAAACGGGAAGATGAGGTCGGTCGGCGTCCAGCCGTGCCACTCGGCGTGCTCGAGCGGCGGGTAGATCGCGCCCCAGCTGCCCGGGTTGTTCACCAGGAGCATCCCGGCCACGGTCATCCCGCGGAAGACGTCGAGCGAGAGCAGGCGCTCCCGCGGCGGCAGCGAGACCGGGCGTGCGGGCGCCGGCGCCACGGCGGGGGGCGTCCGCGCTTCGCGCTCGACCAGCTCGCGCGGGAGCGTGTCGCGCGTCCCGGGGGGAAGGGTGGTGCTCATGAGACCTCCTGGGCTTACTTCGCCTCCACGAACCGCCACTCCGTGCTGTCACACTGGAAGGAGAGTGCCCTGGCGACCGCGGGCTCCTTCTCCGACTTCGTGCCGATGTAGTGGCCGCCGAGCCGCACCACGGCGTGGGTGCTGTCCGGCTGCTCCAGCCCCTTGTACACCACGAGCATGCTCGTGTAGTAGTCGATCCCGCCGAGCTTGGCGCGCATCTGCTTCTGGAGCGCGGGGTCCTGGCTGTACAGGAAGGTGTTGCCCTTGTTCTGGAGGGCGCGGACCCCGGCGTCGGGGAGGGACGAGTCGGTGGCCGGGATGTAGAGGAAGAGCTGCGGCGTCGGCGTGGCGGTGGTGATGAACTGGGTCACCGCGTCGTTGACCACCTGCGCCCGCGGGAACGACGGGCAGCGCTTCGCGAACATCGGGAGGATCTTCTTCTTGTCGTCGGACGGACCGCCGCAGGAAGCAAGCACGGCGAGCGTGGCGAGCGCGGCGAGCGAGGCGGCGACGAGGGTGCGTGGAGATGGCATTCGTTCATTGTCGTACCGGGTGCGGCCTTTGTCGAGTGCCCGGCGCCCGGGCGGGGCGCGCCGTGATGGCCGCTATGTCGCCGGCCGCGCAAGAGTGTAGATTGATGGCGTTCTTCCGGTTCGGCACCCGCACGCGCGTTCGTGACGTCGTGGTTCGTGGCGGCCGGCTCTTCCGACGGCGGGCCGCCTGCTCGTTGAGCAGTCACCACGTTGAGGAGGGGAAGACCATGACCGAGAAGCGCAGCATCCTGTACGAGGGCGCCGTTGCAGGGTTCCTCGGCGCCACGAGCATCGTCCTCTGGTTCGGCATCGTGGACGTGCTCGCCGGCCACCCCTACCGCACGCCGATCGTGCTGGGGCAGGCGCTCTTCGGGTTCTTCGGTCCGGGGGCGGGGGAGACGACGGCGACGCTCATCCTGGGCTACACCCTGTTCCACTACGCGGTCTTCGCCGCCGTCGGCGTGCTCCTGGCGTGGGTCCTCCGCCAGGCCGAGCGCGAGCCGTCGCTGCTCGCCGGGGCGATCCTCGCCTTCGTGATGTTCGAGATCGGCTTCTACGGCCTAACGGCGCTGCTCAGCGAGACCGAGCTGCTCGGCCACCTCGCCTGGTACCAGGTCGGCGCCGCCAACCTCCTCGCCGCGGGCCTGATGGGCGGCTACCTGCTCCACGAGCACCCCGTCCTCGTCAAGCACGCGGCGTACGCGCTGGGGGGAAGGGAGTAGAGCGATTCGCGAATCACGCACCGCGAATGCGGTAGAACGTAGGTCGGGTGACCCATGGGACGCGGCGTGTTGCGTGGTGCGTGAGGAGTGCGGGTGCAAGCGAGGTGAGCGCAGTGCGCTGTCCCGGTCATCCTGAGCCGCGGCGCGGCGAAGGATCCGCTGTCATCCGCCGGAGGCCGGCCCCACGCGCGTGGAGGCTAGATCCTTCGCGGCGCTGCCGCTCAGGATGACAGGCCGGGCGCGACGCGCTCCACGTGCCTGTCAACCGCACGCAGCACGCAGCACGGATCAGCCGTCCACCACCCCCCGGCACTCCCCGAACCCGATGCGCGCGAAGCCCTCGCGGTCGCACCAGGCGCGCATGACGACCTCGTCGCCGTCCTCCAGGAACTTGCGCGACTCGCCGCCGGGGAGGGCCACCGGATCGGCGCCGCGGCGGGTGATCTCGAGGAGGGAGCCGAGCGAGTCCCGCGACGGACCGGAGACGGTGCCGCTGGCGATCAGGTCGCCGGGGCGCAGGTTGCAGCCGTTGCTGGCGTGGTGGGCGAGCATCTGGCCGACGGTCCAGTACATCCCGGCGAAGCCGCCCCGGCTCAGCCTAACGGGGGCCGCGCCGGCCGCGCGCATCCGGGCGGTGCGCAGCGAGACCTCGAGCGTGATCGCGAAGCCGCCCCGCTCGCGCTCCTCCGGCGAATCGAGGTACGGCAGCGGCGCGGGGTCGCCGGCCGGGCGCTCGGCGGCCGGGACGCGGAAGGGCTCCAGCGCGTCGGCGGTCACCACCCAGGGCGAGACCGTGGTCGCGAAGCTCTTGGCCAGGAAGGGGCCGAGCGGCTGGTACTCCCACGCCTGGACGTCCCGCGCCGACCAGTCGTTCACCAGGCAGAGCCCGAACAGCTGCTCCCGTACCGCGCCGATGGGCACCGGCTCCCCGAGCGGGTTCCCCGGGCCGACGAACGCGCCGACCTCCAGCTCGTAGTCGAGCGAGCGGCTGGGGCCGAACGTCGGCGCCGCGGCGTCGGGCGGCTTCGTCTGCCCGCGCGGCCTTCGTATCGGCGTCCCGCTCGGCACCAGCGACGACGCGCGGCCGTGGTAGCCGATCGGGACGTACTTGTAGTTGGGCAGCAGCGGATTGTCCGGGCGGAACATCGCGCCGACGTTCGTGGCGTGGTGCACCGACGCGTAGAAGTCGGTGTAGTCGCCCACCTCGGCCGGGAGCAGCATCTCGGCGTCTGCCATCGGCACGAGCAGCTCCTGACGCAGCTCGCGGGCGCGGCGCCCCTCGGCGGTATCGGCGCGCAGGAGGGCACTCACCCGCCCGCGGAGCGCCGCCCAGGCGGGGCGGCCGAGCGACATCAGCGCGTTCAGGGTACGCGCAGTGCAGGCGTCGCCGAGCGGCGCGGACGTGCCGGTGCCGTCGAGCAGGCCGCGCCGGTCGCACGCGCGCAGGTCGAGGACGCCGTCGCCGATTGCCACGCCGACGCGCGGACGCCGGTCGTCGCCGCCGCCCCCGCGGTGGAAGCTGCCGAGCGGGAGGTTCTGGATCGGGAAGTCGGTGCCCGGGTCGTGCGCGCTCTCGACCCACGAGCGGAGCGCCGGGTCGTGGGTCTCGTTCGTGTACGACGCCGCGGTCACAGGAGGCCGAGCGCCTTGAGGTCGTCCACCGGCTCGCGGAAGGAGCAGGAGCCGAACGCAACCGCCGCCCCCGCATCGCGCGCCGCGCGGAGGGCGTCCGTCGTCAGGCGGATGCCGCGCCACTCCACGCCGTCGTCGTCGAAGCGGAGGGCCCCGGGGTCGCGCTCGGTGAGCATCGACTCGGCCTCGGGGAGGCTGGCCCCGGCGCGCAGGAGCGCCGCGGTCAGGAAGACGTTGAGGAAGCCGAACATCGTCCCGGTCGGCGCGCCCGGCTCGTACGTCAGGCGGTACTCCGCGCGGAGCGGGTGGTGCAGCCCGGCGGTCGCCTTGAACGGCACGCCGGCGCGGAGGCAGGCGTCGACGAACCGGACGAGGTCGGCCGGGTCGGGGAAGGCGTCCGCGGTCACGCCGCCGGTGCGGACCTTCGCCCGCGCGCCGGCGCGCCGCACCGCCGCCAGCAGGGCGTCGAGCCCGGGGGCGTCGCCGCCTAACGGCAGCTCGACGTAGACCGCGAGCCCGAGCGCGGCCAGCGGCCCGGCGGCCCGCTCGACGTCGCCCGCCGTCGCCGCCCTTACCTCGGCCGCGTCCACCACGACGCTGCCGACGCCGGCCGCGGCGAAGCGGCGCGCGAAGCGGGCGATGCGATCGGCGTCGGCCGCGACGTCGGGGCCGGCGAGCGCGCTCAGGCGCCACGGCTCCGCGCCCGGCAGCACGCACGCCAGGTGGCGCGCCGCCTCGCGCTCCAGCTCCTCCAGCCGCGCGGCCGGGACGACGAAGCGCCCCAGCGCCCACGCCGCGTCCGGGTCGTCGCGGTAGGCGGCGTAATTCGCCACCGCCTCGGGCATCTCGAGCTTCGCCGGCGGGAAGAGGCCGGCGTAGTCGATCGCGCCCGCGAGCAGCGTTCGCAGCGACCGCGGTGCGGCGAGGGTCTTCGGCATGGGGAGAAGATAACGCGCTATCGCAGCGCCTTCCCACTGTCGGAGAACGTCCGCCACGCGGCCTTCGGCGCGCCGTTCGCCTGGCGCAGCCCGAGCGAGCAGTTGAGGAACGGAATCCGGCCGCCCCCCTGCGCGCACCAGGAGCCGAAGACGCGCGCGACGAACTCCGACTGCGCGCGCTCGGAGCTGCCCAGCAGCGCGGCCGACGGGTAGCCGACCTCCTGGAGCACGACCGGCTTGCCGGCGGCGGCCGCGACGAGGCGCGGGATGTCCGCGGTCGGGCTCCCGGGATCGCGCGGGCGGAAGTTGGCGCCGAGCGGGACGGCGGCCGCCGCGCGCGCCGCCCGCGCCGCGGCGCGGCGCGTCACGACGACAGCCGCTCGATCAGCTCACGGATCCCCGCCATGTACTTCCCGT
>DATFPD010000649.1:0-5150 GCA_035265005.1 Gemmatimonadaceae bacterium | reverse complement strand
GCGCGCCGGCGCGATGGCGAGCATCGCGAACGCGACGACGGTGCCGGTGAGCCACCACCCGAGCCAGTTGCTGTAAGGCATGCCGTAGAACGGGCCCTTCACGTGCCAGACCCAGTGCGTCGTCGCGGCCGTCATCGCCGGGTCGAGCGACACGTCCCAGGCGGTCAGCACCGCGCCGGCGAGCACCGCCCAGACGAGCCGCGCCCGCAGCCCGTCGGGCGTCGGGATGAGGCGGCCTATGATGGCGAGGGAGCAGTAGACCATGAAGAACCACGACAGCGGGATCGGGAACGGCACCCGCCCGCCGACGAGATGGCCGAGCAGTGGCGTGTAGCTGTACGGTCCGAACGGGACGCCGGTGCTCGTGCCGAGCAGCTCCGAGCCCAACGAGATGGAGCAGGCCGCCGCGAACAGCGCCAGCGCCCGGCGGCCGCCGAACGCGCCCGCCGCGTGCGCCAGCGCCGCCAGCGCGCCGAGCGTCACGTAGGTCGGCCCCGAGAGCCGCCACGCCCAGCGCAGCACGGCCTGGTTCGCCGGCGACTGGAGCCACGCCGGCGGCGGCCCCGCCAGGAACGTGCAGAGGGCGTACGTCGAGAAGAGGACCAGCGCCACGTGCGCGGCGAGCAGCGGCGTCGCGGCGCGCGCGAGCGCCGGCCTGGGGCCCGTCGCGGGCGTCAGGTGCGGCGTCATGCCCAGTTCACGAGCTTGGGAGCGCCCAGCTTCGCCGGGAGCAGCCGGTAGGGCGGCGTGGTCCCGCTCGGCGCCCGGAGGGCGGGTACCCCGTGGCCGGAGCGAACGACTTCCCACAGGATCGCGGCGCGCGCCCAAGAGCCCACGCGCGCGCGGCCCGAGAGGGTGTCGTACCCACGCCGCTCGATGGCGGAGAGGATGGCGGCGTAGCCCATCGAGCACGCGGCGGCGCACTGGCGCGCGTCGGGGTCGAGCAGCGCGATCCCGGGCGCGGCGGCCTCGTACAGCGCGCGTGCGCGCCCCACCAGGAACGCCATCAGAGAGCGCCACCGCGGGTCGAGTGCGAGCGACGGGTGCGCGTCGAGCACCTCGGCCCGCGACACGCCGAACGCCTCCAGGTCCTCCTCGGCCAGGTAGCAGCGGCGCCGGGCGCGGGCGTCCTCGCCGACGTCGCGCAGGATGTTCGTGAGCTGCATCGCGACGCCCAGCACCCGCGCGTAGCGCAGCGCGTCGGCGCGCGACTCGCCCCCGCCCGTCGTGCCGAACACCTGCGTGCACATCTCGCCGACGGTGCTCGCCACGCCCTCGCAGTAGCGGACCAGCTCCGGCCAGCTCCGGTAGCGTACGGGCCCCAGATCGCGCGCCACCCCGGCCAGCAGCTCGAACAGCACCGGCGTCGGCACGTCGAACTCGCGCACCGCGCGATGCAGCTCGCGAAAGAGTGACGTCGACGGGCGGCCGGCGAGCGCGAGCGCGAGCTCCGCCTCGAACGCGGCGAGCCGACGCGCCGCGCCGGCCGCGCCGGCCGCGGCGGCCGCGCCCCCGCCTGACGCGAGGGACGACGCCCGCGACGCGTCCACGATGTCGTCCGCCGTGCGGCAGAAGGCGTAGAGCGCGAATGTGGCGCGCCGCTTACCGGGCGGGAGGAACCGGCTCGCGAGCGAGAAGGTGCGCGCGTGCTCGCGCACGATGCGCTCGCAGAGCAGGGCGTCGTCGCGACTCATGGTCGGCGCGGCCCCGCGGGTGGAACGGACGGCTGGTGGCAGGTCGCCATGCGTGCGTCTCGGCCTCGGCGTGCGGATCTCGGGAACCAACTCCGGGAGCCGGGGACGCGGCGTCGATCGGCCAGCACGTCGCGGCGCACCTCGGCGCACGCGCGAGGGCGGCCTGCTCAGCCGCGCCTCGCGCCCGCCCGTGATGCCGGCGACCTCCACCTCCCCACCCCTCACACGCGCTGAACGTGGGAGGGGGGCTCGGCGGTTTCAACGGGAACGGCGGGCCAGGTGGCCCGCCGTTTCGGTCACGACGTGGGGTACTCGGGGCGGGACTCGAACCCGCAAGCCTCGCGGCGGCAGCTCCTAAGGCTGCTGTGTCTACCAATTCCACCACCCGAGTGCACGCCCGACGTGCTCTCGTAGTATAGGGGGGCGTGGCGAACGTTCGCCACGCCCCCCGAGCTTGCTCCGAGGTCGGCCTCGCCGCTATTGCGTGACCCGGACGTTCACGATCCGCGTGGCGCCCTGCTGGGCGTTGTAGACGCTCAGGCTCACCACCTGGCCGGGCTGGAGGCGCTCCAGCACGCGCTGGAGGTCGGCCACCGTGCGCAGCGTGCGGCGCGGCGCCGGATACACCACCTCGAGCAGGATGTCCGAGCGCTCCAGCAGCTTCTGGGCGGCCGGGCCGGTGGCCGAGACCTCGGTCACGACCAGCCCGCGCTGGGTGCTCTTGAGCTGGTTCTGCCGCGCGTACTCGGTCGAGACCGTGTCCACGTTGATGCCGAGGCGGTCGGTCGCGTCGGAGTCGTCCTCACGGCCGGCCTCGCTGTCGCTGCGCGCGACCTGCGGGGCGGTGTCGGCCTCGACGAGCTTCACGCGGAACGTCATCCGCTTGCCGTAGCGCATCACCTCGACGTCCACCGTCTCGCCCGGCTCGTGGTGGCGCACGATGCGCTGGAGCGTCGCGACCTTGTCGACAGTCTGGCCGTTGATCTTCGTGATCACGTCGCCGGCCTCGACCCCGGCCTTCTGCGCCGGACTGTCGGCGTCCGGCGAGAAGCCGCGGACCTTCACGCCGGCGATGTCGGTGATGCCGGCGACGCTCGCGTCCTCGGCGTCCACCTCGTCGATCCCGATGCCCAGCACGGCGCGGCGCACGCGGCCGAACTTGATGAAGTCATCCATCACGTCCTTCGCCAGCGAGATCGGGATCGCGAAGCCGTAGCCCGAGTAGTATCCGGTCGGGCTGGCGATCGCACTGTTGATCCCGACCACCTCGCCGCGGCTGTTCACCAGCGGCCCGCCGGAGTTGCCCGGGTTGATCGCGGCGTCGGTCTGGATGAAGTCCGTGATGGCGTACGACTGGCCGCTCCGCTGGAGCCGCTCGCGATCCAGCAGCCCCGGGATGGCGCGACCCTTCGCGCTCACGATGCCGGCGGTGACCGTGAAGTCGAGGTCGAGCGGGTTGCCGATGGCGAGCACCCACTCGCCGATGCGCAGGTCGGCGTCGTTGCCGAGCTGCACGTGCGGGAGGTTCTTGCTCTCGATCTTGATGACCGCGACGTCGGTCGTCGGGTCGCCGCCGAGGACCTTCGCGGTGAACTGGCGGCCGTTGCTGAGCTTCACCAGCACGCGGTCCGCGCCCTCGACCACGTGGTTGTTGGTGAGGATGTAGCCGTCGGCGCTGACGATGAAGCCGGAGCCGCTCTGCTCCTGCACCGGCGGGCGCCTGATGTCGAACTGGTTGAAGAAGTCCTCCATGCTCCCGGAGGGCGGCCGCCGGTTGTTGCGTGCGGTTCGGGGCGCGGTGCGCGAGGCGTCGATCGCGACGACCGCCGGCGTGAGCGCCTCGGCGACGTTCACGAACGCGTTGCTCGCGTCCGCCATCGGCTTCGATTCCTTCGCCGTTGGCTTGACGGCGGTCCCGCCGCCCTGCTGGGCGTACCCGAAGCGCGTCCAGTCCATGGAGGACGCGAACAGGAGTCCGCAGAGGAAGGCAATGACGACCGCGCCGCCCAGGCGCAGCCGCGAGCTGGTCGAAGACATACGAGACGTCTCGGTTCTGGTGGTTACGAGATATACATCCGGGCCACGCCGCAAGTTTCGTCCCGACACTCGCGCCGCTACTCGGCGCTCCTGCGGGATGACACTCGCTTCGCGGTGGGCTTACTGCTTTGTCACCTACAAGTGTCGCCGTGGTTCCCTATATGGGAGATCACAGCGTCACTCCGCCCGTCGGATCATCTCCGTGAGGCGGCGGACTCCCTCGGCGACCACGGCCTCCTCGGGGCCGAACGAGAGGCGCGCGTACTGCCTGAAGCGGGAGCCGCGGCCGCTGCGGCGCCGCCCGGGGTTGATGTCGAAGAACTCGCCGGGAACGCAGATGACCTTCTGCTCGAGCGCGGCGCGGAAGAATCCCATGCCGTCGTTGAGCGGGGCGGGGAGGGAGGCGAGGTTCGCCCAGCCGTAGAACGTTCCTTCCGGCTCCACGTCGAACCGAAGCCCCGCCTCGCGCATCCCGTCCACCAGCAGGCGGCGCTTGCGGGTGAAGGTCGAGCGAATGGCCGCCGCCTCCGCGAGCACCGACTCGGGGTCGAGCAGCGGGACGGCGGCGCGCTGAAGCGGCCGGTTGCCGCCGCCGTCCAGGAACGAGCCCGTGCTGGAGACCGCGTCGATGACGGCCCGCGGTCCGACGACCCAGGTGCAGCGCCACCCCGGGTAGCGCCAGTTCTTCGTGAACCCGTCGAGGATCACCACCGGGTCGCGGTCCACGTCCTTCACGTACCGCGCCGCGGAGACGATCCCGGGCGGCTCCCCGCGCCGGTCCCACACATAGTGCGAGTAGAACTCGTCGAGCAGCAGCGTGCAGCGAAGCTCGCGCGCGAGCGACACCCACCGCGCCAGCTCGTCGCCGTGCAGCACCTTGCCGGTCGGGTTCGCCGGGTTCGACAGGAGGATCGCCGAGAGCCCGCGTCCGGTGATCTCGTGCCGGAGCTGGGTGCTCGTGAATCGGTAGCCCTCGTCGCCGTCGAGCAGGATCGGGATGGCGGTGAAGGGACGAAAGAGGTCGAGCAGCTCCTCGTACGCCGTGTAGTCCGGGAGGAAGTGGCCCAGGTTGATGTGGCCGAGCGCCGCGACCGTGCGCGTGAGCGAGAGCCGCCCGCCGCCGCAGATGCACACGTTCTCCATGGTGTACTGCGAGCGCTGGCCGCGGCGGAACAGGTAGTTGTAGAGCTCAGCGACCGCGGTCCGCAGCTCGGGGATTCCGGCGACCGGCGCGTAGTCCTGGTCCGCGGGCGTGATCTCGACGCCGGTGAGGCGTGGCGGGGCGCCTTCGAGCGGCCCCGTCTCCGGCTGCCCCTGACCGAGGTTGCACCAGTCGGGGTGCGCGTGCTGATAGCCGAGTCGCGCCGCCTCGGCCATCACGTAGATCACGCCGGTGAAGGGGACGGCCCGGAATCCGGG
>DATFPD010000648.1:0-1772 GCA_035265005.1 Gemmatimonadaceae bacterium | reverse complement strand
TGAACGACGAGGACGTGTACGCGGA
Source organism: Gemmatimonadaceae bacterium (assembly GCA_035265005.1). Lineage (GTDB taxonomy): Bacteria > Gemmatimonadota > Gemmatimonadetes > Gemmatimonadales > Gemmatimonadaceae > DATFPD01. The sequence continues at coordinate 1,747 of DATFPD010000648.1, read as the reverse complement.
GACGTAGAGCACTCCGTCCGCGCCCAGGCGCATGACGTTGCCGAAGAAGGCGCCCGTCAGTGCCAGCGTGCCGATGAGCTGCCGCCGACGCAGATCGACGCGGCTCACCGCCGGCGGCGCCGCCGCGTCGCCGTTGAACGTCAGCGTCCCCACCGTGAAGATGTACGCCGTGTCCCGCAGCACGACCACCGAGCCCGCGCCGCGCGCCGAGCTCGCGAGCTGGATCGTCTCGCGCGCCAGCGGCGTGGCGTCCGGGACGTAGACCACGTACGCCTGCCCGAACGTGTGGTAGTCGGAGACGCACCGCTGGTTCGAGGCGACGACGAAGATGGTGGACGCGTCGCGGAACGCGTCGGTCGGGCAGACGCCGGCGTCCTTGAGCTGCGTGTAGCCGCCGGCGCCCGCGCCGGAGACTTTCACGAGCGCCACCGCGTTGCTGTCGCGCAGCGCCACGGCGACGACGCGCCCCACGCCCGGCTGCTCGATGAAGCGAGCGTTCGCCGGGTTGCTGTTCACCGGCAGCTGGATGGACGTGGCATCGCCAGTGCGCGCGTCGGCCACGTACAGCAGGTTGCCCGCGCTCTTGCTCGCGGTGGCGAGCACGGTGTCGTTCTCGAGCGAGAAGGTGCTCCCGTCGAACGGGTCGAACGACACATGGGTCGACGCGGTGCCGGTGTCCGCCAGCAGTGTGATCCCGGGATCGCCGAAGCCATTCAGCACCACGATGCCGCGAGGAGGCGCCGGCGACTGCGGACCCTCGTCGTCCGAGCACGCGGCGGTGGCAGTGGCGGCGGCGACGAGCGAGAACGCGATGGCGAGCGACGGACGGATCGGGCGCAAGGTGTTCACCAGTGGTTCAACGTGGCTCAACGTGGTTCGACGGTGACGCCGACGCTCCATGCGCGCCCGGCGGAGGGATAGCTTCGAACGGACTCCCAGCGCACGCCGCCGACGTTCTCGACGCCGGCCGTCACGAGCACCCGCGCGCCGCGCGCGTCGGCCTCCCAGCCCGCGCTGACGTCCACGAGCGCGAGTCCGGGGAGCTCGTTGCGCCGCGACGCCGGCGCGGCACGGAACGGCCGGCGCCCGAACGCGCGCAGCGTGGTGGTGAGCGCGGCCGGCCCGCGGCGCGCCGTCGCCGCCCCGCCGCCCGCCGCGCGCGGCGCGTAGGGCGTGGGGAGCACGAGCGGCTCCGCGTCGAGCCGCGTGCCGTAGGCGCCGGCCCAGGCGGCCGCCTCCCACCACGCGCCGCGCACTTCCGCGCGCGCCTCCGCGCCCCGTGCTCGCTCGCGCGGGACGTTGGCGGGACTGAAGACGAAGTTGCCCGGGAACCAGACGATGGCGTCGCGCGTGCGCCGCTCGAACACCGACGCCGCGACGGCGCCGCGCGCACTCGTCAGGCGTGCGCCCAGCTCGGCGTCGAGCGTGACCCGCTCGGGACGTACGGCCGCCGGCAGCAGGCGCTGCGGCGACGCGAAGTACAGGTCGTAGAGCGACGGCGCGCGGAACGCCTGCGAGACCCGCGCGAACAGCACGCGAGCGTCGCCGAGCTCCGCGGCGACGCTGGCCGACGGCCGCACGCCGGCGCGCTCGATGCCGTCCAGGCGGACGCCGGCGGTCGCGCGGGCGACGCCACGCCGCGCGCCGGCGCCGGCGCTGACGAACGCCCGCCGCCGCACCGCGCCGTCGATCGGGGCGGCGCCGCTCGCGCGCAGCCGGTCCGCGCCGCCGCCCGCCCGCAGCTGCT
>DATFPD010000647.1:0-4683 GCA_035265005.1 Gemmatimonadaceae bacterium | reverse complement strand
CTCGCGATCGTTGTCGGCATGGTGGTACAGCTCGCGCACGGACAGTCGGACGTGGAGCCCGCGCTCTACCTGACGCTGCTCTGGTTCGCCGGGGTGCCGCTGGCGCTGTTCGCGCTCGGCGCGCTGGCGGTTCAGGCGCTGAGCCCGAACCGATGGATCGGCATGCTGGGCGGGCTGCTGCTCGCCCTCGTCGCGCGGCGTGGGGAGATGCTCGGCCTGGAGCACCCGATGCTGCGCTTCGGCTTCGCGCCGCCGACGCCGCACTCGGAGATGGACGGCTTCGGGCCGGCCGCGCGCACGTTCGCGGCGTTCATGCTGTACTGGGGCGCGGCCGCCGCGCTGCTGGCCTGCGTGAGCTGGGGCGTGTGGCGCCGCGGCGTGGACGAGCGCGGCGCACTCGCGAGGCTCGCGAGCCTGCCGCGGAGCTGGGGCCGCGCGGGCGCCCGCCTCGCCGCCGCCTGCGCGGCGCTGTTCGCCGCCGTCGGCGCGGGGCTCTACTGGCAGACGAACGTCGCCCACGCGTGGGAGGGGAGCGACGCGCGCGAGACGTGGCGCGCCGACTACGAGCACGCCTATCGACGGCTACACGGTCGTCCGCAGCCGAGCGTCGTGGCGGTGCGGACGGCGGTCGACTTCTTCCCGTCCGAGCGGCGGGCCGAGATCGCCGGCAGCTACGTGCTGGAGAACCGCACCGGGCGGCCGATCGATACGCTGTGGGCGGTGGTGCCGCGGGACGTCGCGCTGGCGGAGCTGACCGTGGCGGGTACGCGGCTGGTGAGGCACGACGCGCGCTTCGGCGTCCACGTCCTCGCCTTCGCGAGCCCGCTCCCGCCGGGCGGGCGCGCCGAGCTGGGCTTCCGGATCTCGGTCGACCGCGGGGGCGTCAGGGCGGCGGGGCTGGACTACGACGTGACCGGGAACGGCAGCTTCCTCACCAGCGGCGACGCCTTCCCCACGTTCGGCTACCACCCGAGCTACGAGCTGGGCGACCCGCGCGCGCGGCGCGAGCACGGGCTCGCCGCCGCGCCCACCGGGCCGCTGCCGCTGCCGGCGACCGACTCCGCGCGCGCGGCCGTCCACCGGGCCGGCCCCGAGCCGGCGTGGCTCACCCTCGACGTCACGCTCTCCACCTCGAACGACCAGACGGCGTTAGGCCCGGGGCGACTCGTGCGCAGCTGGGAGGCCGGCGGGCGGCGGTACTTCCACTACCTGATGGACCGGCCGGTGACGCCGCGGTTCGGGCTGCTCTCGGCGCGCTACGCGGTGCGTCGAGTCAGGCACGGAGGCGTGGACGTGGAAGTGTGGCACGACCCCCGCCACGCCGCGAACGTCCAGCGCATCCTGGACGCCGCCACGCGCACGCTGGACCTCCTGGGCGCGCGCTACGGCGCGTACCCGCACGACGTGCTGCGCATCGCCGAGGTGCCGGCGTGGTCGAACTTCGGCGCGTTCGCCCTGCCCGGGATGGTGTTCTTTCCGGAGAGCCGCGGCTTCCTCTCGGACCCCCGAGATTCGGAGGTGGACCTGGTGACGCGGCGGGTCGCGCACGAGGTGGCGCACCAGTGGTGGGGGCACAGGCTCGACCCGGCCGACGTCCCGGGCGGGACGACGCTCGTCGAGACGCTGGCCAAGCACTCCGAGCAGATCGTCGTCGAATCGATGCACGGCGCGGGCGCGCTGCCCCCGATGCTCGCGTTCGACGAGGACCGCTACCTCGCGGGGAGCGCGCAGGAGCCGGACAGCGAGCCGACGCTCCTGGAGACGCGCGGCCAGGCGTACCTGTACTACGGCAAGGGCGCGGTCGCGATGCACGCGCTGCGCGACCTGCTCGGCGCCGCGTCAGTGGACCGGGCGCTGGCGCGGCTGATCTCGGAGTACGGCGGGCCGGCCGGCGCCGCGACCTCGCTCGACCTGCGCGACCTGCTGCTCGCGGAGGCGGCGGCGGCGCGCGACAGCGCACTGGTGGACGAGTGGCTGGGCGACCGCGTGGTGTACGACCTGCGCGTGGACAGCGCGGCGGCCGCCCCGCTCGCCGGCGGGCGCTTCCGCCTGACGACGCGCATCGGCGTGGCCAAGCTCGCACGCCGCAGCGCGGGCGAGGAACCGCGGTCGGCCGACGGCGAGATGCTCGACGTCGCCGTCTGGGTGGGGGACGCGCTGTCCGGGCAGATGCTGCACGAGGGGAAGCACCCGGTTGCCGGGGATCGAATCGACCTCGTGCTCGACCTGCCGGCACGACCGGAGCGCGTGGTGGTGGACCCGTACGTGCGCCGGATCGACCGCGACCGCACGAACAACCAGCGGCGGGTGACGGCGGCGCCGGCGTCCCCCTAGCTCGGCCCCACCATGTCTCCCGGCTCCGGCGCGGGTCCGGGCTCCGCCGCGCCGCCCACTTCCTCCCCGTCCCCCTCCAGCACCACCATCGCCGCGGCCGCGTTCTGGCTGTGGGTGAGCGTCACCAGCGCCCGCGTGATGCGGAGCTGCGCGGCGCGGCGCTTGGCGTGGCCGTGCAGGGCGAGCGACGGGCGGCCGTCCGAGTGCATCACGACCTCGATGTCCTTCCAGTTGATCGCCTTCGCGAGGTCGTTGCCGGCGAGCGCCTTGAACGTGGCCTCCTTCGCCGCCAGCCGCGCGGCGTAGTGGCGCCACGGGTCGGCGCGCTTCCGCGCGTAGTCCACCTCGCGGAAGGTGAAGAGCCGCTTCAGGACGCGCTCCTCCCGCCCGCGGATCATCCGCTCCACGCGATCGATGTCGACGAGGTCCACGCCGATGCCGACGATCATCGGGCGAGACGCGATTCGCCCATCTCGTAACCCATTTCCCTACCTTGCTACAAAGAGTGTCCGCCTCGCGCTCCGCCCGCCGGCGCCGCGGGCGATGATCACGTAGGCGCCGTTGGCCACCGACGCCGCGTCGAGGTCCCACGCGACGACGATCGTGTCCGGCTCGCGGCCCGGCGCCTCTCCCGTTATGCGGGTGCGCCAGACCACCCGCCCGGCGAAGTCGTACGCAAGCAGCTCGCCGCCCAGCAGCCCCGTCGGCACGGTCACGTAGACCCGGCCCCCGACGCGCAGGGGATTCTGGGAGAAGGCGAGGGCCGCGTCTGTGATGTCCGTCGCACCGGGGCCGCCGGAGGCCGGCGCGTGGGCCACCAGCGCCACCTCGTCGAGGCGCCAGATGAACCGCCGGGGGGCGAGCTCGACCTGCACGAAGCGGCCGGAGACGCCCGGGACCGCGACCGCCTCCGGGTAGAACACCGGCGCGCTCCCGGCGACGAGCTCCTGGAGCGCGAACGTGCGCCCGCTGTCGCGCGACACGCGTACCTCCCCCGACTGGTCGGCGGACACCAGGAACGTCGACTGCTGCGACCAGAAGAGGATCGAGAGCGTGTCCGCCCCGTCCGGGACCCGCACCACCGGCGAGCGCAGCGTACCGCCCGAGCCGCCGGTCCACACCGAGCCGCCGGCCACCGCCCGCGCGTCCTGCTCCTGCACGAAGCCCGTCGCGGTCCAGGCCGCGTCCTCGGGGCCTCCTTCGGCGCCCGTGGCCGCGAGGACGCTGAACCGCGCGACGCGCGTGCCGGCGCGGACCGCCACCTCGCCGGGACGGGCGAGCGGGGCCGAGTGGAAGCGGCGGGTGAAGGCCCCGGGATCGGTCGAGTCGTCCGCGACGAGCGAGAGCGACCGCGCCGAGCCCGTCCCGGCGATGGCGCGCACGGTCACGCCCGGCGTGGTGCCGACCGGGACGCGCACCCGCACCACCGGCGCGACGCTCTCCAGCGCAATCATCTCGCTGCGCAGCCCGGTCGTCGGCGACCGGTAGGCGAGCGGGTCGCGGGCGCTCTCCAGCAGGTCGAGCGCGAACGGCAGGTTGTCCGCGAACAGCCGCTGGAGCCTGGTCTCGTCGTCCGGAAACTCGAAGCCGTAGTAGCGCCCGCTCTCGTATCCGCTCGTCAGCTCGGGGGTGAAGGCCAGCGTGCCCCAGCGCGCCGACGCGTAGTCGGTGTACTCGCCGTTGGTGGGATACAGATGCCACCCGGGCCCCGGGTGGTAGTAGCGGAGCGGCGTGCCCGGGACGTTGTCGGTGACCGACGGCCGCAGGTCCGTGCCCGCCAGCGCGCGGTACACGCCGAGGTCCTGCGGCAGGAGCCCCGAGAGGAAGCCCGGCGGATACAGCACGAGCCCGGCGTAGCTGTGCCAGCTCACCGCGACCACCGGCGGGTGCTCGGCGTGGAACGCTTCGACCGCGCGGGTCTCCGCCTCGGACGCGGCGGACGGGCCGCGGTAGACCTCGCTCCCCGGCGAGCCGCTGGAGCCGAGGTCGTCGTACGCCCAGCGGGCCGAGTGGTTGCGGTTGAGGTCCACGCCGATCGCGCCGTTCGGCATCGGACGCCGGTTGCGACGCCAGAGCCGCGTGCTGTCGTGCAGAAAGGTGTACTGGTAGCCGTCCGGGTTCACCACCGGCACGACCCATACGTCGCGGTTGGCGACGAGCGAGTCCACGCGGCGCGGGTCCGCGCCCGGGCAGTCCGCGGCGGCCGGGGCGCCGGGCGGCCGCGCCAGGCAGCGGATGAGCCGGAGGGCGGTCTCGGTGGAGGCCCACTCCCGCGCGTGGTACGTCGCCATGAAGAGCACGTTAGGCCGCGACGGGGCGTCGTCCGCCGCCCCGATCTTCACGCCGACG
>DATFPD010000646.1:0-4044 GCA_035265005.1 Gemmatimonadaceae bacterium | reverse complement strand
TGGGGTTGGTGTTGTCCACCCGGATCGAGGTGGTGTACGTCAGGGAGCCGGACGTCACGCGCACCCGCAGGTCGAAGTCCGGTGCGGCGATAGAGAACCTCTGCGAGAAGACCGGCCCGGTGCCGATGTCCATCCACGACTGCATGCCCACGTCCTTGTACTGCCAGACGTAGCTGTACGTCTCGATGCCCCCGCTGGGGTTGGCCGTCCAGCTGTAGGTGCCGGCCTCCGAGAACGTCGTGGGCCCGCTGATCGTCGCGGTGAGCGCGGGCGGCGTCATGACGTCGACCCGCATGGTCCCGACGGCGCCGTCCACCATCGCGCGGACCGTCGTGGTGCCGGCGGCGATCCCGGTTATGAGGCCGTCGGAGGCCACCTGGGCGATGCCGGGGTTGTCGCTCGACCACACGGCCGTCCGCCCCGCCACCGGGTCACCGCTCGAGTTGAAGAACTGCGCGTACGGGCGCGAGAGCGCGCCCTCGTAGACGTTCACCGCCGTCGGCGCGATGACGACCTGCCTGACGAGGTCCGCGCGGTCCATGCCGATCCAGCGCATCGCCTGGGCGATCTGCTCCGTCCCCGCCCGCGCGTACTGGATGTTCATGTGGTTGACGCCCATCGCGCGGAAGTTGCCTGGCGAGGTGAGCGCGGTCCCGGGGTAGCGCTGGCGGACGTTCGGGATGAAGCCGTCGAAGTCCGCGTTCTTCCCGTCCGGCCCGTTGGTCCAGCTGCGCCACTGGTCGTCGAACTCGTCGATCGTGTGCCCGGCCGCGCGGCAGGCGCGGGCGACGCCGATGGTGACGACCATGAACCAGCCGATCTTCTCGCAGGACTTCAGGACGTTGCGGGTCTTCTTCAGGTTGTGGACCGCGTTCTCGGCCTCGTCGTCCTTGAACTTGCTGGCGTAGATGAGCCGCAGCCACGCGTACTGCCGGTCCACGGTCCCGTAGACGTTGGCGTGCGGGAGGCCGTCCGCCCGGTCCTTGTAGTCGAGGATCGTCCGCGAGTCGAGCCGGAGGTCCTGCATCGCCGGCGTCCCGGAGCCTAGCCTGAGCTCCAGCTTGTCGTCGAGCCAGTAGTGGATGAAGATCTCGCCGAGGATCGTGCCGGCGACGTAGCGGACGAAGACGTTCCCGAAGATCGAGAACCCGAGGATGCTCGAGTCCATGCGTCGGAACATCATCCGCACGTAGCTGTGCACGCTGGGGAGCGCCTGCGCGATCGGCGCGCCCTGGTGCGGGCTGGCGATCGTGACGATCCCCCGGACCGATCCGGCCGGCGCGCCGTTGAAGTACGCGTAGCGGGAGACGACGCCGCCCATCGAGAGTGCGACCAAGACGTCGTGGTTGCCGGAGGACAGGAACCAGCTGTTGAGCTGGCTCGCCTGCGTGGCGACGACCTCCCGGCTGGACAGCCAGGGGAGCTCGACCTGCTTCAGGCTCACGTTCCGCTTTCGGATGCTGTCGGGCGCGTCCACGCGCTTCGCGAAGCCGCAGTCGGACGAGTAGAACGTCTGCCACCGGCACGGCGTGTCGTTGAAGCCGTGGATGAACAGCGTGCGGTCGTACCCCGAGAGCTGAGGCTGCTGCGCGGCGGCCGGTGCGGCGAGGGGCGTCAGCGCGGCGAGCGACAGCGCCAGCGCGCCGACGGCGGAAAGAAAGATGCGCTTCATGGGCTGGTGCGAACCGTGGGGGATGGGAGAAGGGAGAGTCGGGCGCATCAGCGGACCAGCTGCGCGTTCCAGTCAATTCTGAGCAGGCGGAGGGAGACCCGGCTCCGGAACGCCTGTCCGTCGACGACATCCTCCGACTCGGTGTCCATCCGCTCGCGCACGTACTTGCCGCGCTGCTTCGTCCACTGGAGGCGTGCCCGGGTCCACCCGCGCGGGGACCGAACCTCCTGGGCGCTGATCAGCTCTGTCTGCGGGTCGATCTCGGTGATGCGCTCCTCGTCCCCGCGCACGAACTTGAAGCGGCGGTGCCCGGCCGCGGAGCGATCGACCTCCTCGGCCTCGCGCAGCAGGGCCTTGAGCGCGCCGCGCTTCAGGCCGTGGTCGTTCGTCTGGGCCCCCAGCCCGCGCACGACTGACAGCACGCCGCCGCCGTCGTTCAGCTTGCAGGGGCCGGTCTCCGGCGTGCCGCAGGTGGGCGGCGGGTTCTCGGGCTGCTCGGAGACGACGACGCCGTAGTACGGGTCCGCGTACGAGGCGTCGCGCTCGGCCTGCGTCGCGTCCACGACGTCGAACGCGGTCGCGCCGACGGCCACCGGCTCCTCGCTCGCCCCGCCGTCGGCCGCGTACCCCGAGACCATGCCGCCCGAGTACTGGATGCTCTTCGAGGTGTCGAGCACGTCGGCGGGGCGCGAGCTGCCGGTCAGCGTGACCTGCGCCTGGTAGTCGGAGCCCGTCCACGTCTCGCAGATCTGCACCGTGTCGGTGCGCGTCGGGATGCCATAGGTCGCCAGCTCGCTGTCCGCGCTCACGATCTCCGCCGTGTACGTGACGCCGCAGCTGAAGGAGTTCAGGGCGAGCGCCGAGCCCGGCGGGGCGGTGGGCGCCAAGAGGTAATCGCCGGTGCACGCGGCGGCGACGGCGCCGCCGAAGATCGTGCCGAGCGCGACGAACCGCTTCCACTTCTTCATTCGGTCCTCCTCCACACCAGGGAAGTGCAATGCACGCCGGCCGCGCCGGGCGGCGCGGGGCAGCGGCACTCTACCAGCCGCGCCCCGGTCGCACGAGCACGCCACGAGAAAGCGGCGCACGCGGTGGGAAGGGAGAAACAGCGCGCGGCGCCCGGAGCGGGCGCCGCGGCGAGAGGCGCGCGGGCGGCCGGCCCCTCAGGCGGCGTCGGCGGCGTCGGCGGCGTCGGCGGCGTCGGCGCCGGCCTGCCGGCGACCGATGGCCTGCTTCAGCAGGTGCAGCACGCAGGCGGCGCCGCCGTTTTCGCGGAGCTCGCCGACCTGCAGCCCGGTGTAGCGCCGCACCATGTTCCGCAGCGCTGCCGCCGAGGGGAATCCGAGCGCCGTGGCGACGCTCTCGGTCGAGCGCCCGGCGTCCTCGAGCGCCCGCGCGGCGTGCAGGACCCGGCACCACCCCAGGACCTCGCTCGGCGCCGGGAGCCCCGCCGCGGCGAGCCGGTTGACCAGCGTCCGGCGGCTCACGCCTAACGATTCCGCCACCTGCTCGACCGAGGCCGCCGCGGCCGAGGTGCGCTCCAGGCAGTGCCGCAGGACGCGGCGCAGGTCGGGGGGCACGCCCTCGGCGAGCTGCCGGTAGGCCCAGGCCGCGGTGGCGCCGGTGCGGGCGTGCTCGACCAGCCGGGCGAGCACCAGGCCGACATCGTCGTACTCGCAGAGGATGACGTCGCTCGCCCCCGCGCGCGCGGCCTCGAAGATGTCGCGCGCGCCGCGCCGGTCCACGGTCGAGTAGGCGAGGATCGGGAGCTCGGGGAACTCGGCGCGGAGGGTGCCGAGGAACTGCACGGTGGAGGCGCCGCTCCGGTCGCGGAGCTCCATCACCACCGCCTGCGCTGGCGTGGTGCGCAGGTGGGGGCGCAGCCCGCGCGGGTGGTCGCAGAACTCCACGGTCACCAGCTCCCGCAGTCCGCCCCGCAGGCGCGCCGCCCGCCGGGTGTCTGTCACGAACGCGGCGATGTGCACTCGACTCCCTGACCTGCGACCACTCGGCGCCAGACCCGCCCCCAGCGCCGGGAGCGGCCAAACGACAAACGTACGTTTCCTAACGACGGGTGTCAACCGACGCGCGTCGAATTAGAGCAGGCTAAGGGAGGCGTGCCCGTCCGGCCGGTACCCCGGGAAGATCCGCTCGAGCTGCGTCGCGCCGAGGTGCTTCGACGCGACCTCGGCGAAGACGGCGCGGAAGTCGGTCGTTAGGGCGAGGTCGCGCCCCTCGAAGAGCTGCTCGCGCTCGAGCCCCGGCCAGCGGCCGTGGACCCGGCCGCCCTGCACCGCGCCGCCGATGGCGAACATCGCGCCGGCGTGGCCGTGGTCGGTGCCACCGTTGCCGTTCTCGCGCGCCATCCGCCC
>DATFPD010000645.1:0-22657 GCA_035265005.1 Gemmatimonadaceae bacterium | reverse complement strand
GTGCAGGCGCGCAGCCACCTCCTCGAGACCGTCTGGGAGGCCGCGCCCGACATCCAGACGCGCACGGTCGACATGCACATCCAGCGGCTCCGCACCAAGCTCGGCGCCGCGGGCGAGATGATCGAGACGGTGCGGGGCTTCGGGTACCGGCTACAGGGGAAGTGACGGCAGATACTCGTATCTTGTAGACATGACGCTCACCCAGCGTCTGCTCCTCGGCTCGCTGCTGCTCGTGAGCGTGCTCGTGGGCGCGGTCGTGGTCGTGATCGACCAGGGCGTGCGGTCGCGGATCGCGCGCGAGAGCGCCGGCCAGCTCGCGCGGGAGGCGCGGCTGGTCGCGGCGCAGTGGGGGCGGGCGGGGACCGGGAGCGCCGACTCGCTGGCCAACATGGCGGGCGCGGCGCTCGGGCATCGGGTGACGCTGGTAGACTCCGCTGGTCGCGTGATTGGCGACTCGGAGTTCGACGAGCCGGCGCTGTCGCGGCTGGAGAATCACGCGCGGCGGCCGGAGGTGGTGGAGGCCTCGCGCAGTGGGCTCGGCTCCTCGCGCCGCGTCAGCCCGTCGGCGGGGGACGAGGAGCTCTACGTCGCCGTGCGGGGGCCGCGCGGCGGCGTCGCGCGCGTGTCGGTCGGCACCCGCGCGCTGGAGCAGATCTTCGACGAGGCGCAGCGCGACGTGTTCCTCGCCGGCCTGCTGGCGCTCATACTGGCGATGGCGACGGCGTGGCTCTTCTCGCGCGCCGTCTCGCGCCCGATCGTCGAGCTGAGCGGCGTCGCGCGCGCGCTCGCGGCCGGCGACCTGTCGCGGCGGCCGGCGCTCTCCGCGCCGGGGGAGGTGGGCGACCTGGCGGCGGCCGTGCACCGCCTCGCCGAGCAGCTCGCCGCGCGGCTCACCGCGCTGGAGAGCGAGCGCTCGCTGCTCACGACCCTCGTCGACTCGCTCAACGAGGGCGCGGTCGTGGTGGACGCGCGGCGGCAGGTCACCCGCATGAACGAGCGCGCGCGCCAGCTCCTGGACGTGCGCGATCGCGCGGTGCCGTTCGCGATCGACTTCCTGCCGCGCGAGCCGGCGCTGCGCGACGTGCTGCACGGCGCGCTCGGCGGGCGCGCACCGGAGCCGGTGGAGGTGACGCTCAATTCGCGCACGCTGGCGCTCACCGCGCGCCCGCTGCCGAGCGGCGGCGCGGTGCTGGCGGTGCTCGACCTCACCGCGACCCGGCGGCTGGAGGCGGTGCGGCGCGACTTCGTCGCCAACGTGTCGCACGAGCTGCGCACGCCGCTCACCGTCGTCGGCGGCTTCGCCGAGACGCTGGTCGACGACGACCCGCCGGCCGAGCAGCGGCGACACTTCGCGCAGATGATCCGCGCCAGCACCCGGCGAATGCAGCGGATCGTCGACGACCTGCTCGACCTCTCGCGCATCGAGTCGGGCGGCTGGGTGCCGAACCCCGTCGCCGCCGACGTGTCGGCCGCGGCCGCCGACGTCTTCACGTCGCTGCATGGCGCGGCGCGCGCGAAGAACGTCCGGCTGGAGTCCGCCGTCGCCGATCGCGCCCGCACCGTGCGCGCCGACCCCACCGCGCTGCGGCAGATCCTCTCGAACCTGGTCGAGAACGCCGTGCGGCACACGGCCGGCGGCTCGGTAACCGTGTACACGCGCCCGGACGGCGGCGGCGCGTGGGTCGGCGTGCGCGACACCGGCTCCGGGATCCCGCCCGAGCACCTGCCGCGCATCTTCGAGCGCTTCTACCGCGTCGACCCGGCCCGCTCGCGCGAGGCCGGCGGCACGGGCCTCGGCCTCTCGATCGTCCGCCACCTGGTCGAGGCGCACGGCGGCCGCGTCCGCGCCGAGAGCCAGCCCGGCCGCGGGACGACGGTGGAAGTCTTTCTGCCGGATCGAGACGCCGCCGTGACACCGCCGTGACCGCGCCGTGCGCGAAGTGAGACCAGGGCCGGCCATCCTACCTCCCGAGCGATAGCTCGCGCGCCCACGGGCGCGGTCTCCCTTCACACGAGAGACGGACATGACACAGCACCAGCCGAGGACCGCGACCTCCGCCATCAGGAGCGCCCTGGTCCTCGCTTTCATCGGACTCGCGGCCGCCGCGCCGTCCGCCGCCGCGCAGTCTCCGGCAGCCGAGCGCACGGGAAAGCTCGTCGGGCGGGTGGTAGACGCCGAGTCGGGCGCCGGGATCAGCGACGCCGGCGTGCAGGTGGTGGGCACCACGATGGGAACGTCGTCAGGCGTCGACGGACGGTACACGATCGCCAACGTCCCCGCCGGCACGATCACGATCCAGGTCCGCCGCATCGGCTACCAGCCGAAGACCGTCACCGGGCTGCTGCTCGACGCGGGACAGACGCTGGAGCAGAGCGTGTCGCTGTCGAGCGCGGCGCTGCGCCTCACGGCGACCGTGGTCACCGCGTCCGCCGAGCGCGGCACCGTGGCCGAGGCGCTCGACCAGCAGCGCAACGCGGCGGGGATCGTCACCGCGATCACGTCGGAGCAGATCGCGCGCAGCCCGGACGCGGACGCCGCGCAGGCGGTGCAGCGCGTGAGCGGCGTGACCGTGCAGGGAGGGCGCTACGTCTTCGTGCGCGGGCTCGGCGAGCGCTACACCACGGCGTCGCTCAACGGCGCGCGGCTGCCGAGTCCCGAGCCGGAGCGCAAGGTGGTGCCGCTCGACCTCTTCCCGTCCGGCCTGATTCAGAGCGTGACGACGGCGAAGACCTTCACCCCGGACCTGCCGGGCGACTTCGGCGGCGCGTCGGTGGACATCAAGCTGCGCGAGTTCCCGGCGCGCCGGACCGTCGCCTACTCGTCGTCAGTGGGCGCCAACGCGGCCGCCACCGGCCGCACCGTGTTCGCCGCGCCGACCGCCGGCCGCGAGTGGCTCGGCTACGGCGGCAGCGCCCGGGCGATGCCGGCGCTGCTGGCCGCCCGCGACGGGCAGCTCCCGGCTGGCGCGACGCAGGGGGACTTCAACTCGATCCTGCGCTCGTTCCGCAACGTCTGGGCGCCGGAGCAGCACGGCGGCACGCCTAACTACTCGACCAGCGCCTCGGTCGGCGGCGAGGACCCTGTGCTCGGCCACCGGGTGGGTTACCTGGCGTCCGGTTCGTACTCGTACGCGCAGGAGGTTCGGGCCGACGAGCAGATCGCCTTCGCCCGGCTCGGCACCTCCGAGCCCTTCAACGCGTTCCGCGGTTCGACCGGGCGCACGTCGGTGCTGTGGGGCGGGCTCCTCGACCTCAGCACCTGGGCCGGCAAGCGCAGCAAGATCTCGCTCGACAACACCTACAACCGCACCGCCGACAACGAGGCGCACGAGGACACCGGGATCGACGAGGAGTACGGCCACCCGGTGCGACGCAGCGTGCTCCGGTTCGTCGAGCGGTCGGTGCGCTCCAGCCAGCTCCGCGGCGAGCACGTCCTCCCGCGCGAGCAGTGGCTCGACTGGTCCCTCGCCTCCTCCGGGGTGACGCGCGCCGAGCCGGACCGCGCCGAGCTGGTGTACGGGCAGCAGCAGCCGGACCAGCCGATGGCGTGGCTCAGCAACCGCCCCGAGTCGGCGAGGCGCACCTTCGGCGACCTCGGCGAGCGCTCGCTCGGCGCCAACGTCGACTATCGCGTCACGCTGGGGAGCCCGTCGCGCGCCACGAGCCTCAGGGCCGGCGCGCTGGTGCGCCGCACCGACCGCGACGCGTCCACGCGCCAGTACAACATCCAGAACCAGACCGGCCGACTGCTGACTCCCGACGAGCGCGCCGCGGCGCCCGAGCAGATCTTCGGGCCGCAATACACGGGGGATGCCGACGACGTGTTCCGCATCCAGGACGCGGCGATAGGCGGCCGCTACGAGGCGCGCGACGACCTGGGCGCCGGCTACGTGATGGCCGAGCAGCCGCTCGGCGCGCGGCTCCGCTTCATCGGCGGCGCGCGGGTCGAGCGCGCCAGGATCCGCGTGACCTCGGAGACGTTCGCGCAGGCCGGCGTGCTCGACACCGCCACGCTCACCGACACCGACGTGCTCCCGGCCGCCGTGCTGAACGTTCGGCTCGGCGAGCAGCAGACCCTGCGGCTCTCCGCGTCGCAGACGCTGTCCCGCCCCGAGTACCGCGAGATCTCTCCGGTCCCGGTGCGCGAGCTGGTGAACCAGCGCGAGATGTTCGGCAACGCCGACCTGCGACGCGCGCTGATCCAGAACTACGACGTGAAGTGGGAATGGTACCCGAGCGCGGGCGAGGTGCTGAGCGCCGGCGCGTTCGCCAAGCACTTCGACGAGCCGATCGAGCGCGTGGACGTGGCGACGACCGGGTTCCCGCAGATCACGTTCATCAACTCGCGCTCGGCCGTGAACTACGGGGTCGAGGCCGAGCTGCGGACGGGGCTCGGCGCGTTCGCCCGCCGCCTGACGCCGGTCACGCTATTCGCGAACGCGACCGTGATGAAGAGCGAGATCGACCTCGGTCCCGCCGCGCGCATCAACGGGCGCGAGGTGGGGCTGGACGTCACGAACCGGAAGCGCCCGATGGTGGGGCAGTCGCCGTACGTGGTGAACGCGGGGCTCACGTACCTGAGCGAGAGCGGGCGCGCGAGCGCCACCGCCCTGTACAACGTCGTCGGCCGCCGGATCAACGCGGCCGCGATCGGCGGACTCCCGGACACGTACGAGCTGCCGCGCCACGTGCTCGACGTCTCGCTCCAGCTTCCGGTGCGCCGGTCGGTCTCCGCGAAGATCGACCTGCGCAACCTGCTGGACGCGCCGTTCACGATGGAGCAGGGCGGCGTCACGCGGGAGCGCTACACCGCCGGCCGCGTCTACCAGCTCGGACTGAGCTGGCGCCGCTGACCGACACGAAATCACGACCATCGACAACCAGGTGAATACATGAGATCACTCCGCGCGTCCACGTTCCTCACGCTCCTCCTCCCGCTCGCCGCGTGCGGCGGGAACGACGACCCGCCCACCGGCGGCTCGTCGCTCGCCGCGCCGGCGAACCTCCAGGTGACGAGCTCCGGCAACACGGCCACCGTCCGCTTTGGCGGCGTGGACGGCGCGACCTCGTACACCGTCGAGCGCAGCCAGGGCGCCGGCGGGGCGTTCGCGGCGCTGCCGGGCTCCGTCGCCACTACCTGCTGGGACGACGTCGGCCTCCAGCCGAGCACGAGCTACCGCTACCGCGTCACCGCGCGCAACGCGGCCGGGCAGAGCGCCCCGAGCGGCGAGTTCCGGGTGACCACGTCGAACGACTTCACCGCCGGATCGAAGTCGACGACGATCGGCTGCAGCGTCACGGCCAGCCGCACGCTCTTCCGCGACACCGTCTACACACTGAGCGGCTTCGTGAAGGTGCAGAAGGGCCAGACGCTGACGATTCAGGACGGCACGAAGATCGTCGGGGACACGCTGGTGAACGGCAGCTCGCTGTGGATCCTGCGCGGCGCGAAGATCGACGCGCGCGGCACCGCCACGTCGCCGATCGTCTTTACCTCGGCGCGCGACACGCTTCAGCGCAAGCCGGGCGATTGGGGCGGGATCATCATCATCGGCAACGCGCGGCTCAACCGCGCCGGCTCGTCGATCTTCACCGAGGGCCCGTCGGGCACCTCCGAGAACTACGCCGGCGGCACGGACGACAACGACAACAGCGGCACGCTCCGCTACGTGCGCATCGAGTTCGCGGGCTTCGACGTCTCGAACGGCGGCGGCCAGGAGCTGAACACGCTCTCCAGCTACGCCGTTGGGCGCGGGACGACCTACGAGTACATCCAGTCGATGGCCGGTCTCGACGACTCGTTCGAGTGGTGGGGCGGCGCCGTGGACGGGCGGTACCTGGTCTCGTTCGAGTCTGGCGACGACCACTTCGACTGGACCGAGGGCTACCAGGGGCGCAACCAGTTCCTGATCGCGATGCAGACCCGCGTCGTCCCGCCCCGCGGCACCGCCGGCACGGTCTCGGGCGACCCCCGCGGCTTCGAGGGCGACGGCTGCGACCCGGCGGTCTCGGGGTGCGACGCGACGGTGGCGAACGCGCGCTTCTCGATGCCGGTGTTCGCCAACTTCACGCTGCTCGGGCCGGGCGCCGGCGTCTTCGCGGCGGCCGACGGCAACGGCATGCACCTGCGCCGCGGCACCGGCGGCACGTTCGTGAACGGCATCGTGGCGCGCTGGCCGGGCGCCGGCCTCGCCGTGCGCGACGCGGCCACCGACCAGCTCCGCCAGCGCGACAGCCTGGTCGTGCGCAACGTCGTGTTCGCCGAGAACGGCACCAACATCGAGGCGGCGGGGACGTCCACCGACCGCTTCGCGCAGAACTTCGACCTCGGCGCGAACAGCATCGTGACGATGGCCGCCGGCGGGACGGCGTCGGTGCTCGTCGCGGCGCCGGTGGGCAGCTCCAACCCGACCACGAGCATCCCGGTGTACGCGAGCATCAACCTGCGCGCCCAGGGCGCCGCGGCCACCGCCGGCGCGGCAGCCTTTTCGTCCACGCTCAACGCGCGCATGGGCTCGTTCTTCGGCGGCACCCTGTCGGGGACGGCGTACGCCGGCGCCGTTGACCCGGCGGCGACGTCGCTCTGGTACCAGGGCT
This sequence comes from Gemmatimonadaceae bacterium, assembly GCA_035265005.1. GTDB lineage: Bacteria > Gemmatimonadota > Gemmatimonadetes > Gemmatimonadales > Gemmatimonadaceae > DATFPD01. The sequence continues at coordinate 16,060 of DATFPD010000645.1, read as the reverse complement.
GGACCACGTACCGGATCCGGTGACCCGGTGAAGCGTGGCCACCTGACGCTGACCGCTTTCGGATGCGTCCTCGCCGCCGCCGCGTGCGGCGAGGCGCACTCGAAGCCCGCACCGCATGCCGCGGCGGCGGCGTACGTCGACAGCGCGCTGCCGATACAGGAGTTGCTGCGCCGCTTCCGCGCCGACCTCGCGGCGGCGCCGGCGGGCCTGACCAACGGCGCGCCGAGCCGCGACGCCCTGGTCGCGCGGTTCGTGGCCGCCCTCGAGCACGCGGACACCATCGCGCTCGAAGGGCTGGCGATCGACCGCGCCGAGTTCGCGTACCTGTACTACCCGGACAGCCCGCTGTCCCGGCCGCCGTACGAGCTCGCCCCGGGGCTCATGTGGTTTCAGCTCCAGGGAAACAGTCGCAAGGGCGCGCTGTCCGCGCTGCGCCTGCGCGGAGGTCGTCCGTTAGGCGTCATCGGCTACCGGTGCGACGAGCCCGCGCAGACGCAGGGGGAGAACCGGGTCTGGTCGCGCTGCGAGGTCCGGCACCGGTGGGGCGACACGACGCTCTCGGAGCGGCTCTTCGGCGGCATCATCGAGCGCGGGGGGCGCTACAAGCTGCTGGGTTACGCGAACGGGCTCTGAGCGCGCTGCCCCGGCCGCCGTTACGCGGCCGTTACCGAGCGATGCCCGCGTCGTGACCTGGTAGTCACACTCTCCGGGTGGGTGTAACGACCACAGCGGAGGTGACTTTCCGGATGACACGCCTGCTCCCCCGCGCGGCCGCGCTCGCGCTCGCCTGCTCGCTCACGCCGCGGGCCGCCGCCCGCGCGCAGGGAACTCCGAGCGACACCAGTCCCGTCCGACCCACCCCCGTCCCGCCGAGGCGGCCGTGGTACGAGCGGCTCTCGATCCGAGGATACACGCAGGTGCGCTACAATCGCCTGCTCGAGTCGAACCCTCGCCTCACCTGCCCGCAGTGCGACCGCTCGATCGGACGCAACGGCGGCTTCTTCATCCGCCGCGCCCGCCTGGTCGTGAGCGGCGACGTGAGCGACCGCGTGCACATCTACATCCAGCCCGACCTCGCCACGGACGCCGCGGGCCAGCTGCACTACGCGCAGATCCGCGACGCGTACTTCGACCTCTACTTCGACAAGGCGAAGACGCTGCGCGCCCGCATCGGGCAGAGCAAGGTGCCGTACGGGTGGGAGAACTTGCAGTCCAGCTCCAACCGCCTGCCGCTCGACCGCGCGGACCCCACCAACAGCGGCGTGCCCAACGAGCGCGACCTCGGCGTGTTCCTGTACTGGGCGAACGCGACCGCGCGCGCGCGGTTCCGGATCCTCACCGACAGTGGGCTCAAGGGCACCGGCGACTATGGGGTGCTGGGCTTCGGCGTCTACAACGGCCAGACCGCGAACCGCCCGGAGGCCAACGACGGTCAGCACGCGGTGCTCCGCCTGACGTACCCGTTCCGCCTGCCGAACGGCCAGTTCGTCGAGGCGAGCGTGCAGGGCTACAGCGGCCGCTTCGTCGTCACGCGCAGCACGGGCGTCGGCGGCGGCCCGGAGTTCGACGACGAGCGCGTGGCCGGCTCGCTGGTGGTCTACCCGCAGCCGCTCGGCCTCCAGGCGGAATGGAACGTCGGCCGCGGCCCCGAGTTCGACCACAACGCCACGGTCGTCCGCACGCGCCACCTGGAGGGCGGCTACGTGCAGACCATGCTCCGTACGCGGCCCGGCGCGCAGGTCGTGACGCCGTTCGTCCGGGCGCAGCAGTACCGCGGCGGGCGGAAGCTCGACACCGACGCGCGGAGCCAGCACGTGCGGGAGCTGGAGGGCGGAGTGGAGTGGCTGCCGTTCGCGGCGTTCGAGCTCACCGCCAGCTACGTCGCGTCCGACCGCACGGCGGAAGATGCCGCGGACCCGCACAACCGACAGAAGGGGCACTTCCTGCGCCTCCAGGCGCAGTTCAACTACTGACGCGAGAGCTCTCTGTGACACGCAGACACGCCATGATCGTCGCACCGCTCGCGGCCCTCGTACTCGCCGCGTGCGGCGGTGGCGGCGACGCAAAGGCCGCGGGTGGCGACGGCGGAGCGGCAACGTCCCGCTCATCGTCCGTGGACCTGACGGGGGCAGGCGCGACGTTCCCGCAGCCGATCTACAACAAGTGGTTCAGCGACTACGCCGCGAAGACCGGCGTGCGCATCAACTACCAGTCCATTGGGTCGGGCGGCGGCATTCGGCAGCTCTCGGAGCAGACCGTCGACTTCGGCGCCTCCGACAGCCCAATGAAGGACGACGAGATGGCGAAGGCGCGCGGCGGCCCGGTCCTCCACGTCCCGACCGTGCTCGGCGCGGTGGCCATCACGTACAACGCTCCGGAGATCCAGAAGCCGCTCCGACTCACCGGCGACGTGCTCGCCGACGTCTTCCTGGGCAAGGTCACCAGGTGGAACGACGCCCGCATCGCCGCGCTGAACCCCGGCGTCGCGCTTCCGGCCAAGGACATCCTCGTCGTCAGGCGCTCGGACGGCAGCGGCACGACATACATCTTCACCGACTACCTGGCCGCGGTCAGCCCCGCCTGGGCAGGCGGGCCCGGCAAGGGGAAGGAGGTGCAGTGGCCGGTCGGGCTCGGCGGCAAGGGGAACGAGGGCGTCGCCGGCCAGGTGAAGCAGACGCCGGGGACGATCGGCTACGTGGAGCTCGCGTACGCCCGGCAGAACCGCCTGTCCGTCGCCGAGCTGCGCAACGCCGCGGGCAACTTCGTGTCGCCGTCGGTGGAGACCGTTGCCGCGGCCGCGGCTGGCGTCGCCGAGAAGCTGCCGCCGGAGAGCGACTACCGCCTGTCGATCGTGAACGCGCCAGGGCCTAACGCCTATCCCATCTCTTCCTTCACCTGGATCCTGCTCTACCGGAACCAGGCCGACCCGGTGAAGGCCGGCAAGCTCGTGGACTTCCTGCGCTGGGCGCTCCGCGACGGCGACTCGACCGCGGTCGCGCTCGACTACGTCCCGCTCCCGGAGGCGCTGGCGTCCCGCCTCGACCAGCGGCTGGCGCAGCTCGCGCCAGCGTCCGCGCAGGGAGCGAAGTGACGGAGCTGGCCGCGCCCGCCAGAACGGCCGCCGGCGCCCCCGCGCTGGGGACGGGGATCGAAGGGTCCCCGGTCGGCGACCGCATCTACCGCGTGTCCATCGCCGCGTTCGCGATGGCGGTGCCGCTGCTCCTGGCGGCCATTGCCATCGCGGTGTTCGCGGCCGCGTGGCCGGCCTTCCGCACCTTCGGGCCGGGCTTCCTGACGTCGAGCCGGTGGGACGCCGTCGAGGGCGCGTTCGGCGCCGCGCCGGCGATCTACGGCACGCTCGTCTCCTCCTTCCTCGCCCTGCTGCTCGCGACTCCGCTCGCCATCGGCGTCGCGATCTTCCTCAGCGAGTTCGCGCCGGGGTGGCTCCGGCAGCCCGTCGCCTTCCTCGTCGACCTGCTCGCGGCGATCCCCAGCGTCGTCTACGGCCTGTGGGGCATCTTCGTCCTCGTGCCGCTCCTGCGCACGCACGTCATGCCCTTCCTGGCGAACACCCTCGGCCTCGGCCGCACGCCGCTCTTCTCCGGGCCCGCGTACGGGCCGAGCATGCTCGCGGCTGGCGTCGTACTCGCCATCATGGTCCTTCCGTACATCTCCGCGGTCGCGCGCGAGGTGCTGCTGGCGGTGCCGCGGTCGCAGCGCGAGGCCGCGCTCGCCCTGGGCGCCACGCACTGGGAGATGATCTGGGGCGCGGTCCTGCCGTACGCGCGCTCGGGGATCGTCGGCGGCGTCATCCTCGGCCTCGGGCGCGCGCTCGGCGAGACGATGGCGGTGACCATGGTGATCGGCAACCGCCACGAGATCGCGGCCTCGCTCTTCGCGCCGGGCTACACCATGGCGTCGCTGATCGCGAACGAGTTCAGCGAGGCCACCGGCGACCTGCACCTCTCCGCGCTCATGGCCGTCGGCGCGACGCTGTTCGCCATCACCCTGGTCGTGAACGCGATCGCCCGGTGGCTCGTCTGGAGCGTGTCGCGCGAGGGTGCCCCATGACCGTGCCGCCGCCGAGCGCTGCCCTGCACGCACCGGTCCCGAGCCCGACGCGCCAGCCCCAGCGGCCGAGCGGGCGCCAGCGCGCCTTCGCCGAGCGCACGGTGCGGAAGATCCGGCGGCGTCGCGCCGCGAACGTCGCGATGGTGGGGCTCACGTATCTGGCCGCAGCGCTCGCCACCGTGCCGCTCGTGCTCATCCTCGCGCACCTGCTGACGAAGGGCGCCTCGTCGGTGGGGCTGGACTTCTTCACGCAGATGCCGAAGCCCGTCGGCGACGCGGGCGGCGGGATGGCGAACGCGATCGTCGGCACGCTGATCGTCATCTCGATCGCGGCGGCGTTCGGACTGCCGGTCGGGATCGGCGCGGGACTCTACCTCGCCGAGCGGCGGGGCACCCCGCTCGCGACCACGGTTCGCTTTCTCTCGGACGTGTTGAACGGCCTGCCGTCGATCGTCATCGGCATCTTCGCCTGGGAGTTCCTCGTCAGGCCGGTGCGCCACTTCTCCGCCCTGGCCGGCGGGATCGCGCTCGGCGCCATGATGATTCCGCTCGTGACCCGCGCGACCGAGGAGATGGTGCGCACCGTCCCCACGTCGCTGCGCGAGGCCGCGCTCGCGCTCGGCTACCCGCAGTGGCGGACGTCGCTCACCGTCGTGCTGCGCACCGCGCTCCCCGGCATCGTCACCGGGGCGCTGGTCGCGCTGGCTCGCGTCGCCGGCGAGACGGCGCCGCTGCTGTTCACCGCCTTCGGCAACCAGTTCTGGTCCACGGCGCTCGACGAGCCCGTGGCCGCCCTTCCGCTGCAGATCTTCACCTATGCCATCAGCCCGTACGACGAGTGGCATGCCCAGGCGTGGGCCGGTGCCCTCGTCCTCCTCGCCATCGTCCTCGTCATCAGCCTCGTCGCGCGGTTCGCTACCCGGGCGCGGTACGGTGGTGGCGGCGACTGAGGCTCGCACCGTCGCACCGTCGCTGGCGGCGGGACAGGGGCCGAGCGTCGCCGTCAGCCCCGCGCGCGTCCTGACCGACGGGCTGGGGGCGTTCTTCGGCCAGACGCCCGCCGTGCGCGGCGTCTCGCTCAAGTGCTACGACCGGCAGGTCACCGCCATCATCGGCCCCTCCGGCTGCGGGAAGAGCACGCTGCTGCGTTGCCTGAACCGCATGCACGAGACGGTGCCCGGCGCGCGCGTGAGCGGCCGCGTCGAGCTGCTCGCCCGGGACGGCGCCGCGCAGGACATCTACGCGCGCACCGTCGACCCGATCGCGGTGCGCCGGCACGTCGGCATGGTGTTCCAGAGGCCCACGCCCTTCCCCACCATGTCGATCCGCGACAACGTGGCGGCCGGGCTGCGCGTGCTCGGACGCTCGGCGCCGCCGCGGCGCGAGGTGGAGGAGATCGTGGAGCGCGCCCTGCGCCGCGCCGCGCTGTGGGACGAGGTGAAGGACCGGCTCAAGGGGAGCGCGACCGCGCTCTCCGGCGGCCAGCAGCAGCGGCTCTGCATCGCCCGCGCGCTCGCCACCGCACCCGAGGTCCTGCTGCTCGACGAGCCCACCGCCTCGCTCGACCCGATCAGCACGCAGCGCGTCGAGGAGCTGGTGTACGAGCTGCGGCGCGACATGACCGTCGTCGTCGTCACGCACAACATGCAGCAGGCCGCCCGCGTCTCCGACCGCACCGCGTTCATGCTCGCCGGGGAGCTGGTCGAGGTCTCGGCGACCGGGGACCTGTTCACGAATCCGCGCGACGAGCGAACCGAGGCGTACATCACGGGGCGCTTCGGGTGACCGGGTCGATCGTCGCCCGGCAGTTCTCGTTCTGGTACGGCGCGAAGCAGGCGCTGTACGACATCGACCTCGTGATCCCGCCGCGGTCGGTCACGGCGCTCATCGGGCCCTCGGGGTGCGGCAAGTCGACCTTCCTGCGCTCGATCAACCGGCTGAACGCGCTCCTGCCCGGCGTGCGCCACGCCGGCCGCATCGAGCTGGACGGCGCGGACGTCTACGACCGCAGGGTGGACGTCGTCTCGCTGCGCCAGCGCGTGGGCATGGTCTTCCAGCGCTGGAACCCGTTCCCCCGCTCCATCTACGAGAACGTCGCCTACGGGCCGCGCATCAACGGCGTGCGCTCGCGCGCCGAGCTGGACGACGTCGTCGAGAGCTCGCTCCGCCGCGCCGCGCTGTGGGACGAGGTGAAGGATCGCCTGCGCCAGAGCGCGCTCGGGCTCTCCGGCGGCCAGCAGCAGCGGCTCTGCATCGCCCGCGCGCTGGCCAACGAGCCGGAGGTTCTGCTGCTCGACGAGCCGGCGAGCGCGCTCGACCCGATCGCCACTCAGCACATCGAGGAGCTGCTCTACGAGCTCAAGGCGGACCTTACGATCGTCATCGTCACGCATAATCTTCAGCAAGCGGCGCGCGTCTCGGACTACACGGCGTTCTTTTTCCTCGGGCGCCTGGTCGAGGTGGACGCCACCGAGCGGATGTTCACGACCCCGCGCGAGGAACGCACGGACGCCTACATCACCGGGAGGTTCGGATGACCCCAGCCGAAGCGGCGCCGGCGGGCGCGACGGGATTCCGGCACTTCCACGACCAGCTCGCCACGCTGAAGCAGCGGCTGCTCGACATGTCCGAGCGCGCCGAGGGGCTCGTGGACCTCGCCGTGGACGCGCTGCTCACGCGCGACGAGGGGAAGGCCGCCGCGGTGATCGCCGGCGACCGTGACGTCGATCTGATGGAGCTGGAGGTCGAGCAGCTCGCCGTGTCGCTGCTCGCCCTCCAGCAGCCGATGGCGCGCGACCTCCGCTTCATCATCGGCGCGATCAAGATCACGAGCGACCTGGAGCGCGTGGGCGACCACGCGGTGAACATCGCCCAGTCGGCGCAGCGGCTGATCGCGCTCAACTCCCCGATCGCCCTCGACCCGGAGATCGAGGACATGGTGCGCCGCTCGCGGAAGATGCTCGGCGACGCGCTGGACGCGTTCGTGCGAGCCGACGGCGCGCTGGGGCGCGAGGTGTGCAAGGCGGATGATTCGGTGGACGCCCTCAACAACTCGGTCTTCCGGATCCTGCTCACGCACATGATGGCCGACCCGCGCACCATCACGCCGTCGCTCGAGCTGCTGCTGGTCGCGCGGAACCTGGAGCGCGTGGCCGACCTCGCCACCAACATCGGCGAGGACGCCGTATTCCTCGCCGAGGGGAAGACGATCAAGCATCACTTCGAGGAGCTCCAGGCGGCGCGCGCGTCCGGCTCCGGCACCCGGGAGCGGCAGGGATGAGGGGCGGCGCGGACGCCGCGGGCGACGGCGGCGTCATCCCGCTCCAGCGGCCGGCGTCGGCGGCGCGCGGACCGCGCGATGCGGCCGACATCCGCATCGCCGCGATCGACATCGGCTCCAACTCCATCCGCCAGATCATCGCCGACGTCTCCCCGGGCGGCGCGATCCGCGTCGTCGACGAGCTCAAGGCCGCCCCGCGGCTGGGCACCGGACTCCAGGAAACCCGGGAGCTGAGCGATACGTCGATGCGCGGCGCGGTCGAGGCGCTGGGGCGCATGGCGACCCTCGCGCGACAGCTCGGCGCCCGCCGGGTGGAGGCCGTCGCGACGAGCGCGGTACGGGACGCCGTGAACGCGGCCGAATTCCTTGCCGCGGTAAAGCGAGAGACCGGGCTCCACGTCCGTGTGCTGAACGGCGACGAGGAGGCGCGACTCAGCTTCCTGAGCGCGCTCGCGCACTTCGAGCTGGGCGAGGGACGCGCGCTGGTGATGGACATCGGCGGCGGCTCGCTGGAGCTGGCGCTGAGCGCCGAGGGGCTGCTGGAGCGGCTCGTCTCCCTCCCCTTCGGCGCCATCCGCCTCACCGAGCAGTTCCTGGGCGCCGGCTCCCGCGGAAAGGCGGTGCGCCGGCTGCGCGAGACGGTCCGCGACGGCATCCGCCAGCATCTGCCCCGCCGCGACTGGCGCGGCGCGCAGGTGATCGGCTCGGGCGGCACGTTCACCAACCTGGCCGGCATCTTCGTCGCCCGGCAGGAGATGCAGGTCGCGCACACGGTGCACGGCACGCGCGTGCCGCGCGTCGAGGTCGAGCACATTCTCGACATGCTGGTGGACATGAGCCCCGCCGAGCGCGTGCTGGTGCAGGGGCTCAACCCGAACCGCGCCGACATCATCGTCGCCGGGCTGGCGGTGGCCGCGGAGGTGATGAAGCGCGTCGAGGCGCGCGACCTCGCCGTCTCGGCGTACGGCATCCGAGAGGGGCTGCTGCTGGAGACGGCGCGCGTCGCCCCGACGGTCGCGGACCCCGGCGAGGCGCGCGAGCGCTCGGTGCGCGAGTTCGCCGAGCGCTGCCACTACGAGGAGCCGCACGCCCGGCAGGTCCAGCGCGTGGCGCTCCAGCTCTTCGACTCGCTAGGCGCCCGGCTCGGGTGCGAGGCCGGGGACCGGCAGATCCTGGCCGACGCGGCGCTGCTGCACGACGTGGGCTACCACATCAACTACGACAAGCACCACAAGCACAGCTACCACCTGATCCTGCACGCGCCGCTGCTCGGCATCACGCCGGAGGAGCAGGTGGTGATCGCCAACGTCGCCCGCTACCACCGCGGCGCCCCGCCCAAGAAGTCGCACCGCAACTACGGCTCGCTCGACCGGACGCTCCGCCGCCGCATTCGCCGACTGTCCGCGCTGCTCCGCGTGGCCGACGGCTTCGACCGCGGGCACGCCGGCGCGATCGAGCGCGTCAAGGTGCGGTGGACCGAGCGTGCGCTCCGCCTCACGGCCGTCCCCGCCCCGCGCGTCCACACGCTGCGTCTCGAGCTGTGGGGCGCCAGCCGCAAGTCCGAGCTGCTGGCGACGGTCGCCGGCGTCCCGGTAGAGGTCCTCTCCCCCGGCGGCGAGGTCGTGCGGTACGAGCCCGAGACGGGGGAAGTGGATTGAGGGACTGGTTGAGGGGCCCCTTCAGTCGCCGGCCTTCGCCGCCGGGTCCGGGATCGCTACGTACTTGCCCGAGTCGCGCACCATCCCCCACGGGTCGCGGATCAGGATCCGGTGCGTGCCGCGCTCGGGCTGGTTGCCCGGAGTGCGCTGGCGGTAGGTGCCGTCGGGCGCCAGCTCCCACGCCTGACGATTGTCGCTCAGGCAGATGTCGATCAGCGACGCCATGCGGCGGTGCAGCACGGCCGACTCGATCGGCACCGCGGTCTCCACTCGGCGGTCGAAGTTGCGCGGCATCCAGTCCGCCGAGCCGATGAAGTACTCCGGCGCGCCGTCGTTTCCGAAGAACCAGAGCCGCGAGTGCTCGAGGAAGCGGCCGATGATGCTGATCACCCGGATGCGCTCGCTCAGCTCCGGCACGCCCGGACGGAGGCAGCAGATGCCGCGCACCACCAGGTCGATCTCGACGCCCGCCTCCGACGCGCGGTAGAGCGCCTGGATGACCTCCGGGTCCACCAGCGCGTTCATCTTCGCGACGATGCGCCCGTGCCGGCCGTCGCGCGCCAGCTGCGCCTCGCGGTCGATCAGCTCCGTCACCCGCTGCCGCATGTTCGCCGGCGCCACCAGCAGCCTGCGGTAGAGCCGCTGGCGCGAGAAGCCGGTGAGCGCGTTGAACAGGTCGCTCACGTCGGCGCCGACCGACGGGCTGCAGGTGAAGAGCCCGATGTCGGTGTACAGCCGCGCGGTCTTGCTGTTGTAGTTGCCGGTGCCCATGTGGACGTACCGGCGGATGCCGTCGGCCTCGCGGCGGACGACGAGCGCGGTCTTCGTGTGCGTCTTGAGCCCGGGGAGCCCGTACGCGACGTGCACGCCGAAGCTCTCCAGCGTGCGCGCCCACGTGATGTTGTTCGCCTCGTCGAACCGCGCCTGGAGCTCCACCAGCACCGCCACCTGCTTCCCGCGCTGCGCGGCCTCGGTGAGCGCGCGCACGATCGCGGTGTCGCCGGACGTGCGGTAGAGCGTGAGCTTGATCGCCAGCACCTGGTCGTCCACCGCCGCGCTCTGGAGGAAGTGCTCCACGGTGTGCGCGAACGAGTCGAAGGGGTGGTGGACGAGCACGTCCCCCTCGCGGATGACGTCGAAGACCGACCTGGTCTTGTCGCGCAGCTCGGGCGGCGTCACCGGCGCGAACGGCGGGTCGCGCAGCTCCGGGATGTCGAGCGTCGCCAGCGCCATCAGGTCGCCCAGCTCCAGCAGACTGCCGACCTCGTAGACGTCCCGGTCGGTGAGCGGCGGGTCCTCGAAGTCCTGGTCGCCGCGCATCTCGTCCAGCAGCAGCGCGCGCAGCGACGGCGGCATCCCGTCCTGGAGCTCCACCCGCACGATCTCGCCGAACCGCCGCTCGAACACCCCGCGCTCGACCGTCTCCAGGAGGTCCTCCACCTGGTCGATCTGCCCCAGGTCCAGGTCGGAGTACCGCGTCAGGCGGAACGCGTGGTAGCCGACGACTTCCATCCCCGGAAAGAGCGCGCCGAGGTTCGCGCCGATGACCTGCTCCAGCGGCACGAAGTGATTGGGGCGCCCCACCGGGACCCAGCGCGGGAGGCTCTTCGGGACCTTCACCCGCGCGAAGTGGTCGACGCCGCGCTCGGCGTCCCGCACCTCCACCGCGAGCGAGAGCGAGAGGTTCGAGATGTAGGGGAACGGGTGCCCGGGGTCGACCGCGAGTGGGGTCAGCACCGGGAACACCTGCGACTCGAAGAACTCGTCGACCCGCAGCCACTCGCTCGGCGTCAGCTCCTGCATCGACACCAGGCGCACGCCGTGCTCGGCGAGCGCGGGGAGCAGGACGCCGTGCAGGCAGGTGCGCTGCTGGAGCAGCAGCTCGTGGACCCGCCGCTCGATCGCGTCCAGCTGCTCCTGCGGCGTCAGCCCGTCGGCCGAGAGCTGGCCGCTTCCGAGCGCGACCTGCCGCCGCAGCCCCGCGACGCGCACCATGAAGAACTCGTCGAGGTTGCTGCTGAAGATCGAGAGGAACTTGAACCGCTCGAGCAGCGGGCTCCGCGCGTCGAAGGCCTCGTGCAGCACGCGGGCGTTGAACTCGAGCCAGCTGAGTTCGCGGTTCAGGTACGGCCGGGGGGTGGGGAGGGTGGCGGTGTCGATCATCGTCAGGCGGCGCTCGGGTCCGGGACGCGCTGCCGGACCGCGCCGGCGGAGCGGCTACGCCCGGGAGACGGCGTTCACGATAAGATACGACAGCGCGGCGAGCAGCCCCGCCGCGGGGATTGTTACGATCCACGCCCACACGATGCGGCCGGCGAGCGCCCAGCGGACCGCCGAGAGCCGGTTCGCCGACCCGACGCCGACGATCGAGCCGGTGATCGTGTGGGTCGTGCTCACCGGGATGCCGAAGTGCGTCGCCAGCGAAATCGCCAGCGCGCCCCCCGTCTCAGCGCTGAAGCCGCCGACCGGGCGCAGCTTCGTGATCCGCGAGCCCATCGTGTGCACGATCCGCCAGCCGCCGAACAGCGTCCCGAGCGAGATCGCCGTGTAGGCGCCGATCTCCACCCAGTACGGGATGCGGTCCGCGCTCTCGACGTGGAAGTGGTGGAGGAAGCCGGTCTGCGCCGCGAACATCGTCTTCGTCGCCACCAGCAGGCTGACGATGATGCCCATGGTCTTCTGCGCGTCGTTGCCGCCGTGCGACCACGAGAGCGCGGCCGAGCTGATGAGCTGCCCGACCCGGAAGATCCGGTCGACCTTGTGCGCCTGGACGCGCTGAAAGATCCAGTAGATCGCGATCATGATCGCGCTGCCCGCGAAGAAGCCGACGAGCGGGGAGACGACGATGAAGCTGAGCGTCTGCACCCACTTGGGACCCCACCGGATGCCGTCGAGCCCCGCCGCCGCGACCGCCGCACCCGCGTAGCCGCCGATCAGCGCGTGCGAGGAGCTGGACGGGATGCCGAAGTACCAGGTGATCAGGTTCCAGAGGATCGCGCCCAGCAGCCCCCCGAACACCACGTTCGGCGTGACGATGTCGAGGTTGATCATCCCGCTCCCCACCGCCTTCGCCACCGCCTGGCTGCTGGTGAACGCGGCGACGAAGTTGAACACCGCCGCCCAGACCACGGCGGCGAGTGGGCTCAGCACCCGCGTCCCAACGATCGTCGCGATCGAGTTCGCCGAGTCGTGGAAGCCGTTGATGAAGTCGAAGATGAACGCGACGAAGATGATCAGCAGGACGTAGGTGATCACGAGGGTGGCGCGTAACGGTTAGCGGAGCCGCGGCGAAACGGGACGCGGGACGCGGGATGCGGGATGCGGGAGGTGGCCGGCGCCGGTGGCGCTGCCATCCTCCCGCATCCCGCATCCCGCGTCCCGCGTCCCGGATCAAGTCAGGAGTTCTTGAGTGAGATGCTCTCGAGCGTGTTCGACACGTCCTCACACTCGTCGAGGGCGTCCTCGAGCTTGTCGTAGAGGTCCTTCCACTTCATGACCTCCAGCGGGTCGGTGCCGTTGGCGAATAGCGCGCCCACTGCCTCGAAGTAGATCTGGTCCCCCTCCTCCTCGAGCTGCTTGATCACCCGGGCGTGCTCCGCGACGATCTTCGGCTGCTTCATCCCCTTCACCGCCTGGGCGATCCGGTCGGTCGCCTTGGTGAGGGAGTCCGCGAGACGCTTCGCCGGCTCACGCACGTCCTTCATGTGGAACATCTTCGCCCGCCGCGCCGTCCCGTCGATGAGGTCCACGACGTTGTCGAGTCGCGTCGCGAGCATGTGAATGTCCTCGCGATCGAGCGGGGTGACGAACGCGGTGTCCAGCCGCTGATTGACCTGGTGCGTGAGCACGTCCGCCTCGTGCTCCAGCTTCTTGATCGCCCCCAGGTAATAGTCCAGGCGATCGGGGTGCGCGAACAGCTCGCACAGGAGGGTCGCCGAGCCGGTCAGCCGCTGGGCGATCTCGGCGAACAGTTCGAAAAAGCGTTCATCACGGGGGATCAAGCGCACGGGCGTCTCTCCGGGAAGGGCAGCAGCGGTCGACGTCGAGAGGCGGCGGCGTTCGTGTTCGCACTCTTCGCACACACGGCCTTCGCCGCGGCGCGGCGCGGGCGTGCGCCGCGGGCGGGGAACCCTTCCCCGCCGCGCGCGCCGTCAGCACAGCCTGGAAGATACCCCCGCTCGGAGAGCGGACGCAAATGGCGGGGCTCGGCCGGTCCGCGCGGGGCGCCCCGTGGCACGACCGTTACGATGTCCTCGGGTCCGCTCACTGGAACCGGCCCGGCGGCTCGGTGAACGCCACTTTCGCGTCCCCGGCCACCATTCGCCGCCGCACCAGCGACCGGTCCTCGAACACCTTGATCAGCAGCGCGCCGGCGACGAACCCGCCGACGTGCGCCCAGACGGCCACGCCGCCGGACACATCCGGCCGGACCGGCATCAGCTGCGGCAGCCCCGTCAGCAGCTGCACCCCGAACCAGTAGATGAGCACCAGCCAGGCGGGGATGCGGAAGATCCAGAAGATGAACGGCGGCACCAGCATCTTGACCCGCGCGTGCGGGTACAGCACCAGGTAGGCCCCCATCACCCCCGAGATCGCCCCCGACGCCCCGACCGTCGGCACCGGCGACGCCGGGTCGAGCATGACGTGCGTCGCGGCGGCGGCGAGCCCGCAGATCAGGTAGAACAGCACGAAGCGGATGCGCCCCATGCTGTCCTCCACGTTGTTGCCGAAGATCCAGAGGAAGATCGAGTTGCCGATGAGGTGCCCCCAGCTGCCGTGGAGGAACATCGACGTGAGCGGCGTCAGCAGGTTCTTCCGCTCGTTGTCGACCGAGCACACCCAGAATCCGCCGTTCGGGTCCCTGCCGAGCGGAACGGAGGTCCCCAGCCGCGCCTGGTGCGTGAGCTCCCCGGGCACGAGCCCCCAGTTGCACACGCTGCCCGTCAGCGCGTGGAAGTCCGACCCCATCCCCTGCACCACCACCCAGACCACGAGGATCGCCGCCAGCGTCGCGTAGGTGGCGACCGGCGTGCGGAGCGTGGGGTTCTCATCGCCGATTGGTATCATGGAGTCGGGCAGCCGCACGTTCTCTGCCGTCCTGGCGACGCGTCCAGCGCGTCGGCCACGCTGTCACACGGGCCAGTTGCTTCTCCCCCGCGATCCCTGCCGTAGTGGCACCATTCCGCGGTCCCGCCCTTGCCTGCCATCCACGCGTGCGTGACCGCGGGCTTTTTCGCGGCCACAGTTTTCAATCCACTCTGAGGTACCGATGGCAGACAAGGTGATTGGTATCGACCTGGGCACGACGAACTCCGTCGTCGCCGTGATGGAGGGGGGTGACCCGGTCGTCATCCCGAACGCCGAGGGCGGTCGCACGACCCCGTCGGTGGTCGGCTTCACGAAGGATGGGGAGCGGCTGGTCGGTCAGATCGCCAAGCGCCAGGCCGTGACCAACCCCCAGAACACGGTCTTCTCCATCAAGCGCTTCATGGGCCGCAAGCTCTCCGAGGTGCCGGAGGAGATCAAGCGCGTCCCGTACAGGGTCGTCTCGGGTCCGAACGACATGGCGACCGTCGAGGTGCAGGGCAAGCGCTACACGCCGCCCGAGATCTCGGCGATGATCCTCCAGAAGATGAAGCAGACTGCCGAGGACTACCTCGGCCACAAGGTCGACAAGGCCGTCGTGACGGTCCCGGCGTACTTCAACGACGCCCAGCGCCAGGCGACGAAGGACGCCGGCAAGATCGCCGGGCTCGACGTCCTCCGTATCATCAACGAGCCCACCGCGGCCGCGCTCGCGTACGGGCTCGAGAAGAAGAAGGAAGAGACCGTCGCCGTGTTCGACCTGGGCGGCGGCACGTACGACATCTCGATCCTCGAGCTCGCCGAGGGCGTGTTCGAGGTGAAGTCCACGAACGGCGACACGCACCTGGGCGGCGACGACTTCGACCAGCGCGTGATCGACTGGCTCGTCGGCGAGTTCAAGCGCGACCAGGGGATCGACCTCTCGAAGGACCCGATGGCGCTCCAGCGTCTGAAGGAGGCCGGCGAGAAGGCGAAGATGGAGCTGTCGACCACGCAGTCGACCGACATCAACCTCCCGTTCATCACGGCCGATCAGTCGGGCCCGAAGCACCTGAACTACACGCTCTCGCGGGCCAAGTTCGAGCAGCTGGTGGACGACCTCATCCAGCGCACGATCCCGCCGATGGAGCAGGCGCTGAAGGACGCGGGGCTCAAGCAGGAGAACATCGACGAGGTGATCCTCGTCGGCGGCTCGACCCGCATCCCGAAGGTCCAGGAGGTCGTCAAGAAGTTCTTCGGCAAGGAGCCGAACCGCTCGGTCAACCCGGACGAGGTGGTGGCGGTCGGCGCCGCGATTCAGGGCGCGGTGCTCACCGGCGAGCAGAAGGACGTGCTGCTGCTCGACGTGACCCCGCTCTCGCTCGGCATCGAGACGCTGGGCGGCGTGATGACGGTGCTCATCGCGCGCAACACGACGATCCCGACGAAGAAGGCCGAGACCTTCTCGACCGCGGACGACAACCAGACGACGGTCGAGATCCACGTGCTCCAGGGCGAGCGCGATCTGGCGGTCTACAACCGCACGATCGGCAAGTTCCAGCTCACGGGGATTCCGCCCGCACCGCGCGGCATGCCGCAGGTCGAGGTCACCTTCGACATCGACGCCAACGGCATCCTGCACGTGACCGCTCGCGACAAGACCACGGGCAAGGAGCAGAAGATCCGCATCGAGGCCTCGAGCGGCATCTCCGACGCCGAGATCAAGCGCATGGTGGACGACGCGCAGAAGAACGAGGCCGAGGACAAGAAGCGCCGCGAGCAGATCGACCTGCGCAACCGCCTCGACAGCATGACGTACGAGGTGGAGAAGAACTCGAAGGAGTGGTCGGACCGCCTGACGCCGGGGCTCAAGGAGCGCCTCGACTCGGCCGTCGAGAACGCCCGCAAGGCGCTCCGCGGCGACGACGTCAACGCGATCCGCGCGGCGCAGGAGGAGCTCACCCGCGCCTACAGCGAGGCCGGCTCG
>DATFPD010000644.1:0-7358 GCA_035265005.1 Gemmatimonadaceae bacterium | reverse complement strand
TGAGGCCGAGCGTGGTCGCCTTCACGGCGTCGATGTCCCCCACCGCCTCGCTCTCCTCGCCCGGGTCGGCGCCGAAGGTCCCCGAGGTCGAGAAGCGCAGGTAGGGCTTCTCGTCCTGCTCGCGCGCCCACTGGTCGAGCGTCGGACGCTCCTCGTCAGGCGTGCGCGCGCCGGGAATGGGCGCGTAGCCCCAGTGCGCCGCCCAGACGTCGTACGGGCCGATGTCCGGCACCAGCAGCTCGACCGGGATCGAGTCCTCGGGCTGCGCCACGTAGTTGAAGCGCGAGTAGTCCATCAGCGTCGGCGTGTGCCCCATGCGCCGCACGAACTCGCGGTTGCGCAGGCTGTCGATCGCGTAGTACGAGCTCGCCTTCATGTTGTGCTGGAAGCCGAGCGTGTGCCCCACCTCGTGCGCGACGACGTACTGGAGCAGCCGCCCCATCAGCGAGTCGGGGAGCGGGAAGACGCGGGCGCGCGGGTCGAGCGCGGCGACCTGGGTGAAGTACCAGGTGCGCGCCAGGTTCTGCACGTTCTGGTAGAACTGGATGTGGGCGTTGATGATCTCGCCCGAGCGCGGGTCGGTGACGCTCGGCCCCGACGCGTTCTCGACCGCCGACGGGAGCCAGCGCACCACCGAGTAGCGCGCGTCCTCGGGCGACCAGTCGGTGTCGTTCGCCGGCGCCTCGCGTCCGACGATGGCGTTGCGGAAGCCGGCGGCCTCGAACGCCTTCTGCCACGACTCCACGCCCTTGATGATCCACGGCACCCACTGCTTCGGCGTCGCCGGGTCCACGTAGTAGACGATCGGCTTCACCGGCTCCGACACCGCGGCGCTCGGGTCCTTCTTCTCCAGCCGGTAGCGCGTGATGAAGCAGCGGTCGGCGACGCGCTGCTCCGGGCGCGTGTAGTCGGTGGTGGTGACGGCGAAGTAGCCGACGCGGTTGTCGCACAGCCGCGCCATCATCGGCACCTCGGGCAGCTTGTGGAAGCTGTACGACATCACCACGGTCGCCGACGGCTCGGTGGTCCCGGCGCCGCCGAAGCGCCCGCCGCCGCCCCCGCCGGCGGCCGCGCCCGGCGGCGCCGGGGCGATGGCGTAGGTCAGCGTGGTCTCGACGTTCACGTTGTCGGGGAACGACACCGCGCGCTCGATCCACGACCGGTTGGCGTCGAGCTGCGCGCGCGGGCTGATGCGCTGCGCCGGCGAGAGCTCGGTCGGCACCTGCGTGAACAGCCGCGTCACGTCGATCACCGCCGCGCTGTCCGGCCCGTACGCCTCGACGTTGAAGACGGCGATGATGGGGCTGACGTTCGCCGCCTGCACGGCCAGGCGGATCGGGGACGTGGTGTCGCCCGCGCTCACGTCGTACGACACGCCGCGCAGCAGCACGCGGTGGTCGCGCCGCTCCCAGCGCATGACGCGCTCGTTGAGCGCCTGCCCGCCGTAGCCGACGCCGAGCGTCGTCTTGGCGATCTCGCTCACGAGGAGCTGGTCCCTGTACATCTCCCGGCGCGGGATCTCGAACAGCAGCCGGTTGCCGACGCGGTGGACCTTGAGCAGCCCGTCGCGCGTCTTCGCCTCGGCGGTGATGACGCGGTTGTACGGGCGCGGGTTGGGGTCGGCGAGCTGCGCGCCGGCCCCGCCGACGCCGCCCGCGCGTCCGCCGCCACCCGGCTGCTGCTGCTCGCCGGGGATCGTGTCGGAGCGGGCGGGACCGCCGCCGCCCTGCTGCTGCGCGCGC
The DNA here is from genome assembly GCA_035265005.1 of Gemmatimonadaceae bacterium. Taxonomy (GTDB): domain Bacteria; phylum Gemmatimonadota; class Gemmatimonadetes; order Gemmatimonadales; family Gemmatimonadaceae; genus DATFPD01. Next base: position 5,616 of record DATFPD010000644.1, on the reverse strand, counting down.
TGCCCGCGCGCGGGGGTGGGCGCCGGCGAGGGCGCCGGCTTCGAGGTGCACGCCGCCGCGGCGACCACGATGGCGAAGCCCGCCACCACGCCGGCCTTCGGCGGGAGGATGCTGGAGCTGCTCGATCTCATGCTGCGTCTGCTGGGCTGAGGTCTGGGAGAGGGGCGAGCGTACGCATCGCCCGACCATCGAGGCCGGGACCCGCCGGCCGTCGTTCAGTTACGCAGGGGATGCGTCGCACGTTGTGAACCACGAAGGGATGGGGGAAGGGGGAGGGGGGATGGGGGATGAACTGCTACCGCTGACAGCCTGCCCTGACCCCGACCCCGACCCCGAGCGCAGCGAGGGGGAAGGGGAAGGAGAAGGGTTCATCCCCCATCCCCGCTCCTCTCGGTTCCAAACACAGGGCCCCGCGCGCATCTTCCGGCACAGCTCGTTCGCGCGCTTCCCCCGAGGAGCCCAATGGCCGACTCCGCTGCGCCCGCGATCCGCACCTCACTCACGGCCGAGGCACTCGGCGCCATCGCCGGCCGTCTGCGTCCGGCCAACGCCGCCCTCGCCAGGCGCTACCCCGGAGACTCGGGGCGCCGGCAGCCCGTGCACACCGTCTACGCCGGCGCGCACCTGTTCACGGCCGACAGCGCGCGGGCGTACGGGCGCGCGGCGCTCCAGGCGCTGGAGGAGTACGCGCCGGACTGGCACGATCTGGTCGCCGCCACCGGCATGACCGAGTGGTCGGTCGCCGAACGCGTCTACGAGCGCGTGGTCGAGAAGCTGCGGCGGGAGCCGGTGGAGGACTTCCGTCTCGACTACGAGGACGGCTACGGCGTGCGCGGCGACGCCGAGGAGGACAGCCACGCCGCGGCGGGCGCGGCCGAGGTGGCGCGGGCGATGCACGAGGGGACGCTGCCGCCGTTCGTCGGCATCCGCGTCAAGTCGCTCAACGACGAGCTCTACGCGCGCAGCCTGCGCACGCTCGACATCTTCGTGACCACGCTGCTCGGCGAGGCTGGGGAGCTGCCGGAGGGGCTGCTGCTGACGCTGCCGAAGGTGTCGACGGCGGAGCAGGCGGCGGCGTTCGCCGAGGCGCTGGATCGGCTGGAGGCGCGGCTCCGGCTCGCCGCGGGGACGCTGCGGTTCGAGGCGATGGTGGAGACGCCGCAGCTCGTCGTGGACGCGTCGGGGCGGTCGATCCTGCCGGCGCTGGTGGACGCGGCGCGCGGCCGGCTGGTGGGCGCGCACTTCGGCACGTATGACTACACCGCGTCGCTCAGCATCACCGCCGCCTACCAGCGCATGCGCCACCCGGCGTGCGACTTCGCGCGGCACGTGATGCAGGTCTCGCTCGCCGGCACCGGCGTCTGGCTCTCGGACGGCTCGACGGCGGTGATCCCGGTGGCGCCGCATCGGCCGCAGGGCTCCGCCGCGCTCACCGCGCGCGACGAGGAGGAGAACCGCGCGGCGGTGCACCGCGCCTGGCGGATGCATTACGAGGACGTGCGGCACTCGCTGGAGTCGGGCTTCTACCAGGGGTGGGACCTGCACCCGGCGCAGCTCGTGACGCGCTACGCGGCGCTCTACGCCTTCTTCCTCGGCGGGCTCGGCGCGCAGGGCGAGCGGCTGCGCTCCTTCGTCGCGCGGGCCTCGCAGGCGACGGTAGTGGGGGAGCTGTTCGACGACGCGGCCACCGGGCAGGCGATGCTCAACTTCTTCCTGCGGGCGATGAACAGCGGCGCGCTGTCGGAGCAGGAGGCGGTGGAGATGACGGGCCTGACCCGCGAGGAGCTGCGCGGCCGGTCGTTCGCCCAGGTGCTCCGGAACCGGCGCGCCTGACCGGCGGCGTGGCACGACCGCTCACCACGGATGAACACGGATGAACACGGATGACGGCACGGATGAACACGGATACTTCCCGGCGGCGTCAAAGCCCTTCCCGCCCGAGTGCGAGGAGCGTTGAATGGTGCGGGGAGCGATCCGTGTGCATCCGTGCCCTCATCCGTGTTCATTCGTGGTAGGCGGTTCGCTGGTGGTCGCGCGGCACTGACCTCATGAGCCCGCGCGCCCTTGAGCTGATCGACCTCGCCGTCCGCTGGGTCCACCTGATCGCGGGGATCATGTGGATCGGGAACTCGCTGCTCTTCAACTGGCTGGACCGGAGCCTCGAGCCGTCGTCGGCGGGCGGCGAGGGGATGCAGGGCGAGGTCTGGCTGCTGCACAGCGGCGGGTTCTACTTCGTCGAGAAGACGATGCTCGTCGGCCGCCCGCTGCCGCGCACGGTCCACTGGTTCAAGTGGCAGGCCTACACCACCTGGCTGAGCGGGGCGGCGCTGCTGGCCGTCGTCTACTACGCCGGCGGGCGCGCCCTGATGGTGGACCCGGCGGTGGCGGCGCTGGGCCCCGGCGCGGCCGTGGCGTTAGGCGCGGGGTCGGTCGTCGGCGGGGTGGCGCTCTACAACCTGCTCTGGCGGGCGGCGGCGCCGCGCGGCCGGGGGGCGGCGCGGGCGGCGGGGGCGCTGTCGCTGGCGGCGCTGGTCGGCGTCGTCTACGCGCTCACCCACCTGCTGAGCGGGCGCGCCGCCTTCCTGCACGTGGGCGCGCTGCTCGGGTCGATCATGGCCGGCAACGTCTTCCTCACCATCGTCCCGTCGCAGCGGGTGCTGGTGGCGGCGGTGCGCGAGCGCGGCGGCTCCGACGCGGCGGTCGCCGCGCGGGCGAAGACGGTCTCGATCCACAACAACTACCTGACGTTCCCGGTGCTGGTGCTGATGGTGAGCAGCCACTTCCCGGGGCTCTACGGCCACCCGCGGAGCTGGCTGCTGCTGCTCGTCCTGATCGCCGGCGGGGCGGCGGTGCGGCACGTCCTGAACGTGCGCTTCGGCCGGCCGCGCTCGCGCTGGGTGCCGGCGCTGGCGGGCGCCATCGCCGCCTCGCTCGCCCTGCTCTGGGCCCTCGGCCGGCCCGGCGGACCTGACGGCGCGCTCGCCGCCGCCGGCGCGGGCTCGGCGCCGCTCCCCGAGCGCGTGCCCTTCGACAGCGCGCGCCGGATCGTGGACCGCCGCTGCGCCGCCTGCCACTCGCGCGAGCCGTCGGACTCCACCTTCGGCCCCGCCCCCGCCGGCGTCAGCTTCGACGCCGCCGAGCAGATGCGCGCCCTCGCCCCGCGCATCCGCGAGCGCGCGGTGGTCACGCGCACCATGCCCCCCGCCAACAAGACCCACATCACCGACCGCGAGCGGGCGCTGCTCGGGCGGTGGGTGGAGCAGGGGGCGACGGTGCCCTAGGCCAGGTAGGGACACGGCGATGGCGTTGACAGGATGGAGGGCGACAGGATGCACAGGATGGTGAACAGGATGAGGGCCGCTCGGGACGCGCTGGCCTCCCGGGGCACCTATCCTGTTCACCATCCTGTGCATCCTGTCGCCCTCCATCCTGTCAAAGCCGTCGCCGTGCCCGTTCAGCTCCCGCGGTACGTCGCGTAGCCGAACGGGCTGAGGAGGAGCGGGACGTGGTGGTGCTGGGTGGGGTCGCGCACGGTGAACAGGATCGCCACGCGCGGGTAGAAGCCGTCCGTGCCTAACGCCTCGAAGTAGGCGCCGGTCTCGAAGGTCAGGCGGTAGGTCCCGGCGGCGAGCACGGCCCCGGCCGGGAGCAGCTCGCGCACCCGCCCGTCGGCGTCGGTCGCCGCGCGGGCGAGGACGCCGGTGCTCGCGCCTTCCCCCGCCTCGGCGCGCTCCAGCACGACGGGCATCCCGGCGGCGGGACGGCCGAGGGCGGTGTCGAGGACGTGGGTCGAAATCATGTCGCCTCCGGCGAGTCGAGCAGCTTGCGGAGCCTGAGCCGCGTGATCTTCGCCTGCTCCCCCGACGCCACGCGGAGCTCGGCGTCGGGGGCGTTCGTCAGGCGCTGGCGCAGGAGGGCGAGCAGCTCGGGGGCCGACTTGCCGGTGGCGCACACCAGATAGATGTGGCCGAAGCGGCGCTCGTACTCGCGGTTCCCGGCGGCCAGCGCGGCCTTCACGTCGTCGCCCGCGGCGGCCGCGCCGCGCTGCTCGTCGGCCGACCAGCCGCGGGCGGTCGCGCTCTGCGCCGCAGCGGCCTGGCGCTCGCCGATCCGCGGGTGGTGCGCGAACGCCTCCAGCCAGTCGGCGGGCGCGAGCGACCACCACACCTCGTCGGCCGCCGCCAGCAGCGCCTCGGCCGAGCCGAACGGGCGCCGCGCCAGCATCCGCCGCACCCACTCGCCCGAGCCGCAGCAGCTCTCGAACAGGGACGCCGCCCGGTCCGCGGGCATTCCATCCACCTCGGCGATCGTGCTCACGACCGTTCGGGCTGGAACGGCGGGACACGGACGAACGCGGACGGGAGGAAGCCTCCGCGTCCATCCGTGCTCCCGTCCGCGTCAATCCGTGTCCCGCTCTTCACGCGGCATCACACCACCCCGAAGAGCCGCAATCGCGCGATGCCGCCGTCGGGGTAGATGCTGAGGCGGGCGTGCGTCGCCGGCTCGCCGTGGGCGAGCTGCTGGTCGGCGAAGTGATGCCGGGCGTGCGGCTGGAGCGGCGCCTGTGGAAGCAGCACGCGCCACTGCGGCGCGCGCGCCGGGTCGGTGAGCCCGGCGGCGTCGAGCGCGGCCGCGGCGTCGCACGTCTCCAGCATGCAGCTCCCGGGCGCGTTCCCCTTGAAGTGGTCGGTGTCGACCTCCACGCGGTGGATCGCGCCGCGCGCGGCGAGCCTGACGATGGTCCAGTCGTGCCCCGGGCCGCGGCGGCGCTTCGTCTCCCAGCCGTCCCCCATGTGCGTCGAGCGCCCGGGCATGATCAGGTTGTGCCGGTGGCCGAAGAACATGTCGCTGCACGCCGGCACCAGCCCGCCGTGCTCGGCCGCCGCCAGGTCCACCTCGGAGCCGGCGTGCAGCCGCTGCCGGTCGAGCACCCCCTCGCCGTAGACGCGCAGCCGGGCCACGCCGCCGTCCGGAAAGATGTTGAGCCGCAGGTGCGTCACCCGCTCCGGGTCCGACACGGCGAAGGCGTTCTGCGCGTGCCCCTGGAGCGGCGAGAGCGGCAGCAGCTCGCGCCAGCGCGTGCGCGTGTCGTCGACCAGCACCGACGGGTCGGGGACGCCGGCCGCCGCGCACGCGTCGATCGAGCACGACTCGGGGTAGTTGCCACGGAAGTAGCTCGTGTCCACCACCACCCCGCGCACCACGCCCGGGATGCCGAGCCTGACGACGCACCAGTCGAAGCCGGGCGTGCGGCGGCGGCGCGTCTCCCACCCGTCCATCCACTTCCCGCGCTCGGTGTAGACGCCCTCACGCCACTCGGCGGGCCCCGCCTTGAGGAGGCCCTCCTTCGGCGCGAAGAACTCGTCGTTCGCCAGCAGCACGGCGCCGCCCACCCGCTCGGCGGCCAGGTCGATGTAGTCGGTGAAGTCGGCCATGTGCGGCGAAGATGCGGCCGGCGGGTGCGGCGGGCAAGCGCGGCGGGTATCTTCAGGAACCGCGACGACGACCGCCTGGAGAGACGAGCATGACGCACACGGCCGCAGCTCCCACCACCCTCCTGACCGTCGACGAGTTCCTCACGCATCCCGCAGCGCAGGAGCGCAGCGAGCTCGTTCG